>CAZKMO010000005.1:0-46610 GCA_964554015.1 uncultured bacterium
TGTTCACATCGTTGATACCATTCCCGTCAGCATCACAAAAATTGTCATTGACACCATCTTTGTTTCTGTCAACAAAGCCGATTTTCATGCTTCCGGATTGGGCCCTAACCACAGCATAAGTAAAAAGGCATCCACTGGTTACAAATAGTAAAATTTTTTTTCTTAAATTCATATATATAATATACTTTTAATGAACCCTAATGTCAAATACTTTTCAGGGCATAAAAAGACCGGGGACAGAGATGGAAAATTTCCCTGTCCCCGGTCTTTTCTTTATTCAATAAGCAACATTCTTTTACAGATAGAAACATCACCGGCTTTAAGCTGATAAATGAAAATACCTGAAGAAAGCAGCCGGCCTGCTTTATCCCTGCCATCCCAGGTTACCGAGTAACTGCCAGGTGAACGGATACCATTAACCAGAGTGCGGATGTGTTGTCCCAACATATTGTATATGGTTAAGGTGACCAACTGTGTCCTGCTGCCACCCAGATAAAAAGCAATACGTGTTTTAGGATTAAAGGGATTGGGATAGTTGGCATACAACCGATGCTGACGGGGAACATACGGGCTGTCCTGAGATATGCCTGTACAGGCACAATGGCTGGAGGTAATAACCAGATCAGAAAAATGTATTATATCAGCATAAATTTTATTCATAGCCGTATCAACCACAATATTGGTAATACCGTCTCCATTATATTCACCGGCTGTATTGTAGAAAAATATCCAGAGATCCTCTTCGGTGAGCCCCAGGGAATCCCAGAGCACCTCTTTATAAGGAAGAATAAGCTGAACCGGCTCGGTGAAATAATACGGGCTTATAAGGATACCATTAACATAGACCTTGAAACTTATTCCATTGAGAATCTGATCGGCAAAGCTAACGGTTGAATCTGCTCCAATAATGGCTGCCTCGGTTAAACTTATATCGATTTCAATATCTTCGGTGAGACTTCCCGGTGGAAAGACTATTTCACCTCCATTCAGTACATTCAGGGGAAAAGACAGACCGTGTATGACAAAAATATTGCTGTCATTAACTCTACAGCTGTCTCCCAGCATAACTCCATCCCGGTCCCGGAACCGAATGCGGATGGTATCTCTGGAGGCGGTGTCGGCAGTTGTGGAAACCAGAATATGGGTTGTGCTGCTGAATTTTGCCAGCGATGCTCTGATCAGTCCGGCTCCCTTGTCAGTGGCGGTAAAAAGACCGTCAGCAGTAAGGGTCCCGACCTGATTGCCCCGAAGACTCCAGGTTACTGTGGTATCGTGACTATTTCCGGCACTGTCAACCAGTGCTGCAGAAAACTGAACCGTTTCACCCATGGTTACCAGGGTGTCCGCAGGAGTAATTTCAAGATAAGACCACTCCGATCTTTGGGGATCTCCGCAGACAGTATCTATCACGGAAACATGAGCACTGGAATTGAGTTCACCGGCTGAAGCATAAACATATCCCTTGCCTCTTTCCACAGCCGTAAATGTACCGTTATCTGAAATTTCTCCGAATCCGGTTGCATCCACACTCCAGGTAAAAACAGTATCCGTTTCCTGCCCGTTCCTCTCAATAATGGTGGCACTGAACTGAACCTGGTCGTTGACCTGCACCCGCGCAGAGTGCGGTTCGATAACAATATGCCGTTTTCGTCTGGGTCCCTGACCAAACACCTGCTGAATACTCATCAGAAACAGTACCAACAGTAAAAGACTTCTTGCACTGCCTGGTAACATTTTCTTAATCATGATGCAACCCTCCATTTTTATAATTAAAAAATATTACAGGGCTGTGCAAAATATTCTTAAATCCATACCTCGTTTTATTAACTGACTGATCTGCCACGGAGTTAATTCCGGTCAGTCAATCAATGGATTCATTCTGACAGCCCCGTAACCTTACGTGATTATTTACCGTCTGCCTCTGCCCCGGCCTCCTCGATTTGAGGAACCACCGGTTCCTCCACAGGCACCGCTTCCTCTCTGCCAATTATTCAGATAACCTTGTCTGCTGTAACCCTGCCTTATCTTACGTCCGCTTCCGTCCCGGGGACGTACATAATCAGGATCTTTTCCGTTTGGTATTCCGTCTCCGTCAAAATCCTGAAAATAGTCATTGATGCCATCACCATCCGCATCCATAAAACCGTGTCTGTTTCCGATGCCTGTTCTGAGATAATCCGTATCCTGACCATTAGGGATTCCGTCACCGTCATAATCCGGGGCATTATCATTATATCCGTCTCCGTCTGCATCAACAAAATCTCTGCCGTAACCACCGGTGGGAACTCCGGATAAATCATCGGTCTGGGCAAACATTACCTGACTTGTTACTGTCAGGACTAATAGTGTTATAACGGTTATAAACGAAAATTTAATACTCTGTTTCATTGTTTTCTCCTTTCTCATTTTATGTTATTTATTTTTAATTATCATCTACTGGTCTGTGAATATGCAAAGGCTATACCAAATAAAATACCTATAATCTAAGACAATATTTTCCAGAGATTTACGTTGAGTTCTGATTTTGCGACAGGATAATAATCTCGACAATTTTGTCGAATCAACTCGCCCATTAAGTCGAGAAAATTGGAAATTGGTTCCATGATACTAAAAGGGAGAAAAACCTTATGGCAGTAATCTTTTTATACCCATTCAATTCGTTAAAAATTGATCCAAAGGAATTAACCTGAAATCATTCCATAGGAATGATATAAAATATACTATTATTAAATTATAATAAAAAAGCCTCTACGGATTATTCCCGCGAGGCTTCTTAATCAATTACTTTGTTAAGACAATGACTTATTTCATATTATATTTCTTCATTTTGTATCGTAAATTTCTTTCCGTAATTTCCAGAAATCTGGCAGCCTGACTTTGATTACCACCGGATTCCTGCAAGGCATGGCGTATCATATTTATTTCAAGAGCCTTCACCTGTTCGGGAAGGGAAGAACTTTCGGTACGGACCACTTCACTTTCTAATTGGGTAATATGGGGAGGCAAATCATCCAAGGTAATCATATCGGTTCTTGCCATTATCACACTCCGCTGCATAATATTTTCAAGTTCTCTGACATTACCGGGATAATCATATTTCATGAGAATATCCATCACTTCTTTGGAGATCGATTTTATCTCTTTGTCTTCCTGGCTCCTGTATTTACGCAAAAAATGATCAGCCAGCAAGGGAATATCCTCCCGTCTTTCCCGCAGGGGAGGAATGTAGATAGGTACCACATTAAGCCGGTAAAAAAGATCTTCTCTGAATTGTCCCTTACGGATCATTTCTTCAAGATTCTGATTGGTGGCAGCGATAATACGTACATCAACCTCTATCTCTTCGGTACCGCCCACCCGCTGAAATGACTGTTCCTGCAAAACCCGTAGTAGCTTTACCTGACTTGATACAGGAATATCACCAATTTCATCGATAAAAAGGGTACCCTGATCCGCCTGTTCAAAACGTCCCCGGCGTTGCTTGTCTGCTCCGGTAAACGCACCCTTTTCATGACCGAAAAACTCACTCTCTATTAAATTATCCGGTATTGCAGCCACATTGATCGGAATAAATGATTTGTTTTTCCGGGAGCTGTTAAAATGAATGCCTCGGGCAATAATCTCCTTTCCAGTTCCGCTTTCTCCTCGAAGCAGCACAGATGCCCTGCTGGCTGCTGTCCTTCCGGCCAGATTTATGACCTCTTCCATTTTTTCACTGCCGCTGACCACCTGCTTAAAATTATATCGATCCTGCAAAGCCGCCTTTAATTCCCTGTTCTCAGATAAAATTCTCTTCTTATCTATAATTTTCTTTATGACAATATCCAGATAACTCAGATCAATTGGTTTTTGAATATAATCCTCAGCCCCGACTTTTATAGCTTCCACTGCATCCTCCACTCTGCCGAAGGCAGTAATCATAACCACACTTATTTCGGGATTAATCTTCTTAACCTGCCGTAAGAGTTCCAGTCCGGTTATTTCCGGCATTCGTATATCCGTCAGAATGATATCAATTAACTGATCTTTGATAATTTGTAATGCTGCCTTACCATTCCCGGCGGTAAGTACTGTAATTGCCTTTTTTTTAAGATATCCGGATAAGGTCTCCCTCTGTGCCTTCTCATCATCGACTATGAGTATGGTATTTTTCCTCATTATTTGTCCTTTATGGGCAAGGTAATAGTAAATTGTGTTCCCTCTCCCTTGCGGCTGGTTACTTCAATACTCCCATTATGACGATTTATAATCTGATAAACAATTGCCAGTCCCATACCCAGACCTTCTTTACGGGTAGTATAATAAAGATCAAATATTTTGTCAATATGCTCTGGGGAAATTCCCCTTCCGGTATCAGCAACAGTAATCAAATAGTTCTTCTTTTCAACCTTGGCAGAGATGGTAATACACCCTTCACCGGAAATTGCCTCCAGACTGTTTTGAATCAAATTAATAAACACCTGTTTAATTTGACTAGTGTCGATATGTAACCTGGCATCATTGATCACGGCAAGCTTCAGTTCAACATTTTTTACTTCTGTACTGCTTTTCATAATATTTACTACTTCCCCCATTAGCTCTTTTGCTGAGGTAACTTCCAGATTCAACGCTGCCGGCCGGGCAAATTCCAGAAAACGTCGGATTATTTCTTCACTTCTTTTTGACTCGTTGATCATGGTTTTAACCAAACTCTCGAATTCTTCTCTGTCTGCTGTAGGTTTGAATTCATTTAAGAACCGTTGAGCAATCATGCTGATGGCATTCACCGGATTTCTAATTTCATGAGCAACTCCGGCCGCCAGTCTTCCCATAGCACTCTGCTTCTCTTCCCGATGCAAAGCATCCTCCAACCTTTGTTGCTCGGTTAAATCAGTAACAACCAGAATAACCGTATCGATTAAACCCTGGTCATTTTTCAAAATGGAAGTACACAGGGAAAGGATCCTTTCCCTGTTCCGGATAACCACTTTTTCCCGAATCCGTTCAACCGGTCTTCCAGTCTCAAGTGATTCCTGTATCAGGGCAAAAGTTGACTGATTAATTGCGACAGCTTGTCTGCCAATAGCTTTTGAGGAAGAAATATGAAATATACTAGCGGCAGCATCATTAAAAACTGTAATCTTACCGGTTTTATCAACTGCTATAACCCCATCCTTCAAATTTTGCAAAATTTCACCCGTATGAGTCTGTACTCGTTTGTACGCCTGAGAAAGAAGCCTGAGGTTCTGCCTGGATACAAAAAAACTTATTCCCGCAGCTCCTGCCAAAACATAAAGTAATACAATAAAAACTAACCGGTAACGGGTATTTCTCAGAATCTGCCGATAGTGGGATGTTTCCAGTCCGATTCTGAATAAGCCAAAATTATTTTCTTCCACCAGAAAACCCCCGGCAATCTCAAACACATTTTTATTCTGCCACTTATAAAAACGGCTGCCCCTTGACTTGTTTTGATAAATTCCGGTAAGAAAGAAATCCGACTGAATCCGGCTCATAGAGGTAACAGCTGAACTTGCCAGCATAATTCCCACTGTATCCTGAAGAACTACATATTCGATACCGGGTTGATCCCCGATTTCCTGAATGAGTCTGCCAGGCCCAAGCTCTCTGCGAAATTTAATAAGTCTGGCCGCATCTCCCACCACAACAATAGCCCCTCCTCTTCTGCGCCTGGCAACCACCGCATACCGCTGCTGCAGAGGAGAACGCCCCTGCCGGAAACCGATTATCAAGGAATCAGGTGAATCCTGAGTAAGAAATTCTTTAACATCATTTTTCACTGCTGAAAACTTCTGATCCTCAGCATCATGAACTGAGGTACTGCTGAGAATGAGTTCTCCCGAGTTATTAAATATCAGAATCCTGTAAAGCGATGTCTCAGATGCTATTTCATCCAGTAGCGGTATGGAAATCTTCCTTTGAAAATCAAGTCGTTCAATCCAATAGGCATTATCCAATAGTCTTGACTGCATCAAAAGTTCTGTTTCCTCATAGGCAAGTATAGATCTTTCTCCGCTGGCTATGAGTACATCCAAAAGAGTAAAGCCTTCATCTTCCAGTATAGAAACAAAATTTGATTTTGTTCTGGAGGACTCGAGCCAAGAGAAAGTGACAAACAGCAACAGAAGCAACCCTGCTGTTACCAGAACTGTAAATAGGCGAGGAGGAAGATCAATTTTCTTTTGGGGAAATTTCATGTTGATTAATAACTTTTATGTAAATAATTTTACTCTGACTATACTGTTTATTATTAATACATATATATGAAATTTATATAATTAATTGAAATTATGCAAACTGTTTATATTATGATCATTTTTTAAGGAAAAGATTCTATAGTTTGTAAAAAAGTGGGATAATGAATAAAATAAAAGATAAAAGCATGCCCTGAGTACTTCGACAAGCTCAGTACAGGCTTTGTCGAAGGGACAAAAGACAAAATAACTATAATCATATAATAAATGAAATATTGGAATAGTGGAATAATGGAAGGGGGGGTGGTAATCCGGCATCTGGAAATCTGCGTTAAAAAATACGCTGTTTGGGAACGCCCGGAAGCAATGTATGTTTGAACCTGTGGAATTTTTATTTAAATCAAAAAAAATCTATAATAACCGAATACTCAATTTTTATTAATAATATTTTTTCCCTGAATTCCACAGGTGAGTTTACATTGCTTCAGTGAGCAAGCAGTGTATTTTAGCAGATTTCCAGCTTGCCGGATGTTTTTTTGGTTACTTTTTTTTAAAAAAAAGTAACCTTACAGACCTTTAATGCGCAATCAATGACGATTATTGTAAAAATGTTTGTAATGAAACTAAACCAATTTTCAAATTTGGAATTTATGAGGTGCATTATTCTACTATTCCATTATTCCCTTATTCCCGCTTCTCTTTATTCCACTTCTTGAAAAACTGAAAATTTTTTTTCTTTTTATTTCTATATTCATCCAAAATTACTATATTTTAGACTATAATTGATTTACTAAACTAATAGCTGAAAAAATCGTATTATAATTTTAGAATGCAAATTATTCTCTACTGCATGTTCCCTGGAAAGGATATCTTATGCTTGGTTTCCACCCCAAAATTTCTCTTAAATTTAAACTCAGCCTCGCCTTCCTGATATTTGTACTGACTATGATGGCTATAGTCACCTATGTTTTTACCATCCGTCAACAAAAAATAGCCATCAAGGAAGTTCAACTCCGCATGGAGCGATTGGCCCGAAACATTGCCACCATACGATCCGTGGAAACTCAGGACTGGGGTGTTTACCAGAATTACATTGAAAATCAGCTTCGCCTGAATCCGGATATTGTATATATTGCCATTGAGGATGATCAGGGAAACCTTCGAGTTCATGTAATCAATACAGACTGGATCGAGATAGATGAGGTTTTCCCTCCCTCCCAAGCACAATTGGAATCCATGGTCCGGCGTCTCATTGCCCGTCAGGTGGCAGAATCAAGCCAGCGTGATCTGGAATCTAAATCAGTAAACATCATGCTCGGTGACCGTCACTCCGGTACGGTGAAAGTGGGATTCTCTCTGGTTACCCTTAATGATTCCCTCCGAACCAATCTTATCCGCAATCTGATACTGGGGGTAATCTTTACCTCTCTGGGTATCTGGATGGCTTTCTTTCTCAGCAATCGCATCATCAATCCCCTCAGTACACTTACTACTGCTATGGGACGGATCACTCAGGGGGATTTGAATCAGAAAGTGGAAATTGCTTCCCGGGATGAAATCGGCACCATGGCTCGAACCTTTAACTTCATGGTTCGCGGTCTGCAGGAAAAAAAAGTGATAGAAGACTTCACTCGTGAACTTGGTACCAACCTGGAATTGCTAACTGTATCAAGTATGATCCGTGATCATATCACCCATGCATTACAAGCACAAAAGGGAATACTATTGCTCTGCACCCACACTAGTGGCGGCGATATCTTTTTAAGGGATATTGATACCATGACGGATTCCCGGGAAACCGGAATTCGGGGAAAGATTCAATTGTTTAAAGACATTAAGCGGAATCCCTCCCCCAGAACCCTGGGATCCCTGAACAAATATCAGAATTTTTATTCCCATCTTCATGCTTATTACCATCTGACTGATAATGCCCTAGTAGCACCTCTGCTTATACAGCAAGACTGCCTGGGTCTTTTCCTCCTCGAACCTCCCAAAGGAACTTATTTTCAGGAAGACAAACAGACCTTTTTTACCACCCTGATTACTCCTGCAGTTATGGCTATTGAAAATGCCCTGCTACTGCAAGAGCTTACCGAAAAAGAACGGCTTAAACGCGAACTGGAAATCGCCCAAAATGTTCAAAAAAGTCTTTTGCCTTATACAATGCCCGTTTTGGAGGGACTGGATATCCATGGAATCTGCCTGCCGGCAGCCGAAATTGGCGGTGATTATTTCGACTTCTTTCCCATTGAAGCCAATAAAACTGGTATGGTGATAGCAGATGTAACCGGAAAAGGCACCTCAGCTGCTTTTTATATGGCTATGGTAAAAGGACTCATGCTCTCCCTCTCTCAGACCATTCCTTCACCCCGGGCAGTCTTGTCTGCCCTCAACCGACTTCTCTGGGATCAGATGGATCGTAAGATTTTTGTTACCATGATCTATGCAGTGCTAGACCATAAGACCAGAACCTGCACTTTTTGTCGGGCTGGGCACAACGGCCTCATCATCCAAAAAACTGAGAAAAAGGGAATTGATTGTCTGGTTCCTGAGGGCATTGGCCTGGGACTGGATCCGGGAACCGTATTTAATCAGACACTTGAGGAGGAACAAATTCAACTCCAGCCCGGTGACCGGCTTTTGTTATACACTGATGGTGCTTTTGAAGCACGTAATCAAGCCAAAAAGGAATTCGGTGAAGAACGGCTTCTACATCTTTTTAGGGATTCAACTGCACCTGATTCGGCCTCCATAAATGAAGAAATTCTAAGCCATATTGCAGAGTTTACTCTTAACGCTGTTCCTCACGATGATATTACCCTGGTTACAGTCAGAATCCTACATTAATCTTATTTTCAGTGAACCAAAATCCACACAAATATCGTATAACGAGTGTATTATATAATCAAATTAAAAGGAAGGAATATCTATGCGATTCAAATTAAAATATATTTTAAGCTTACTTGTTATTCTAATAATTTTCTCTAATTGTTCCCGGGAGCAGCGTAAAATAAAACTTTCGGATGATACCTTTGATAAGGGAACAGACGCCCAACTTTCCACCACCATTTATCTGGAGGAACAGCAACGGCGGTCATTGGCTGTTCTCTTTTTCCAAAATAATACTGGAGATGAAAATCTGGAATGGCTGCGCAAAGGATTAACAGAAATGTTTATCCGGGCCCTGAGTCAATATCACTCCCTCTCCGTTCTGGGTACAGACCGTTTATACGAAATTGCCCAACGCATCGGCACTGATGGCACCACCGAAAACATGAATCTGGATATGGCAGCCCTATTTGCTCGAGAAGCAAATGTAGAAACCATTTTGACCGGTAACATCAGCAAAAACGGAGACAGCCTGCAGATCAATGTAAGCCTGCACGAACCTAAACAGGGTATGCTCCTCAGCAAAGAAAGCGTGGAGGGGCCGAGCATGGAAAACCTTTTTGCTATGGTTGATCAACTCACCCAGAAACTAAAAAATGACCTGCAGATATCTCTAAAAGGTCAACAAGACTATAAAAAACTTGCCGATTTATCCACTGAATCTGTTTCAGCCTGGCGGCATTATACTGCCGGCATAGAATACAGAAACAAAATTCTTAACGCAGAGGCTCTAGCCGAATTTCAAAAGGCCATTGAAAAAGACCCCACTTTTGTCTCAGCGCATTTCATGCTGGCCATGTCCTATCTAAGTTTGCAACAAGTACAAAAAGCTATGGAAGTTTTCCGCAAAACCAGATCACTACGAGATAAAGCCACCCTTAAAGAAAAATACCAGATCGATCTTTTTGAAGCTGTACTGGATGGTAATGGTGAAAAAATAACCAAGGTATCAAACCAAATGAGTGAAGACTTTCCTAATGATACCGAATTCATGCATCAACTTGCCAATTATTATTTTGGTAATCGACGCTATGAAGATGCCCTGAAATTATACAAGAAAGTAGTGCAACTTAATCCCAAGCACAAACTTACCCTCAATCAAATTGCTTATATTAATGCTTACCTCGGTAATTTTGAAAAAGCCAAAAAGGTTATGGAAAAATACATACAACTTGTGCCGGACGAACCCAATCCTTATGACAGCATGGGTGAAATCCTCTGGATCGAGGGTAAGTTCAAGGAGGCGGAATCCTACTTTAAAAAAGCCCTGGATAAGAATAAAAACTTTGTGGGATCCTGGGATCATCTGGGGCAGGTTTACCTGGATCAGGGAAAATATAATAAGGCGTATAGAACCTATCAGAATTATTGTGACATTCTTCCCAGTAGTCCCCAAAAAGCCTATACCTATTACCTGCTGGGGGTGATTGATCTGCGTCGAGGCAAAACAGAGGCTGCCCTAAGGCAGTTCGAAAAGGCTTTGGATGAATTGAACTTTTATCCCGCTCCCCTGATTCGGACCACGGAAGTATTTCAAAAGCAGAATAAGCAAGAAGAAGTTCGGAAATTTTTAAACCAGCATTATGAGCAAATCCGGGAAAAAATCGATTACCAGGATGAAAGCATGAGTCATCTCGCCACCTTATTCATGTTATCCCTACAATACGGAATTCAACCTGAAAAAACCCTCAAAGAGATCAATTGTGCTATTGAAAATGCTGACCGCACCCTGGTTAAACTTCGGGGTGTATTCATGCGTACCCTGCTGGAACTAGATATGGGAGTAGCCGAACAAAAGGGAGGAGTCTGGCGGGATGCCAATGCCAGCCTTCTCATTCAATTTCTGGAGTTTACCAAAAACTTCGGTTATATCGGATTTTTTAATTATTTCTTTATTATCAACCAATATTACAAGCAGCACCCGGAATCAGGGATAAGCTTTTACAATTATCTGATTAGTAAAATGTCAGAAGCAAATCACAAATCCTATGAAATGGGATTTCGCGGTACTTTGGCTGATCTGTTTACCATCTCCGGTAAACTGAATGATGCCAAAAAACAATGGCAGCGGATGGGAATGCCTCCGGAAGCAGACTGGCGGGTAATCGGCCCCTTTGATAATACAAAGGGATTTTTGAAAAGCTATCCTCCCGAAAAAAAATTACAGTGGGATATGGATTATAAAGGCCGAACCGGTAAAATCAAATGGCTGCCGCATAAAGACGACCATGCGGATGGATTCCTAAATTTAAAACAGGATATAGCTGATTCTGATTGGTCAGTTGCTTATGCAGCTGTAGATGTGCTCTGCCCGGATACCCGGCAAGCCTGGATTCGTCTAGGTGCAACCGATCCTATAAAAGTGTGGATAAATGGGGAAGAAGTATGGCGATCCAATCGATATCGGGAAGCTTTAATAGATGATGATATGGTGCAGGTTTCTCTGCAGCCGGGTATTAATCGAATTCTTATTAAGACCTGTCACCGATTAGGATACATGGGTTTTTACTTCCGCCTGACTGATGAAAAAGGGGATGGATTTGATGATGTGAAATTTCAATCCCCGGATGCTGATAATGACACTCTGGCAAGCTGTAATTAGAGGAATAAAAGATAAAGGATAAGGGATAAAGGATAAAAGATAAAACAAATACAAAAGCATGCCCTGAGTTAAAACGACGTGACAAAAGCTTGCCCTGAGTACTTCGACAAGCTCAGTACAGGCTTTGTTGAAGGAAAAAAATAACAATAATCAAATAATAAATCACAAATAAATCCCAATTATCAAATTCCAAATTTCAAACAACGACAATTTCACTTGATCATTTTGGTCATTGGGATTTGTAATTTATTTGATATTAGGTGCTTGTGATTTGGGATTTATGAGGTGCATTATTCCATTATTCCAATATTTCAAGCTTCCATTCTCCCTTCTCCTTTACTCCATTTTCCATAATCCCATAACACTTTAAATACTTTTCATCGATCGAATATCTATATCTACGGAAAGGAAAATTATACCATCACTCCTCGTATACAATATCAAAATCAATTTTCCTCATTTGCAAAAGAACCCTTTTTACCCGGACTCTGACCGGATCGCCGATGCGAAACCTGCGTCCTCTTTTCTCCCCTAATAAACAATAATGCTCCTCATCATGGATATAGTAATCATCATACAAATCCCTGAGGGCAATCAACCCTTCTACCAGATATTCCGGTATTTCCACAAATAATCCAAAGGGAACAATACCGGAAATAATACCGGAAAACTCCTGCCCAATTTTATGGGCCATGAACTGTACCTGCTTTGCCCTAATTGACTCCCTTTCTGCAGATTCAGCAGTTATTTCTCTTTCCGAGGTAATCTTACAGATTTCAGTAAGAGACCGGGAAAATTCAGGTGCGCCAACCCGATTTCCACAGTAATGTTTTAACAAACGATGCACGGTAAGATCTGCATACCGTCTGATGGGGGAAGTAAAGTGGGTATAATGAGGAAAACCCAGACCAAAATGCCCGGGATTTGCCTTGGAATATTTTGCTTTCATCATGCTCCGGAGAGCAATGTTTTCCACCAGATATTCATGCCGGGTTCCTTTTACCTGCTGGAGAAGACGCTGTAACTTTTTCGATTGCATCCTTTTCCCTGCATTAAAGTCATACCCCAAAATTCTGACAAACCTGCTTAGTTCCGCCACTTTTTCCCTGGTTGGTTTTTCATGAATACGATAGACAAAAGGAAATTTTCCCTTGCCTGTTTCTCTGATCTGCTGGATATGCTCAGCAACCGTACGATTGGCCCTAAGCATGAAACTTTCAATGATTTCATTACTGGCAAGCATCTGGTGGATTTTGATGTCATAGGGATTACCTTCAGAATCCAGCAGTACCTCAGGTTCCAGAGTACTGAAATCTATCAATCCTTTTTCCCGCCATCTGGCCTTTAACTTCATACTCAGGTGATACATATCTATCAAAGTATTTTGTAAGGTTTCCGAATAGTCCGTTTTCCTTTTCCGGTTATTCTCATTTTTCGACAATACTCTGTCTAAAATTTCCTGTACTTCTTTATAGGAAAATCTGTATTTGCTGTTTATTACACTCTCCTGGAAATCATAATCTATTACCTCTCCCTGGGAATCCATCTCCATAAAAACACTGTAACACAGTCGGTCTTCCCCCTGCTGTAAGCTGCAGATATTATTTGAAATCTTTTCCGGCAACATAGGAATCACTCTGTCCACCAGATAGACACTGTTACCTCTTTCCAGCGCTTCCTGATCCATATTGGACATAGCCGGCACCCAGTAACTTACATCGGCAATATGAACACCCAGTAATACCTTGCCATTCTCCTTTCTTTCCAGGGATACGGCATCATCAAAATCCTGGGCATCTTCCGGATCTATGGTAAATATTAATTTCTCCCGTAAATCCAGACGCTTTTTATATTCAGCTTCCCTAATCTCTCCGGATAATCCTTCAGCATCTTTTTTCACCTGATCCGGAAAAGAGTACCGAATTCCCATATCATACACTATGGATAAAACATCCACACCCTTCTCCTCAGGATATCCGATTACTGTGACTATCCTTCCCTGTAAGGGCTCTCTCCCGTCTTCCCTGGGCTTCAGTTCCACCACAACCTTATGCCCGGGTTTAGCTCCGAACTTCTCCTGTTCTGTGATGAGAATATCATGGCTGATTTTTAAATCATCGGGAATAACATAGTGGACATCCCCTCCCTCGGTAAAGGTGCCTACTATATATTCATGATATCGTTCCAATACCTTAAGAACTTTTCCCTCACACAATTTACCCTTATGTTTGGGAACAGCCCATAAAGTAACCTGCACTCTGTCTTTATGCAGAGCAGATCCCATATTCCGCTGACTAATAAAGATATCTCTGCCCCCATCATCTCTCTTTAAAAATCCAAATCCTTCTGTTTTTACTTCTAGCGTGCCGGTTACCAAATTATCACTTTTCTGCACACCATAACAGTGTCCTTTGTAACGCTGAATACTCCCCTGTTTTACTAAGGTATCCAGCATCCGTTTGAAATCCTGATAATGTTTATTGGGAATCTGCAAACGCCTGGCTAAGGTTCTTCTTTTAAAAATCTGTTTGGAATGGCTATCCAAAAAATCTATTATTTTAGATTTATATTTATTTTTATTCATCAATTTATCTTAATTTAACAACCTTATAGTATTATTGACTTAAAAATTTTCTTACTCCAATGTAACTTCCCAGAACTCCCATAAACAAACCCACAACAATTGGTATCAGAAGTAACCATTCCCTTAAAATGAGCACATCACCATAAAAAGTGTTAATCACCTCTACTAAAAATAAAATAAGAGCACTGGAAATGCATCCGGCAGCCAGACCATGAAACAACCCCTGTATAAGATAGGGGCGTTGAATAAAGCCTTTTGTGGCTCCTACTAACTGCATAACGGAGATTAATCGTTGTTGAGATAAAATTGTCAAACGTAAGGTATTGGTTATAAGTAAAATCGAGGCAAATAGCACTACCAAAAAAAGGGCCATAAGGATCATCATACCGATACGGCTGTATCGATTCACAATTTTGAAAATTTCTCCGTGATAGATCACATCTTCTACTCCGGGAAAAGATAACAATTTAGTCTCCAGTTTTTCCACCTCCCTGGTGGTTCGGTAGGATTTTGCCAGTTCTAGGCGGATGGAAGCAGGCAAAGGATTTTCTCCAATTATTTTCACTATATCCTCTTCAAACTCTGCTTTAAACTCTTCCAGGGCCTGTTGTTGAGATACAAAAACAGCCTTTTCCACTTCTTTGAGTTCAACAATACGATTTCGCAATTTTTCTGTTTCCTCAGCACTCAAACTGCTATCAATAAATATCTCTACTCCCAGTCTTTGCTTAAAAAGATCAACTCCCCTTTTCAGGTTAAAGGTTAAAACCAAAAATCCCTCTAAAATAATCAGACTGATGGTAATAGACAGCATAGTCATTAAGGAAGAGAACCTGTGCCTCTTCAGCCCCTTAAATGCTTCCCGTACTGTGTAAACAAGATTTAAACTCATTCAACCATTCTCCCCTGATTAAGTCTATACGTTATGCCTGGCAAAGTATCCACTATATCGGATTTATGGGTGGCCATGACTACAGCTGTCCCCTTCTGGTTTATTCTTTTTAACAGTTCAATTATCTCATGACTGGTTTCAGGATCAAGATTGCCAGTCGGTTCATCAGCTAAAAGAATGTAAGGTTCATTAACCAGAGCTCTGGCAATGGATACTCTCTGTTGTTCACCTCCGGACAGTTTGGTAACCTGGGAGTAACGTTTATGACTTAACCCTACTTCAGCCAGTACGTACAACACCCTTTTCTTGATTGTTTTTCTTCTTACCCCGGTTGCCCACAAAGCAAAGGCAATATTCTCATAGGCATCTCGGTCTTCCAGGAGCTTAAAATCCTGATACACCATTCCTACTTTCCTGCGTAAGAGAGGGATATGTTTCGGACTCACATTGGATATATTATACTCTATAACCCTCAGATATCCACTAACTGGGAAAATTTTCATATGCATGAGATTAAGAAGCGTGCTTTTCCCGGCTCCGCTGGGACCCAGGATACTCACAAAATCTCCCGCTTCCACCACCAGATTAATATCCTCTAATATCAATTCCCCTTTAACCGAATAACAAACATCTTTCAGTTCAATCACGATTCCTCCTTCAGGAAGACAAAATGTACTCGTTCCGAATTATGATCAGCCGGTTTGAAGGTAAACTCATGAAAACAGCCAACCAACCTCCACTGCTTATCATTGAATAGTTCCCTGTACCTGTCCAGATCATAAATATACTGAATGTGATGTTCAGTGGTCATCAGGGATGATAATTGATGTGTACACTGAATTCTGGTATGGAGAATCTCTTTATCTCTTTCAAACCAGCTTCTTCGGGCAACTTCGTACCCATTAATATTTTCTTTACCAGTAAAATCTATCCAGTATTTTTCAATATTCCTTTTGGTCACTACATCAAAAATGAACAATCCCCCTTTTTTTAAAACCCTTTTCACTTCCCGCATAAAAATTTTTATCTCATTCTGATCTAAGTATTGAATAGTATCATAAATACAGAGAAGTGCGTCCCATCCTTTTTTCAGGGCTAAAGATTTCAGATTACCCTGCCACAGAATTCCATTGGTTTTAAAAAGCGCATTTTTTACCATATTAAAACAAAGATCGAAACCGACCACCCAATATCCCCTTTTTTCCAGTTTATATACTATACTCCCGGTGCCGCAACCACAATCCACCACCTCAAAAATATCAGAACCATAGGTAGTGAATATCATAGATATATAATCAGCCCAGGCAGTATAATCAACATGATCCATTACTTTATCATAAAATTTTGCCAGCCCAGCATACGGTTGAATATTTTTATTGTTGTTATTTGGATTTAAAATGATCCCATCCCCGCTTTGGTAAGGAAATTTTTTTATTATTGTAGACCAAATGCAAACCTGCACTTTTATCCTTAATGGTTCCGATTACACTGATAAAACCGCTTTTAAAAATCTTCTTCTGCTGCAATATCTTATATTTATCTTCAGAAATGGTAAACAGCAGTTCATACTCCTCACCGCTTTCTAAAGCTTCAAAAAAAAGGGGCTTATCTTCCTTCGGGTATAAGGGTTTCAACCCATCCGCAACCGGAATTTTATCTCCCTTAATAATACACCCTTTATTACTGCTGGTGCAGATATGGTGAATTTCTGCTGACAGTCCGTCACTGATATCGATGAGAGCATTAATGCCTACCTCTTTGACCAGAAGGCGCGCCTCCTGTACTCTGGGCCGGGGAGTCAAAAAATGCTCTGCTGCTTTTTGCCCTCTTTTTCTTGGGGGGCGGGTAGAAAGAATCTGAAGGCCGGTTTTCGCACCACCCAAAACTCCGGTTACACATATGAGATCACCGGTCTGGGCTGCACTCCGTTTGGCACAACATTCCGGTTCCACTTCTCCGGTCACGGTGGCGGCTAGAAATGCAGTCCCTTGCGAACGCACGGTATCACCGCCAATCACATCACAATTGTACTGCTTGCTGCAGGCTGCTATTCCTTGGGACAGTTCATCAATCTGTTTTCCGGTCCAGCTGGCTGGCAAAGCTAATGAAATTACTGCTGTGCGGGGAATAGCACCCATGGCTGCAATATCACTTATATTAACAGCCATCAGCTTCCATCCCAGTGATTCTAGAGGCGTATAGGACAGATCAAAATGGATTCCCTCGACCAGCACATCCGTGGTTATTACTGTCCAGTAACCAGGATGAGATTGGAAAACTGCAGCATCATCACCAATACTTATTTTTATATCGGAAGAATGTGTTTCAAGAATATTTTTAATCCGCTGGATTATACCAAATTCCCCGAGTCGGGAGAGAATCACTCAACCCTCCATTACCTTAACCAGAAGGCGGCGGGTTCTGGGGCCATCGAACTCACAAAAGTATATGGACTGCCAGGTTCCCAGAACCAGCTTAGATGCTTTTATAATCAAACTCAAAGAAGGGCCGACCAGACTGGACTTGATATGTGCATCTGAGTTGCCTTCACTGTGATGATATCCATCCTGATAGGGAACTATTTTCTCGGTTTCGTAGAGAATATCCCGAACCACATCCGGATCAGCATTTTCATTGATAGTAACCGCAGCCGTAGTATGGGGAACCCAGAGAAGACAGATTCCCTCAGCGATCCCGCTTTCCTCAACAATCTGGGAAACCTGCTGGTCCATAAGAACTAATTCAGTTCTGGAAGAAGTTTTTACTATTAATTCTTTTAACATGTTTTAATGTAACCAGATAAATGCTTAATATCAATAATTATTTAGGTAACTAAAATAAGGAAAAATGAATATATTTCTTGGGATTTCTCTTCATATCTCTGATAAGCGAATCCAGACTGGTGGTAGTCATTACCAGCTGCTGGTAAAGCTTTTTATCACTAACCAGCTGACCAAATGTACTTTCCTTATTTTGTAATCGCTCTATAACCGGATTTAACAGGGAAATGGTAGTATCCATCAATACCACAGTATTATTGAGACTATGAAGAGTGGTATTAATATTCTCCAGAGTGGAATCGGTCTGAAATTTTGTGGCTATGGCATTCAGTGCGGAAATGGTAGAATTAAGACTCTTTCGATTCTCAATTAATACCTCCTTAGTCTGAAAAGATAAATCCTCTACATTTCGTATTAAACGGGTAACCTTTTCTTCCTGGAAAATCCGATTCATCATCTGCAGTAAAGAATCAACTCTAAACATTATCAGTACACTATTAGCCATTATAACCCGCAGATCTCCCCGTACTTCTCCCTTCAAGGTTTGATTAGCTTTAAGTAGCGTATCCCCGGTACCGGGGTATACTGTTAGTTGTTTCCCTCCCATGAGTTCTTCTATTTCCAAATAAACCCGGGCATCATCAAATAATTGTATCTCCTTTTTTAAGCGAAACTCTATCAGCACTCTATCTTTAAGAAGTTTGATATCCGTTACTTCTCCTTTTTTTATTCCGTGCACCATGACCGGATCATTTTTTTCCAACCCCTGCACATTATTAAAAACAGCATTATAGGTAGTATACCTGGTGAATACCGGCAACTTTTTACCCCAGATAATGCCCAAGGTTAATAAAATAATAGCTGTAAATACAACTATACCAACATAGGTTTCTGTCTTACCTTCAGAAAACATATTTTTTCCCTTATTTTATTCGAAATCCGGACCCCGGTACTTGCTTGGTGATCGGAAATCTCTTTTCATGTAACGGGTGATTTCATCACTAAACTCTTTGGCATTATACTGTCCATTTAATCTGCACAATTCATTCAACGCTATCACTTCAGCAATAGTGGATATGCTCTTTCCCGGAAAAATGGGAAGGTGGACAATGGGAATTTTCAACCCCAGTATCTCAGTATGCTTTGCATCAAGGCCCAGCCGTTCATATTTCTCTGATTTATCCCAGTCAACCAGTTTTAATTCCACTTCTATTCTTTTATTTCTTCTTATGGCCCTAATTCCAAAAATGGAGTGGATATTAATTATTCCCAATCCCCTGATTTCCATGTTGTACTGCAATTTTTCATTACTTATTCCTAATAAAATATTCCCGGACATACGGGTAATAGTCACTACATCATCACAGACAAAACGATGGCCCCGGGTAATTAAATCCAGGGCAAGTTCACTTTTGCCAATACCACTCCTGCCGGTTATTAATATACCAATACCAAAAATATCCACCAAGCAGCCATGTATAATAGTGCGGGGAGCAAATTTTTCTTCCAGATAGAATCCAAGATCTTGAAAAATTTGCATGGTTTTTAGAGGTGTGCTTAAAACTGGAATTGCTTTACTATTGGCCAATTCTATCAATTCAGGCACCGTCTTTTTTTCATTGGTTACTATGACACAGGGTATATTAAAAGAAAATATTTTTTTTAATATTTTCTTCCTGTTCTCTTTGCTTATGCTTTCCAGGTAAGCAAGTTCCGTATTGCCAAAAATCTGTATTCGCTGATAGGTGAAAATATCCACAAATCCGGTTAAGGCCACCCCGGGTCGATGAAAATGCTCCTCGGTGATCACCCGATCCAGATCAGCATCCTGGGTTAATAATTTAAACTTTAATAACTGTTTAGTTTCTTCCAATAAGGTTTTAACTGTCAAAGTTTTTGAATTTATTTATTTACCTCATTTTCTAAATGTTCATCTACTGATTCATGTTCAAAATCACGACGTCTATCTTTATATTTTTTTAATTTTCTCTTTAATTTATCGATACACATATCTACTGATTTAACCATATTATCGGATCTTTCATGTACAGTGATAATTTTATTATACACGGAAAGATTTATCTCAGCAATACGGTCTTTATTTTCCCACCACAGAATTATTTCTGAGTCTATTATATCATCATAATACTTGGTTAATTTCAGGGCTTCATTTTCTGCATATTTTTTTAATTCCTCTGTTAATTTAAAATGTCTGGCTGTCACCTTTACTTGCATGTAATTCTCCTTTTTTTATGATGCGTAATATATTATTTAGTTATCTATTCTGCTCTTGGATGTGCCTGTTCATAAATTTTTTTCAACCTGGAAGTTGATAAATGAGTATACACCTGAGTGGTTGATAAACTACTGTGCCCCAATAACTCTTTTACTGCCTGAAGATCAGCTCCCCGGTCCAGTAAATGAGTGGCAAAGGAATGACGCAAGATATGAGGACTTAATCCTTTTTTCTCTGAAACCATGGTAAGCCATTTATATACTCTCAACTGAATGCCACGATTAGATATTCTTTTACCCTGCCTATTTAAAAATAAAGCCTTTTTATCTTTCACGTCAAAGAGGGTTGCTTTTTTCTCTATATAATGTTTCACTGCCTGAGAAGCCAATTTTCCAATTGGTACTATTCTTTGTTTCGCTCCTTTACCTTGAACTCGCACTATCCCCGCATTTAAATCAATATCCTGTTCATTCAATCCGGAAAGTTCGGATAATCTTATCCCCGTACTGTAAAAAAGTTCTATAATAGCTCGGTCACGAATACCGGAAGGAGTTTTGACATCAATTTTTTTAAAAAGAGCACTTATTTCCTGCTCCTGTAAAAATTTTGGTAATATTTTATCCTGCTTGGGCATTGCTATTCCGGAAACCGGATTATTATGCACCAGGTTCTGTTTATAAAGATAAGAAAAAAAACTTTTTAAGGCAGCGACCTTTCTTTCCGCACTTCGTTTACTCATGCCATAACGAATAAGGCTGCTGACAAAATTCCTTATATCATTTTTGGTTATATCTCTGATTTCTTTCTTCTGATTAGATCCTTCCAAATTATACAAATCAAAAAATTGGATAATATCACCCTTATAAGCCGCAATGGTATGTGACGAATATAACTTTTCTGATGAAAGGTATTTTAAAAAATTATTTATTTCCTGTTGAATTTTACTCATACCCAACTTATTACTTTACTGTATGCTTACAGTTTGGACACTGTTTGAATGTTCCTTTGCTTTTGGTTTGTCGGATTTCCAATAGCGGATATCCGCATTTGGAACAGGCTTGAGAAACCGGTTTATTCCATAAGGCAAAATTACATGAGGGATAATTGGAACACCCGTAAAATATTTTGCCTCTTCTGGTCTTTCGTTCCACTATCTGCCCTCCGCAATCCTTTTCCGGGCAGGTGATTCCCAGGGAGAATGATTTGGTGAATTTACATTCCGGATAACGGGAGCAGGCTAAAAATCTGCCAAATTTTCCCACTTTTATCTGCATGGGGGCACCGCATACTTTACAGGTTTCATCAGTGGTATTATCCTGCTCTTCCAGCGGTCGAGTAAAAGTACAATCCGGATATCCCGTGCATCCTATAAATTTACCATTTCTGCCCCATTTAACAATAAGTTCTCTTCCGCATTCCGGACATTTCTCATCAATTTTTTCCTGCAGAGACTGCTTTATATCTTCCTGCTTGGCTAAGGCTTTCTCTAAAGATTGAGTGAAGGGTTGATAAAATTCATTCAAAACCAAGATATGATTTTTATTTCCAGACTCAATTTGATCAAGCTCACTTTCCATATGAGCAGTAAAATTTATATTGATTATATTGGGAAATTGTGATACCAATATGCGATTAACATTCATCCCCAGCTCTGTGACAAAGAGGGTCCTTTTTTCCTTAGTAATATATTTTCTGCTTAAAAGATTGGAAATGGTTATGGCATAGGTGGAAGGACGTCCAATACCCAAGGTATCCAGTATTTTTACCAGACTGCTTTCCGTATATCGGGGGGGAGGTTTGGTAAAGTGTTGCTGAGGATGGAGTTTCTCCAGAAACACCACCATTTCCTTTTTCAGCCCTTGCGGTAGATAAGTGTCGGAATCTTTTTCTTTACTTATATTATAAACCTGCATAAATCCTTTAAACTTTATAATTGAACCAGTGGTTCTGAACAGGTAGTCACCTCCTTTTACATCAATAATGGTTCGAATTAATTGAGCCGGACGCATCTGGCAGGCAGTAAATCTCTGCCAGATAAGAGAATAGATTTTCAATTGATCAGAAGTCAAATGCGCTGCTATACTCTGGGGAGTTCTCTTAATGGAAGTGGGGCGAATTGCTTCATGTGCATCCTGCACATTTTTTTTGGTTCGGTAAAAGACAGGCTTTTCCGGAACATACTCGGTTCCATAATTATTGGCAATAAACTCCCGGGCTTCTCCCACAGCAGCAGAGGATAAGCGGGTAGAATCGGTACGCATATAGGTAATTAATCCGTTTCTTCCCTCTGGTAAATCAATGCCTTCATAAAGTTGCTGGGCAATCATCATAATTTTTTTAGTACTCATTTTACAGCGTACGGCTGCATCCTGTTGAAAGGTACTAGTGGTATAGGGAGGATAGGGTTTACGGGTAACCTGATTTTTTTTGATATCCAAAATGGAAAAATTTTGTTTTCCTATTGCCTTTACATGCTCTTGAGCCTTTTTCTCATTGGGAATGTTTACCTCTTCTTCCTTAATCTTGAACAACATAGCCCTGAAAGTTTCCTTGTTTCTGGTCTGAAAATCAGCTTCTAGGGACCAATACTCTTCCGGTTTAAAAGAGGTGATTTCCTCTTCTCGCTGACAGATGAGGCGTAATGCTGCTGACTGCACTCTTCCCGCGGAAAGTCCTCGATAAATGGTCTTCCAGAGAAAAGGGCTGATTTTGTACCCGACCAGTCTATCCAGCACCCTTCTTGCTTTCTGGGCTTCCACTTTACTCTGGTTTACAGTTATAGGATTTTTTATCGCCTCTCTGACCGCATTATCAGTAATTTCATAAAAAAGAACCCGATAAATATTACTATTATATTTCTTTATCTCATTTAATAAATGATATGCAATCGCTTCGCCTTCTCTGTCCGGATCGGTTGCCAAATACACTTTATCTGATGAAGAAGCTGCTTTTTTCAATTGATTAAGGATTTTTCCCTTACCTCTGATGGTAATCCATTCCGGAGAAAAATTATTATCTATATCGACTCCCAGACGATTTTTGGGAAGATTTTTAATATGTCCAACCGAAGCTTTTACCTCATACTCTTTACCAAGAAATTTATTTATGGTCTTGGATTTAGCATCAGATTCCACAATAACCAGCGATTTTGACATTAGTACTGTTTCCTTCCGTAGATTATTTTTCTGACTATCTACCACAACAATGTTTATACTTCTTTCCGCTTCCACAGGGGCAGGGATCATTTCTGCCCACTTTTTTGCCTACTTTTACGGGTTGTTTTTTCCCAGCCCCCATCTGACCACCCTGTTCTTGCTGCCCTTCCGGTTGACCTGCAAATCCCATACCTGCAGTATCTTCATGCCGGGTGGACATGTCCATAGCTGCTGCTCTCTGTTCCTGTTTTCTGAGATCCTGCTCAACCTCAATATTTGCTTTAAACACAATTTCCACAATTTCATCATTAATGGATTCCAGCATTTCTTTAAATGCCTTGAATCCTTCCTGTTTATATTCAATCAAAGGATCTTTTTGTCCGTAGGCCCTCCAATTAATTCCTTCTTTTAAATGATCCATTTCATAAAGATGCTCTTTCCATTTCTCATCAATGGTATGGAGAGTGGCTATTTTCTCCAACTGGGCCATGACCTCATCACCCAGTGCTTTACACTTTTTCTTATAGTTAGCTATAGCTTCATTTATGAGACGATCCTTTAAATCATTCTTGACAATCTCCTCCTTTTCCTTGTCGGTTAAAGGAAGAGGAAGCAGAATGTTTTTTAGCAGAATATTGCTTAAACCATTCCAGTCCCAATTCTCTGCGTATTCATTTTCCGTAAATATCTCCACCTGTTCATCAATAAAATCCTCTAAGGCAATATAAATATTATCCCTTAAATTTTCACCTTCCAAAGCTCTTCTACGTCGCTTATATATTATTTCCCTCTGTTTATTCATCACATCATCATATTCCAGAAGATGTTTTCTGATTTCAAAATTTCTCATTTCCACCCTTTTCTGGGCTCTCTCTATGGATTTGGTTATCATGGAATGAGTAATTACTTCCCCTTCCTGAAGTCCCAGTCTATCCATAACTCCTATAATCCTTTCCGGAGCAAACAGTCTCATTAAATCATCTTCCAGAGACAAGTAAAACCGGGATGATCCCGGATCACCTTGACGACCACTTCTCCCCCGCAGCTGTCGGTCAATCCGGCGTGCTTCATGACGCTCCGTCCCGATAATATGCAAGCCCCCTTCAGCATAATCTCTTACTTTGACATGAACAAATTCACCGCTGCTTTCTTTTGTGTCCAGAGGATTACCTTGGGATTTAGGTATAAGAACCACATTATGCCCATCCCAGGTGTCACTACTGGATATGAGTGACCTTTTTTGATCCTCAGAATTAACTATCTGAGGATTTTCCTTCATCTCCTTAATGATAGTACTGAATTTATTTATGAGATTATCCGGAATTTCATGTACCAGAATTTTTACCTGTTTTTTCAGCAACTCTCCCATATCTGCTGCAAAAGCCTCAAAGCTATCCTCGGTATAACGGATCACTCCGGCTCCTAATTTTATATCGGTTCCTCTTCCTGCCATGTTGGTGGCAATGGTTACCATACCTGGTTCCCCAGCTTTGGAAACAATTTCTGCTTCCTTGGCATGATGCTTGGCATTCAAGACCGAATGACGGATATTCTTCCGTTTTAACATCCGGGAGAGGGTTTCGGAAACCTCTACAGATACAGTTCCCACCAGAACCGGCAGTCCTGAGGCATGATAATCCTCTATTTCCTGGATAATGGCATTGTATTTTTCCCGTCTGGTTTTATAAATCATGTCATTACTATCTACCCTTCTCACTGGCTCGTTGGTAGGGATAACCACTACCTTAAGATCATAAATTTCTTCAAATTCATCCGCTTCTGTCTCAGCAGTTCCGGTCATACCGGCAAGTTTGGTATAGAGACGGAAAAAATTTTGCAGAGTTATGGTGGCATGAGTCTGGGTTTCTCTCTCCACTGTAACCTCTTCTTTTGCCTCCAGGGCCTGATGCAGTCCGTCGGAAAATCTTCTTCCCGGCATAAGCCTTCCGGTGAATTCATCAACTATCATTACTTTGCCGTCATCCGTAACCACATATTCAACATCCTTTTCAAACAGGGAATATGCTTTCAGCAGCTGACCAATGTTGTGTAGTTTTTCGCTTATATCACTGAATTGTGTCTGAACCTCTTCTCTCCTCTCCTGCTTTTTCTGAGGAGAAAGGGATTCATCTTCATCAATTTCAGTTAATTGAGTTGCAATATCGGGGAGTATAAACATTTCCGGATTATGGGGGGAAATTGATTCCCTTCCTTTATCAGTAAGATCTATGGTATTGTTTTTTTCATCAATCACAAAATATAGTTCCTCATCCAGGATATGCAGCTTTTTATCCCGCATATAATCCGCTTCTACACTTCTGATAAGTTTCTGTATCCCACTCTCCCCTAATAGCTTGGTTAATCGCTTATTCTTAGGCGCTCCCCGCTGGGCCTTAAGCAGTTTTTTCCCTGCTTCATAATCAGCATTCCCTTCTTCTTTATCCAGAAGCTCTCTGGCTTCTTTCACTAATCGGTTTATCAGAAGGGTTTGTTCTCGAACTAACTGGGAAACTTTAGGATTCATTTCATTATACTGATTATGTGACTCTGGAACCGGGCCGGATATAATCAAAGGAGTACGAGCCTCATCAATCAATACAGAATCAACCTCATCAATTATGGCATAGTAATGCCCTCTTTGTACCATATCTTCAAAAGTACGGGCCATATTATCTCGCAGATAATCAAAACCAAATTCATTATTAGTTCCGTAGGTTATATCTGCATTATAAGCAATTTTACGCTCCTGAGTGGACATATCATTTTTTATATAGGCAATCCTGAGTCCCAAAAATTCAAATATTTTTCCCATCCATTCGCAGTCTCTCTGAGCCAGGTAGTCATTCACTGTCACCAGATGAGCCCCCCTTCCCACCAGGGCATTCAGATAAAGGGGCATAGTCGCAACCAGAGTTTTACCTTCCCCAGTGGCCATTTCCGCTATTTTCCCCTGGTGTAAAACAATGGCTCCGATCAGCTGTACATCAAAAGGGAGCATGTCCCAATAGGTCTCAACTCCCACCACTTTCCAGGAGGTGCCCATATGTCGACGGCAGGCTTCTTTAACCACGGCAAAAGCTTCCGGTAAGATTTCTTCCAGCACTCCCTCGGTAATTTCTTCCTCTTCTTCTTCCAGGTCAGTTATCTGTTTTCGTATATCCTCAATATCAACATCCTCATCAACATGAGTACTTTTCAACTCTTGTTTTAAGTCTTGGATCTGGTTTCGTATTGTGGAAACTTTGGTCTGAATTTGTTGTTTAAATTCTTCGGTCTTATTTTTCAATTCTTCATCAGAAAGATCCGACAGTGTTGTATATATTCTGTTAATTTCATCGACAATCGGCTGAATTTTATTAATTTCCTTTTCATATTTATTACCGAAAATCTTTTCCATTAATCTATTAATCATATAATTCTCCGAATTAATTAAATCATTCCTTGTAATTCAACTGGTTATACCTTCAATTACTTATACTTACATCATTTATTTTTGTTCAGCAAGCCCTGTCCTTTTTTTTGTATTTTCCCCTGTGCTTTAAATTTTTTATACAGATTATCAATGATTCCATTCACGAATTTCCCGCTCTTGGCTGTACTAAAAATTTTTGCCAGATCTATAGCCTCATTGATGGAGACCCGAGGGGGAATTTCTTCAAAAAAAAGCAACTCACACAATGCTATCTTTAAAATAATTCTGTCAATCACCGCAATCCGATTGTATTCCCAATTATTTACACTCTGGGCAATGTGTTCATTGAGAAATGCGCTTTCTTCCAGCACTTTCTTTACCAGATGAGAGGCAAAACCATATACTTCCTGAGGTGCCCTGTCTTTAAGTTGATGAAGAAGAGTAGGCAGATCAGCTCCGGTGAGTTCCTCAGAATACAGGGTTTGTAATGCTAATTCTCGTGCTAATCGTCTTTTTTTCATAGTCTATTTAATATCTTTTACCCGCAGCTGTATCTGGGTTTTACCATTCCAATGATTTTCTTCTATTATATAAGCCATATCCAGATCATTTTCTCCGGGACTGAGTCGATAAAATAAATCTCCCAGATTGAATCCTATGGCATCAAATATTCTGTTATTCTTCCGTACCTTAAATTTTAAATGATTTTTGCCCACAATGCGGGGAGAACCTATCACTTCCAGATTGCGGGACCTAAAAACAGGCCGCATATTCTTGGGACCGTAGGGTTCAAACAATTTAAGATATTTTAATAGTTGATCATCAATGTCTAACAAGGATATTTCCATATCAATGGTAATGGTCTTAATCAAATCCTCTTCTGAAATCATATCCAGAGATATTGAATTTAGTTGTTGCCGAAAAGCATTGATTTTATTTTCATCAATGGTCAGGCCGGCTGCATATTTATGGCCCCCGAATCTGGTTAGATTATCTTTACATAACTTCAGGGCCGAATAAAGATCAAAATTCTTAATACTTCTGGCAGAACCCTTGCCTATAGATTCTTCAATGGAAATCATAATTACCGGTCTATTAATTTCTTCTGATATCCGGGAAGCAACTATCCCTATTACCCCGGGATGCCATCCCTCTTTGGCCAGAACCACTACCCGGTCTTGTTCTTTATCAAAAGAGGACTCCAGCATCATCAGTGCTTCATTAAAGGTTCTCTCATCAATATCCCTTCGAATTCTGTTCTCTGATTCCAGTATCTGCGCCAGATTATCCGCCTGCTGCTGGTTTTGGGTTGTGAGCAGCCGTACACCTCTCTCTGCATTTCCTACCCTGCCGGCTGCATTGATACGGGGAGCCAGAATAAAAACAATCTGTCCGGTACTGATTTTTTTTCCGGATAATCCTGCCCTATCAATCAGCGAAAAAATTCCAATCCTGTCTCCTCGGTTAATACATTCCAATCCCTTTTTAACAAAAAGTCTGTTCTCATCAATAAGAGGTACTATATCAGCCGCAGTACCCAGGGCTACTAAGTCTAAAAATTGTTTGCTATTCTCTTCCTCACCCTGTAACTGTTTATTTATTCCCTGAATGAGCTTAAATGCCACTCCCACGCCGGCTAGTTCCTTAAAAGGATAAGTGCAGCCCTCCTGTTTGGGATTCAAAATGGCAGTTGCCCTGGGAAGCATACCTCCCGGTTCATGATGATCACAAATGATGGTATCTATTCCCTGCTCTTGAGCCCGTATTATCTGAGTAGTCCCTTTAATACCACAATCAACAGTGATAAGAAGGTCTGTATTGTTCTCCACTGCATTTTTAATTCCCTGATCAGACAAACCATATCCTTCTTTAAGTCTGTCCGGTATATGGTAATGGACATCCCCTCCTAATTGTTCCAGAAATATCTTTAACATGCTTACCGAGGTAACTCCATCAACATCATAATCACCGTAGATAAAAATTTTTTCTTTATGCTCTAATGCCTGTATGATTCTTTTAACTGCCTTATCCATATCTTTCATCAAATAAGGGTCATAGGAATCACTCCATTGCGTTTTGAAAAAAGATTTGATCTTTTCCTGGGTATCAAAATTACGATTTAATAATATATTGGCAACTATGTGTGGGAGTTCAAAAGAGGAGACTAACCGTTGTATCTCCTTGCTATCTGCTGTTTTTATTACATTCCATTTCATATTATTAAAGACCCTGGATACTCAAGGGCAGAACGATAAGCCGGATTCTGTTTTCCCCTGCAGGAAATGGTGATCATTTATCTTAAGGGGGATATCTGTAAACAGATATCCCTGCTGCGGCCTACCCATGAGTCAGACGAAACGGACCATTTCGTAATATATTCCTCATCTATTTGGCCTTGCTCCGGATGGGGTTTTCCCTGTCGTTCTGCGTCACCGCAAAACCGGTGAGCTCTTACCTCACCTTTTCACCCTTACTCAACAGAACCGTGGTTCGGTTAAGCGGTTATTTTCTGTGGCACTTTCCGTCATTCCTTTGGGGGGAATGCCTCCGATTAAAGGAGCATCCTGTCCTGTGGAGTCCGGACTTTCCTCAGGATTATATGTTAGATAATTATAATCCCGCGACCACCTGTTCTGCCCTTAATATATTCTCTACTCAATAATTTGTTTTTTTAGCCGTATCGCTCTTCTAGCTAAACTATCTGCTTCTTTATTCTGTTCCCTTGGTATATAAACAATTTTTACCTTGTAGGAAGCCGAGGTAATTAAATTCTGTACTGTATCAAACAATTCTTTAATATGTTTTTGTTTTACTTTATAGAATCCCTTAATTTGATTAACCACCAGCAGGCTGTCCGAATGAACAATTAAAGTATCCATATTATATTTTTTTGTCAACTGTAAACAAGCTATTAATGCCTGATATTCAGCAATATTATTGGTAGCATTTCCAATATAATTACCGAACGTTTCCAGAGTATCTTTATTATCACCTTTAATTATCACTCCGTAACCAGCATCGCCTGGATTACCCTGGCAGGAACCATCAATATAGCAGAAGAGAGTCATATCTTTTCCTTGGATACATTACTGTCCCAGATGAGTATACGTCCACAAACCTCACATAGATGTAACTGTTTCATAGAACGAATTTCCAGTATTTTCTGAGTAGGAAGTCTTTTGGAACAGCCACCACAGGAACCATTCTGTATGGGAACCACAGCCAATCCTCCTTTAGCTTTTCTAATTCGATCATACATTGCCAAATGGCGGTCATTAATTTTGGAAATTAGCTGGTTTTTTTTATCCTTCAGAGTTATTTCTTCTTTTTCAGTTTTGGCATTTTTCTTTTCCAGCTCCGCTTCCTTAATCTTAAGATTTTGGGTTAATGATTCCAGTTCCTTTTTATCCTCATCAATTTCAGCAGTAAGCCTTTCCTCCTGATCCATTAATGAAATCACTTTTTCTTCATTTTCATCAATACTGTTAGTAACATTATCAATCTCTGAGGTAACTGCATCATATTCCTTATTATTGGTCACTTCATATAATTGTTCCTGGTATTTTTGTTTTTTCTTTTGAAAATCTTCAATTTCTACTTGGATTAATTTGAGTGATGTCTTGGTCTGATTCAAATCTGTTTTTTTTGCTTTATACTGATTTTCCGCTTCTTCCAGCTCTTTATGTAACATATTAATTTGATGGGGAAGGTTGCCTTTCAATTCCTGGATGAATTGCAGTTCCGAATCGATACTTTGAAGTTCTTTAAGTTTTTCAATTAATTCTTGCAAAAATGCCTCCTGTATCGTTTCATATTGTGCCTAAAATAAAAAAAGTGCCCCTTATATAAGGTGCACTTTAAAAATAATGTGCTTTATATCAATGTCAATATTTTTACTTTCTTTTCTAACCCCGTTAATGTTTCTTACTCCTTATAGAAATTATCAAATCCGGTGGGCCCAGAAGGACTCGAACCTTCGACCGACGGATTATGAGTCCGTTGCTCTAACCAACTGAGCTATGGGCCCCACATTATTACGAACATTTATTATAATAAAATCTTTTTACTTTTTCAACTTTTTTTTTCAATTTTTTTAAAAATTACTTCCCTCATTTCATTTGATAAAGATACCAGCTGCTTCTTTAATCTAAAGTATTCATCCTGTAATTTACTCACATCCCTTTTTTCTTTCTGCTGCCTGCGTATTTGTTCCTGATAGTTTTTAATTCTCTCTCTTAAACTTCTTTTTTTGATGGCAACAATACAATCTGCACAAAGTCTATTATAATCATCACCCTTGGTAATTGTATCCTTTTTTCTGGCCAGCAGGGCTGTAAGATAGGATTTAATTTTTGGCTTTTCTGTAAATCTATCCATTATCTCATTTTCACTGTTTATTTTATGGGCAGAATAATCTTTATAAATTGCAAATAAAATTGTATTGGATTTAATATCATCTTCAGATACAAAATTAAAAATAACGTCTGCCCATTGATTAAAATCTTCCAGAAGAAACATTATCAGTATATCCTCCGCATTCCGGGGATGATCGATTTTTGTATTCTGACCAGTATTATTGCTACTTCCGGTTTTTTTATAGGTATGTAAAAATTTTTCCTCTATACCAACTTTTTCAGATATTTCCTTAATATAAAAATTTCTTTCCAGAGGATCTGAAATATTTTGAACTGTATTCACCAGATATTTTGCCGCTTCTGCTTTGGCATTGGGAGTGTTCAGACTGTTATTTGATTTTAACTGCTCTAGATGAAAATCAATAAAGGTTTGAGCTGATTCGATAAATTCATTCATAACTTTTTTACTTTTTCGGAATAAAAGCGTATCAGGATCAACTCCCTGAGGAAGGGGAGCAATAGTAACCCGCATACCAGCTTTAAACAATACCTCCACTCCCCGCAAGGCAGCTTTAAATCCAGCCGAATCACCATCAAAAAGCAAGGTAACATTTCGGGAATAACGGGCTAATATGTGAGCCTGATTATCAGTTAAGGCCGTGCCCAGAGTGGAAACCGCATTATCAAATTCACTTTGGTGAAGCCGCATTACATCAGTGTATCCTTCCACCAGCAGTATCCTATCCTTTTGCCTGATACTGTTTTTAGCCCAATCTAATCCATATAGCTGAGATCCCTTTTTATAAATCATGGTTTCAGGAGAATTGATATACTTGGGCTGATTCTTGATTTCCACAATAATTCTTCCCCCAAATGCAATCACCTTACCAGTGGGGTTGGAAATGGAAAAGATGATTCTCCCTCTGAATCGGTCATAATAGCCGGATCCGTCTTTTCGTTTTATTATCAAACCTGCTTTTTCCAAATGCTGTAGGGGAAGATTGGAGCGTTTGGCCATAAGAATTAGACCATCCCATCGGTTGGGGGCATAACCGATATTAAATTTTTTTATGGTTTCAGAAGAAAATCCTCTCTGCTTAATATAGCTAAGTGCTCTGGCTCCTGCCTGGGTTTGGTACAGACAGGAAATAAAAAAGTCCTTGGCTGTATTATTAGTATAGTAGAGAATTTCTGTTTCATAAGAATCAGCTTCATCCACCTGTTCTGCGGGTAACGATATTCCATATCTATCAGCCAGTATATGCACAGCTTCCGGAAAACTTATATTTTCGATTTCCATTATGAAATTAAAGACATCTCCACCCGCACCGCAACCGAAACAATGATATAATCCTTTTACTGTATCCACACTAAAGGAGGGGGTTTTCTCCTGATGAAAAGGACATAATCCCATTAAGGACTTTCCTTTTTTCTTAAGGGTGACATAATCGGAAATAACTTCAGCGATATCGGCACTTTCCCGGATTTGCTGTATTTTATCCTCAGAAACTTTCATTTTATCTCTACTATGGTTACTCCTGTATCTCCTTCATTCCATTTTCCCAGACGGAAATCTTTTACCAGGGAATGATTTCTCAGATGTCTGCCAATGACTTCCCGCAAAATCCCGGTTCCCTTGCCATGAATAATTCTGACTATCTGAAATCCCGCCATAGCCGCATCACTTAAGTATTTATCCACGGTGAATACCGCATCTTCGGCCCGCATGCCCCGCAGATCGATTTCATCCCTGATAGTATCTGAAACATCATTTACAGACAATAGGTTTGCTTCCGGTACTTCCTGTTGCTTTTGACCGGATGCGGAGGACAATTCAAGTTCTTGCCGGGGTACTTTAAGTCGTACACCGTCCCAGTCAACCAAAACTCTTTCTGTACTATCCGGTTCCGAAATTATTGTACCCTTTCCGGCATGGCCATGCCAAAAAACAAAGTCTCCTTTTCCTAAAGGTACTTTTTTAGCACATTCCTTATTTCGCTGTAATTGTTTAATTTTTTCTTTCTGCTGCGCCAAAGTTTCTTTAGCTGCTTTAATAGCTGATTTTTCCGCCTGTTTTTCCTTGATTGCCTTAATTATATTTTCTATTTCAACATTGGCATTTTTTAAAAAATTTTCTGCCTCTTCAACTATTTTTTTCTTTTTCTCTTGACCTTGAGTGGTGATCTCGTCCAATCGTTCTTGATATAAGTTCACCAGACCCTCTAGTTTCAAATGTTTTATTTCAGCTTCTTTGCTTAACCGGGAAGATCGCTGTATTTCTTTTTCCAGCTGAACAATAAGCGTATCCAGCCTTCCCCGTTCTTCTCCCACCCTTTTCCGGGCTTTACTTAATATATTTTTATTCATTCCATATTTTTGGGCAATTTCAAAAGCATAGGATGATCCCGGCAATCCCATTTGAAATCGATAAGAAGGGGAAAGTTTCTCACTGTCGAAAAGCATAGAACCGTTTTCAATATATTGGTGCTGACTGGCAAAAACCTTTAAAGCCCCCATGTGAGTGGAGGCAAGAGTCAAACATCCCATATCAGTTAAATACTCCAATATAACTTCTGCCAGAGCTGCTCCTTCAGTGGGATCAGTGGAAGAGCCGATTTCATCCACCAGCACCAGACTGCTGGCATCACTTTTCTTCAGAATGCCGTTTAAGGTTTCAATATGGGAGGAAAAGGTGGAAAGGTCATGTTGAATGGACTGATGATCGCCAATAGCGGCAAAAATACCGGAAAAAAAGGGGAAAGAGGATCCTTCCTCTGCCGGAATATGAAATCCAAAATTATGCATTAAAGAAAGCAGCCCTACTGTTTTCAGGGCAACCGTTTTCCCTCCTGCATTGGGTCCGGTGATGATCACAGTTCTTCTATTTTGATCCATTTCAAGGGATAAGGGTACTACCTCGTCTTTAGAATTTCGTAAAAGAAGTAGGGGATGTCGACCATTTATCAATTTCAATTTTCCCTTCCTATTTATTTCTGCAGGGATACAATCCAGCTGCAGGGAAAATTGGGCTTTGGCGTAAATGGTATCCAAAAATCCAAATGTCTTAATATTGGTCCGAATATCAGATATATTATCTCTGACCTTTCTGGTGACTTCTTTTAAAATTCGTTCTATCTCTCTGTTTTTTTCCGATTCCAGTTCACGGATCTGATTATTCAGTTCAATGACCTCCAGGGGTTCCACAAACAGAGTAGCACCACTGGCAGATTGATCAATCACAATTCCCTTCACTCGACTGCGGTTTTCTTCTTTGAGAGGCAGGGCCAGACGTCCCTGTCGTATAACCAAATTTTCATCCCGGGCATACCCTTGGGATATCAGTGCTTTTAAGGTTGCTTCCAGCTTTCTGCGAACCTTAATGTGAGTACTCTCTATAGTCTTCTGTAGGGTATATAATTTTTGGGAAGCTCTGGGTTTTATGTTTCCCTGTGAATCAAAAATTTTTCCTATTTCCTGCTGAAGAGAAGCCAGATAGTTGAAGGTATTGGTTATTTTTTTTAAAAGAGGGTATTTATCCCTTCGCTGATTAATATATTTTTTTATTTTTTCCCCAATTCGCAAAAATCCCAGCAGCATAAACAGCCCCGGGGGATTTATAAAACTGCCTTCAAAGGTTGCTTTTTCAATATGCGGCCCTAAATCACCGTATCCCTGCAGGGGAAAGGGATCATCATACCGAAGAAGTGCTGCCATTTCTGTCACCCTATCCAGTTCCTTCTTAAGTAAATCTTTCTTATTAAAGGCAGTAAGGGAAGTCATTTCTTCTTTCCCTTCCTGGGATACTATATGCGTAAGAACCTCTTCTATGACAATATCAAATTCCAGTGAGATTGTATTAAATGAATTATCCATTTTATGGTCTATGTTCTTATCCCCCTGATTTTACTTGACATCATGATCGGGGGATTCTTCTTTCTGATTCGTCTCTGGTAGAGATTCAATTTTATCAGATACTATTTTATCCACTGCTTTTTGGGATTCGGCAGTAAGCCCCTGCTTTACTTCCCGATAAAAATCTTCTGTCTTGGGAAAAGCTGTTTTTATAACATTGAACACGGCCGGAGCAACGGTACTAATGGGGGAAAATAACAGAGAGTTTTCTTGCTCTTTCTCAACCCTTTCCGAAAGAGGAATTATTGATATCAAAAGAACTAAGAGACTGGCAATAAGACTCCCCTTCAATAATCCGATTAACAGTCCGCCTCCTCTGTCCACCCATCCTAAAAATGTCCATTTAACGATTTGCCGAATTCTTCCGGCAATATATCTGAACAGTATAATGATCAACATAAATATCACCAAGAAAGCCACTGTATTGACTAGCATATCCGGCAGGTGAATGAATTTCTGGATCAAACCGCTAAGGTCACTTTTGAGCCGCAAGGCAACCAAATAACCAATCAATAAACCGATAAAAGTAAATATCTCCAGCACCATTCCTTTAAACAATCCTTTGACGCAGAATATTCCCAGAATAAGCAGAATAATTAAATCAAATGTATTCATAATTCAATAAAAAACCCTATGCTTCAAAAAACACAGGGTAATAAAAAATATTTGTTTTAAAAAAGATCAATGTGACTAACTCAATTTTTCCTTTACCATATCCTGTACTGTTTTACCATCAATCCGCCCCTTTACCTGGGGCATTATCGCAGCCATAACCTTACCCATATCCCGCCTGGATTCAGCCCCGGTATCCTGAATAACTGTATCAATTATTTTATTTAGTTCTTCTTGAGAAAGAGGTTCCGGTAAAAAAGACATAATTATCTTCAGTTCTTTTTCTTCTTTGGCAATCAGATCATCCCGTCCCTGTTTGTGAAAAAACTCCAAAGATTCTTTTCTCTTCTTTACTTCCTTGGTTAAAACATTAATTTCGTCTTGTTCAGTAAGATCTTTACCTGTTTCAATTTCTGTATTGTGTAACTGAGATTTTATACTTCTGTATGTTTCTACTGCAACCTGATCTTTTGCCTTCATGGCTTGTTTCATTTTTTCTGAAATAATCTCAGATAAGCTCATGATTCCAACCTTATCTTCTTATACCCAATTATTCTTCACCAAAAATTTTTTGCAGTTTTCTATGTTTTCTTCGTGATGCCGCTTCTTTACGTTTTCTTTTTTCACTTGGTTTCTCATAATACTGATGTTTTCTTATGTCTGACATCAATCCTGCTTTCTCGCATTGTTTGGTAAACCTTTTTAAAGCTCTTTCAAATGATTCATTGTTTCTGATCTTTACTGCAGGCATAAATTTTTAATACCTCCTTTCCTAAATTTTTATTTCTTAAATATAAGAAAATAATCTAATTTAAACAAGAAAATTTTACCCCTAAAAAAAATTTACATTATTTGGTTGCAAAATCCTATTCAGTTTTTTATATTATAACCTTGAAATATTTATGAGAAAAACATGCGAATAATTACAAAATATATTTTAACAGAACATATATATCCTTTTTTTTTCGGAATCGGAACCATAATATTTCTATTTATCTTAAATATATTATTCCGAGATTTGGGCCGACTGCTGGGAAAAGGCCTTTCCTTTAAAATTATTGCCGAATTTTTTATATATCAACTTGCCTGGATAATAGCCTTAGCCGTTCCCATGGCTGTGCTTATTGCAACTCTCATGGTATTCGGAAGACTTTCTTCCGAAAATGAAATATCTGCCTTAAAAGCCAGTGGAGTACATCTCTACAGCCTTATTTTTCCGGTTCTGGTTGTAGCAGCTATCATCACCCTGGCTATGACCCAGTTCAATAATTATGTATACCCGGAATCCAATCACCAATTAAGTATGCTTTATTCTGATATTTCCAAAAAAAAACCCACCCTGACCCTGGAACCCAATGTATTTTTTGATGAGATTGAGAATTATAATATGTTGGTACATTCGATTGATAATAAAAACGACATTCTTCACGGAATCATTATCAATGATAGCAGTGATCCTAAATTTAATAAGACTATTTTTGCCGAATCTGGAAGATTATACTATTCCAAAGAACACAGCACCCTGGTCTTCTCTCTTAATAATGGAGAAGTACATGAAGTTGAAAAAGCAAACCTGGAAAATTATAGACGCCTGAAATTTATCAAACATAAAATCTATATTCCGGTTTCCAATATGGTGCTGAAGCGCAGCAGTTCCGGAAGAAGAGGGACCAGAGAAAAAAGCGCTCCCCTGCTGCAGGAAGACATTAAACGTCATACTCAATCTATTACCAAAAAACAAGATATGGCAGTCAAACAAGCTATCTTAAGAATTAAGCCATTTTTTCCTCCCCGTTTTTACCCCGATACAACTGACACCTCTTATAAAACTCTTCTCCAGGAAACTACAACCAGAAAAACTAATTTAAACAGATTACGTCAGGCTATGCAAAGCATCCATTTTCAAATACAGGGGATAAGGGGCATTAAAAAATCAATTGCAGCACTCCTGGTTGAAATCCATAAAAAATATTCCATCCCGGTTGCCTGTATTGTGTTTGTACTCATCGGAGCTCCAGTAGGGATCATAGCCAGACAGGGGGGGATGGCAGTAAGTGGCGGTATAAGTATGATTTTCTTCCTTATCTACTGGGCTTTTTTAATAGGGGGAGAGCAATTAGCGGACCGAGGAATGATGAATCCGATTTTAGCTATGTGGTTGCCCAATATTGTAGTGGGGGCGGCCGGGGTGTATCTCATTATACATACAGTGCGGGAAACAACCTTTATCCGTTGGAATGTTCTGACCTATTGGTTGAAAGAAAAAAGTAAAGGGGAAAAATCATGATCCCTATTATTCCCCGTTATATTTTTAAAAGATTCATGTCCATATTCCTGTTTTGTCTGCTGGCAATAATTTTTATATTTATTGTAGTGGATATGATAGAAAATTTGGACCGGTTTATTGATAATAATGTTCCCTGGTCTGTAACTACCATATATTATATCTACTTTATTCCTTATATAATAATTATTATTCTTCCGGTTGCCACCCTTATGACCACTGTTTTTTCCATTGGTCTCATGGCCAGACACAATGAAATTGTTGCTCTCAAAGCTCTGGGGTACAGTTTTTATCGTATCATGTTTATTCTTTTGTTTATTGGTTTACTGCTCAGCATAGGATCATTTTTTTTAGCGGAAACAATTGCTATATACACAAATCGAAAAATCGAAAATATTAAAGATGATTATTTGTTCCAACGATCACACAGTAAAAAATATATTCGGGATGTAATCATGCAGGATCCTCCTGATAAAATCGTTTCTATGGAAAGCTACAATTTTGACACCAAAACCGCCTATAATGTAAAAATTGAAAAATACGAGAAGGGAAAATTAATATCCAAAATTGATTCCCGGCTCATGAAGTGGGAAGGTAAAAACTGGATAATATATAACGGCTATGAAAGACAATTTGAAATGGATAAGGAAAAGGCAACACCTATCACCAAACAGCGCACAATAAATCTTAATTTTACTCCCCAGCAGCTTTATCTTTCTCAAATTGATCCTGAACAAATGAGCATACATGAACTACTTTGGTTTGTGGACCGGGTAAAAAAATCAGGAGGAGAAGTACATAAATGGATTACTCAGCTTAATCTCAGATTTTCCTATCCTTTAAGTAATGTAATTATTATATTATTCAGTATTCCTTTTGTCTATAACCGAAGGAAAAAAAGTCTGGTGATTGGATTCGGCATCAGTCTGGCAATTTGTTTTGTTTACTTTGGTTTGGTTAAGATTGGCCAGACCATGGGGGAAAAAGGAGAGTTGAACCCCTTTCTGGCTGCCTGGATAGGTAACTTCATTATGGGAGTGGGTGGAATTATGAATTTAATAAAAATAAGAAAATAACTTGACTTTTCCCTGAAAAGTTATGTACCTTAAAGACTGTATAAAAAAAATAATGGAGGTATATTTATATGAAAAGAACCTATCAGCCCAGTAAAAGAAAACGAAAAAACAAACACGGATTTCGAAATCGTATGGAAACTAAAAACGGCCGTTTAATATTAAAACGCCGTCGGGCCAAAGGAAGATCTAAACTTACTGTCAGTGATGAGTAACCATTTTTGCTTTGTGAGCCGGTGTTATGGGGGGAAATTTATCAGACATTGATCAACGCTTGCCCAAAAATGAGATTATTAAGAAACATAATGATTTTAAAAAAATCCTTGACCAGGGTAACCAGTGGAGTGGTAAGTATATTAAATGTTTTTTTTGCAAAGCCCAGAACAGAAAAGTTGGATTTATGATAGCTAAAAATATAGGAAAAGCAGTAACCAGAAACCGAATTAAACGCTTAATGAGAGAAAGCTATAGAAAAAACCGCCAAACCATAAAAAATTACCATATATTGATTTGTGCAAAAAATCAATCTGTTACGGCCAAATATGAAGATATATATGAGGATTTCCAAAATTTTATAAAAAAACATCATGATTATTAAAAAATCAATTATATACATTATTACATTATATAAAAAAATAATATCACCTTTTTTACCTCGTACCTGCCGATTCTATCCTACCTGCTCCCAGTATATGATTCAGGCCATAGAAAAATACGGCCTGATGAAAGGTATGCTAAAAGGGTGCGGGCGAATAATAAGATGCCATCCCTTCAATCCCGGAGGTTATGATCCCGTAAAATAAATAAGGAAGAAAACATGGATAAAAAAACAATCATAGCAATTGTATTAATATTAATCATATTTATTCTCTGGCCGATTTTTATGAAAAAAATGGGCTCTAATACTGACAAATCTTCTGCACCATCTGACTCCTTAACTACTGAACAGCAGGTGGACACAGAATCCAGGGAAACAACTCCATCCCCAGAAAAAATAATGAATCCAGTAGAATCAGATGATAAACAGATTACAAAGCCTAGACACATTTCTACCTCCCCATCTTCAACAGTTGCTGCTGACAGTGTAATAATTGAAAATTCACTGTTTAGAGGTGTACTTTCAACCGCTGGAGGCGGTTCTATCATCAGCTGGAAATTAAAAGACTACTACTATCTAGATAAAAAAGATAGTATCCTGGTGGAAATGATTCCCAAAGATGCAGTCGGTAATCTTTTTGTGCTGCCCCGGAATCCATCTCTGGATCTGAATAATAAAAAATTTGAGGTGGTATATGATACATCCGGAATAGAGAAAAAATATAAATTCATCACCACCCTAGGGAAATATGCGAAATTTGAAAAAGAATTCGTGGTTAAACCGAACAGCTATCTGATTGATCTAAATCTAAAATTTCATTCCCTTTCTCGTGACCAGATAGGTAAAAATTATGTCATACAATTTAACTCCGGATTAAGGCCCACCGAGGAACTGAAAAAAGATGAGAGATACTATAAAGCATATGCCCTGCAGGGGGATGAATTGCTTAGTACTAAACTGGAAGATACTGACTATAAAGAAGGCTCCACCAAATGGATGGCAGTGCGCAATAAATATTTTTTAATGGCCCTTATTACTCAAGCTAATCCGGCTGCCGGAGCTCGCTTACAGGGTGAAGAGATCAAGCAATATTTTTATCGGGGTGAAAACCAGGAATGGAGAACATACAATACCCAACTGTATCTGCCTTATCAGGGAGGAGAGGAGATAGAAAGTTTTACTCTCTATCTCGGGCCCATGGATTATAAGGAATTAAAAAATTTAAACAGTGAAATGGAAAAACTGATGAACTTTGGCTGGCCTATCATCCGGCCTTTCAGTATAGCCTTTTACTATACCCTGGAATTTTTACATGATAAAGTAGTACACGACTACGGATGGGCTATAATAATCCTGGCCATTCTCATCAAAATAATTCTCTATCCCCTGACCAGAAAAAGCTTTCAATCCATGCGGGCCATGCAGGCCCTTCAGCCTAAAATAACCGCCTTAAGGGAAAAATACAAAGACGATCCCCAAAAATTAAACCAGGAAACCATGAAGCTCTACAAGAAAGAAGGGGTAAATCCCATGGGAGGCTGTCTTCCCCTGCTTTTGCAGATGCCGGTGCTCTTTGCCCTGTTCAATCTCTTTCGCACCACCATTATGCTGCGGCAGGCATCTTTCCTGGGCGGGCTCATCTCCGATCTTTCCGCCCCGGATAGTATTTTGGGTAATTTTAACCTGCTGCCCGTACTGATGGGAATAACCATGATCATTCAGCAGCGGTTAAGCAACCAGGATCCCAAGCAAAAAGCCATGGCCTATTTTATGCCCATTTTTCTGGTTTTCATTTTCTTTAATTTATCTGCCGGGCTGAATCTGTACTATTTAATGTTCAACCTCATAACCATTGCCCAGGAGCTTTTAATCAAAAAGGAAAAAACACCTGGGTCCTCGGTTGTTACTTCAAATAACGGCAAAAAATAAATGAATACCTATAAAAAACAATATGAATAATCCTACCACCCCGTCTGTTGTATTAAAAGACGGGGTTTTCTTATAGAGAGTTAAAATAAATGAATACAAAAATTGATACCATAGCTGCCGTATCCACTCCCCGGGGAGAAAGCGGGATTGCCGTGATCCGGTTGAGTGGTCCGGAATCGCAAGCAATTATGCAGAAAATTTTTGATCCGGCAAAAAAAATATCTAAACCCCAGAGTCACCGGGTATATCACGGCTGGATTACAGAAAAAGAAGAAAAAATCGATGAAGTCATGATAAGTTTTTTTCTTTCCCCCCATTCCTATACCGGAGAGGATATGGCGGAGATAAGTGCTCACGGCTCTCTCTTTATATCCAAACGCATACTGGAAATTTTAGTAAAACAGGGGGCCAGACTAGCCCAACCCGGTGAGTTCACCCAGCGAAGTTTTTTGAATGGCAAAATGGATCTTTCCCAGGCCGAAGCCGTGGCAGATTTGATTCATGCCCAAACCGAAGCCTCCCGAAGAGTGGCTCTGTATCAGCTGGAAGGAAATTTATCCCAAAAATTATCAGAATTCTCTCAGCAGCTTTTGCAGGCCTGCTCCTTTCTGGAACTGGAACTCGATTTTGCCGAAGAGAATATTGAGTTTACCTCTTTAAAAGATTTAAAAAAAATGATTACCCAGATAGATACCGCGTTAAAAAAATTTTTGGAAAGCTTCGAGCGAGGCAGATTATGCCGGGAAGGAGTGAGGATGGCTATCATCGGCAGCCCCAATGTGGGCAAATCCAGTATCCTTAACTGCCTGGTGGAAAAGGAGCGGGCCATTGTAACCGAGGTTGCCGGCACCACCAGGGATACCATTGAAGATGTACTGGATATCGAAGGAGTTCTCTTTACTATCACTGATACGGCGGGATTACGAGAAGTGCAGGATCCTATAGAAAAAGAAGGAGTGAGAAGAGCGGAAAAAGCGCTGGAGGGGGCTGATATGGTACTGCTGGTGGTAGACGGCAGCAGGCCCTTAAGCCAGGAAGACAAAGCCATTATGGACAAAATAAAGGAAAAAGAAAAAAACCAGCTGGTTATCATTAATAAATCAGACCTTAGCCAAAAAGTCAGTGCGGAAGAGATCAGGAAACTGACCGGATCCGAGCAAATTTTATCAGTTTCCGCCTTGAAGAAAACCGGAATCAATACCCTTATTGATAGTCTGAAACACCTGGTTATTTCCGGGGATTTGCCGGAAGAAGGCGAGCTACTCCTGACCAGAGAGCGCCATAGACAGGCCATCCTCCGTACCCGGGAGCACCTGCATCAAGCCCAAAAAGCCCTGACTGATAATATGTCCCAGGAATTCATTGCCTTTGACCTCAGGCAGGCTCTGGATAGCCTGGGCGAAATTAGCGGCAAAAAAACCACGGATGATATCTTGAATTTTATTTTTTCGGAGTTTTGTGTGGGAAAGTGAGGGCTAGGGAAGTAAAATTAAGATAATTGTTCTTCGCAGAGGCAGAGCCTCTGCGGGACTGGAAAATTTCGGCAGGTGCAGCAGTGGTAAAACGAGACCATATAAGTATAGCTGCCGTTTCACCCCATACTCCCAACGTGCTAATCGATTTTGCAATTCTATCATTCATCTTTCATCTCCTTTTTTTATTCATCCTTCACCAATCGAAAACTAATTCCAGCCCCCCTGTTTCCCGGAGGAATACCTTCTCGATAAGCAGATCTACTTTCACTTGTTGGTTGAAACCAACCTCCTCCACGTGCTATTCTCAGTTCACCAGTTTCCGGTCCTTTAGGATTCAATTTATTTTCAATAATGTATTCACCATACCAATCACTGCACCATTCCAACATATTACCATGCATATCATATAAACCAAATGCATTAGGCTCAAAACTGCCTACAGGTATTGGTTTATTTCTATTTATGCCATTTTTGCAATTTGCATAAGGTTCTTCTCCGTTAAAATTGGCCTGATCAGTTGTCAGACATTCACCTGTGTAAAAAGGCGTGGTTGTATTTGCACGGGCAGCATATTCCCATTCAGCTTCTGTTGGCAATCTGCAACCCATCCATTCGGCAAATGCCTGGGCATCGTACCAGGTTACCTGTGTCACAGAATTTTTATCATTGCCATATGGTCCATACCACATCTTTCTTCTACCTGTTGCTTTGCAAAATAAATTGTATTGCTCAACGGTGATTGTATACTTGCCCATTTTAAATGAACTCACTGTAACTTCATGTTGAATTTCATCCTCATTTCTACCTTGTTCAGTAACCGGGCTACCCATTACATATGTGCCACCAGGTATATTCACAAATTCGATAGTTGGTTTTTCAGTGGACTGGTTATTGTCAGTTGCATTATCATCAACCAGGGTCATGGTAGTCGTCTTTGTAATTTGAATATCAGGCGTGCTATTATAAATATCCTGTAATTTCGAAAGGTTTTCAGCATCAAGCGATTTCATCAGCTCACTTATTGTGTCCAGTATTTCGATATATTCAGCAGTCAATTGGTTATTTTCGAAAACATAATCCAACATGGGTGCATATTGAAAAATTGCATATTCAGTACCCAATACATTCGCCAGATCAGAAGGGACTTTCCCTACTATCGAACCTAATCCGGTATATTTACCGGGAAGCCCATAAAACTTGGGATTTATCTCTCCTTTTTGCAATTGCAGCCATGCCTCGTTACTAAAGTCAAATTGCTCCCTGCTGAAATCAATCATATCCGTGCTTGGATCCACAAGCATCCACCGCTTTTCATGTTCATTCCATACTTCACACAGGGTGTGACTACCATGAAATCCGGGAATTAGATAAGTAGCATGTCCGGTGCGCACTCTGGCCGGAATTCCACGATACTTTAAGATTGATGCCAGTAAAATGGCACTATGACGGCAACCTAATACCAATCGGTCTTCAATTTTCCGATCTTTTACCAATCCCCTGGAATCATATTTATGAAGTCCTTCCAAAATTGATTTGACTGTCGGATACTTTAAAAACTCATTCCATCTCTCTTTTGGAATTTGCTCACTATATTTTAGCAAATCAGCATAAGGATGAATAAACTGTGATCTGATTAAGCTACATAGCTCTGGCAAAGCATCAGGAAAATTTTGATACAAATAGGCGTATTCTCCCGGATCGGTAAATGAACTATATTGACGATAGAAATTTAAAAGATCCGCTTCAGTCTTTATTTGACCTGAATAACAGAATTTGTCTGATTTTCCTGAGCACCACATCCTGTTATTGTTAGGATGGAAATGATTAAGATGATGATTGAATTTTTCATGGCTATCTCCTTAAATAAGTTTAATTGGTGTTCAGTTTATTTCCTGTCTATTTTTCAACGTGATTAAAAGTCTTTGTGAACTGGATATCAGGTGTGTTGTTTTGAATCTCCTGTAATTTCGTAAGGTTATCAGCGTCAAGCGATTTCATGAGGTCACTTATTCTGTTAAGTGTTTCTGTATGTTCTGCAGTGAGTTGATTATTGTTTTGAAAAGCATAACTCAATATGGATGGAAATTGAAAGGTTGCATATTCGGTTCCCAATATCGATGCCAGATCACCACAGATTATCATGGCCATCGTAACCAATCCAGTATATCTGCCTGGAACTCCATATTTGTCAGGATCTATTTCCTTATTTTGCAAATGCAGCCATACATCATTACTAAAATCAAATTGATCTCTGCTGAAATCAATCATATTTGTGCTTGGATCCACAAGCATCCAGCGCTTAACCTATTCATTCCATACCTCACAGATGACATGACTCGCATGAAAGTCTGGCATTAAGTAAGGAGCAAATCCATAACGAACCCTGGCTGGAATACCACGATATTTAAGGATGGATGCCAGTAAGATTGCATTATCCCGACAAATTAGAAATAATCGATCTTCAGGCTTCCTATCCTGTACCAAACCCGATGAATCATAGGATAAAAGTCCTTCCAATGCCAACTTAACCGTCGGGTACTTCATCATGTCATTTATTCTTTCCTTTGGAATTTGACCTCCACCCATAGCTAATACATAAGGATTTATATATTGTGATTTAATTATCCTGCAAAGCCCTTCCAAAGAATCAGGCAGATTTTCATACAAATACGTATATTCGCCGGGATCGGTAAATTCACTATACTGTCTGTAGAAATCCAAAAGATCCGCTTCATTCCTGATTTGATCTGCATGAATAGAATTTGTCTGATTTTCCTGGGCACTGCATCCAATAACTGCTAGGACGGAAACGATAAATACACAGATTGAATTTTTCATAGTTATCTCCTTAAAGTAGTTTAAATTATAAACCTAATTGATAAAAAAATTATTTTCCGGGTTGAATGTACTTTTTTAAATCATTGACATAATTTTCAAATGCCTCCCTTCCTTTACTGGTGATTGATATGGTTGTGTTTGGATAATTGTTTTTAAAAGATTTTTTGACTTTGATATACCCAGCCTCATGCAATTTTTTAATCTGAATACTGATATTGCCGGATGTCGCCTTGGTTGTGTCTTTTATGAAATTAAAATTAGCTTCCCCTACCGTCATCAAAGTAGAGACGATTGACAATCTGAGTTGTGAATGCAATATGGGATCTAATTCTTTAAACATTTTCTTTCCTACGAGCCTTATTCAGCAATATTCCCGGTATTATCAATCCTACCACTGCTCCCAACATCAGGCTGAATCCATGATAATCCCTATCAAGATAGAAAGTACAAAACCCAATTAAATTCAGTAATAAACCTCCAATGAATAGCGGCTTAAACTTAATGGATGCTCCGGTCACAATCATAGACAAGGCAAGCAGAATTATAAATATCGGTGCCATGGCATCACCAAGTTGCTGCCTAAAAAGAAAACCTAATATCAAAAGATTCAAACCCATAGCCCATCCCATTGTTTCAATGACCCTTGAAAGAAGAGTCCTGGGCAGATTTTTCTTATTTACAGTCTTCCTGATGTATATAAATGTATAGATCATCCCAAGCGGAAATAAGATAACCGTCCATATGATGTCAAACTTCTTGTACAATCCCGTTAGAGAAAAAATATACTGAC
>CAZKMO010000006.1:0-44059 GCA_964554015.1 uncultured bacterium
TTCCCTCCCTTCAAGGGAGGGATAAAAGGGAGGGTGAACTCACTCATCATATCTATCCTCTAACCTCTAACTTCTATCATCTATCTTCTAACTTCTGTAGTTCTAATCCATCACTTCCTGCCTAATATCATTGTTCTCATTTATCGACCATACATTGAAGGTTCCGTCTTTATCAAAGTCGATCACCGAGGTGGCAATAGCCCGATACCCTGCTTCATTCACTTCCACCAGTTCGATCTTATACCGTGCCTCACCGCCCTCGGTTTTAAGGGGTTCCTGCTCAAATCCCAGTTCTGCCAGAGTTTTGGCAAAAACGTCATTTTCCAAATAGTATGCCTTTTGCAGATTGTAAAGATGTTTTAACATTAGTTTTGCTTCCGTGGATTTGGCCTTGGTGGTAACATTCAAAAATCGGGGTAAGGTAAGAGAAGCCAAGATACCCACTATAACAATGACTACCAGTAACTCAGTGAGGGTAAAACCCCTTTGATAATTTAATTTTCTTTTTTCTTTCATACTCATTCCTTTCCTTGTATATTTTTTATTGTATTACATTCATCATGTCGAATATCTGTAAATAAATGGTTACAATGGCCCCTCCCAGAATTGCACCTAATATTACAATTATCAAGGGTTCAACTATGGAAGTCAAGGCCTCAATGGCCGCATCTACATCTTTTTCATAGTATTCTGCAGTTTTTAACAACATACCGGGAAGCTCGGCGGTCTCCTCTCCCACCGCAACCATCTGCACCACCAGATCCGGAAATATTTTTGATCCAGACAGAGAGTGTTCCATGGCTTCCCCCTTTTTGGCCATTTCCTTCATATGGTTTATTTCTCTGCTGACCACCCGGTTACCACTGGACTGGGCCGTTACCTCCAAGGCTTCCAGTAGAGAAATACCACTTTCCAGGAGATTCCCCAGAGTGGTGGCAAACCGGGCCATTAAAACTTTCCTTATTACTTTTCCCAACAGAGGAATTTTTATTTTTATAGTATCCCATCTAAGACTGCCTTTATCGGTTCTGAAATACATTCTCATCCCAATATAAAGACAAAAAAATGCACCCAAAATCCATATCCAATTCCCTCGAACAAAATTACCCGAATCAATTAGTATTCTGGTAGCAGCAGGTATTTCCTGGCCTGCTTGTTCGAACATGTCAATAAAAGAAGGAATTACACCGAACAATAAAAATCCGATAGTACCGGCAGCCACACCAACAACCACTGCCGGATAAGTCAAGGCAGTAAGCAGTTTTCTTTTTAATCCGTTTATCTTCTCCAGATAGGTTGCTATTTGTTCCAGCACTTCCGGCATGTTTCCGGTTACTTCCCCCACCCGCACCATGTGTACATAGAGATTGGAAAATTGCCTGGGATAGTCGCCTAAACTGTGAGCCAGGGTATCGCCACTTTTAACTTTGTTTACAATATCTTGCAAAATTTTCTTAAAAAAATGATTCTTCTGCTGTCTTGCTAACATTCCCAGACCTTTAACTAGAGGGATCCCGGCATTATTCATAGTAGCCAGCTGGCGGGTAAAATCGGAAAGTTCCTTATACTTTACTCTGTTCCTGAGACTGAAATTAAAATCAATTTTTTTATCTTGAATTGATTTGTCTTTATACTGGTTGTTTCTCTTTTTTGCTATCTTTTGTAGCTGTATCGCTGTTGGCATGATAATCGCCTCTCTTTATAAAATACTCTCCCTCTCCTTAATCCTCTCCCAGAGGGAGAGGAATGTTTTGAACTGCTTTTATTGCCTCGCCTTATTTTCTTCATAAACTCAAAACAAGCTCTCTCCCAAAAAAAGTACAAAGCATGTTTCCCTCCCTGGAAGGGAGGGATAAAAGGGAGGGTGATTTTACTTATCATATCCTCCTCCCAGCAACCGATTAAACCGGGCAATACTTCTATTTCGCATACACACTGATGACCGCAAGTCCATGCTTTTTTTCTCATTACTTATTTTGAGACCCAGGGTTATAACATCACTTGCATACCACATGGAATCACTTTTTTCTTCTCTAAGTGAATAATGATTTATTATACCTTTACCCCAGGAACTGTCAGATCTCAGAGTTTGAATTCCTAGAAAAAATGTATCCACTCTACAGCTTTCTGAATTAATGGTAAAATTATTTCTTTGCAGGGAATCGACAGTAATATAATAATATATATTCCCTTGAGAATTTTGAACAAAAATATAATTATTCCCACTGTTAAAAATATCCATCCCTTCCCGCATATCCGAGGTAATTTGATTCATACTCAAGAAGGCATTATTTTCAAGTTCAATTTTTTCTTCCCATTTCCTGGAATAGGAAAGAGAAAAATGGTACACTGTATAGATAAACCCAATGATAATAGATGAGATTAACAACGCTATGGTAAGTTCCACCGAAGTAAAACCCTGGTTGCCTGACTTCATCGCACTATCCTCATGGTTTCAAGTACTGATAATGGTTTTATCTCCCCTTTTGCATATACCTCGACTCTGATTATTATTAATCCTTGTTCTTCCCTAATTTTCTTGACTATATGCCATACATGTGAATTGAAAGTAATGTCTCGTTTAGCATTGGTATAAAGATTAAATCCCAGAGTTTTCTCCATTTCCTCCTGGGCCAGGAAATAAGCAGTCATTTTATCTGAAACTCTTTGGGTACTGGTTATTCTGCTTAAAAAACTAACCGTGGGGATCAAGACCCCGGCCAGAATCGCCATACCGATGAGGGTTTCCACTAAGGTGTATCCGGGTAAGGATTTTTGTAGTATTTTAAATGACATAATGTTTATTTTGTTTATTGTCCATCAGCCTCAATGTATTGACAATAATTTAATATCTCCTCCAAGACACCAGTGCAATTCTGTAAAACTTCGTTATTCCAGAATCTGATAATCGTATATCCTTTATCATTGAGCCATTGTGTCCTTTTCTTTTCTGTCTCATTGTTCTCTGCATGATGGCCACCATCAACTTCAATAATCAATTTTTTTTCAAAACACACAAAATCTACAATGTACTTGCCAACAGGTTGTTGTCTTCTGAATTTCAAATTATTCAGTTGCTTTGCTCTTAAATGATACCACAGTATATTTTCAGCTTCTGTTGCTTCTTTTCGTAATTTTCTGGCTAATTTTGAAAGACGATTTTTACTCACTCCCTCTCCTTAGTCCTCTCCCAGGGGGAGTACTGAACATGTTTCCCTCCCTGGAAGGGAGGGATAAAAGGGAGGGTGATCTCACTTGTCACCTCTCTATTCAACAATATTATAATGACTCCCTCTCCTTAATCATCTCCCAAAGGGAGAGGAAAAGATTGATCTGCTCATTATAGCCTCTCCTTAATTTCTTCATAAATTCAGAACAGGCTCTCTCCCAAAGAAAGTACAGAGTATGTTTCCCTCCCTTCAAGGGAAGGATAAAAGGGAGGGTGACTTTACTCATCACCTCTCTCTTCATCAATATCATAATCAATCTCTCCCTCTCCTTAGTCCTCTCCCAAAGGGAGAGGAAAAGAGTAGATTCCTCCCCTTTATATAGGGAGGGTGAACTCAACCTTCCCACCACAACACCTCATATTCAGGATCCGATCGAAAGGACAGGGGCAGTAAAAAATCCTCCGGAAGCCGGGTACGATCAATGACCGCATCCTTAAGCCAGTTTCGATATGAAGTTGGATAAAGATAAAGATCAAAACTGGAGGTTATCACTGTTCCATATACACACCCCCGGAGATCAACAGAATGATGTGAATACACCACTCCGGCGGTCACAGCGCCCTGGGCAATATGAATGAAAGTCTCATCGTTGCGGTATGATCTTTCCCTCTCCAGGGGAAATAAAATGACCGTGCCCAAGACCTGAGCATTACCCTGTATGATTATATTCCCGCGTAGTACTTTATCCTGCACATATCCCGAGCAATAAAGAACCGAAGGGTATCTGACCTGCGCCTGTTCTTTAATCACCATAGTACCCCTGGTAAAAACCTGGGCATTAATACTGCTTTGTCCGGAAACTTCGACTTTCCCTCCGGCAAATATAATCCCCTGATCAATAGAGGCCTGATCCTGTATATAAATATTGCCGGCTGCTATTAGTTCAACATATCCTTTGACAAAAATACTGTCCCTAATATAAATATTTCCGGTTGATATTATCTTTATAGGACCGGTCAAGGAACTGCTCAGCAGAGAATCGGTGATTACCACATGTCCGTTCACATACATATTGTTCGGTGTACATTCTTCCATAATCTTATCTGTTATCTGCAGATCATGATAAAAAAATGAACAATTATGCCCGTACTGTAACAGATCTTGGTAGTGGATAAACAACTTTTTAAATAAGGACGCATCAAAAAAGGGCAGACTTGGGTTTTGTACCCTGTGTATTTTCCCCTGTACCAGGATTTTCCCTTCGAATCCCCTTCCAGCAATTGTCCCGGTTTGTACTCCCATCTTATTTACACTCACATCACCTATGATCCTGTTTTTTCCGGTTACCACCAGGGGAAATTCGGAGTTCCCGACCACCACTGCTTGGGAATAGACTGAAGAGGGTATTTCAGCAGCCATAACCTGAGCCGTCTCTGATATCCCCTTATAATCCACTCTGGAACTAATATCCAGATAGGCTCCCCACTCCTTTACCGTGATCAAACATTGCTGATTATTACAAATTTCAATTGACTCCCCTTCCGGCCGCCAGTCTTTGCTGATGCCTTCATGACCGGAAAGATACCACAGGGTTTTATAAATACCTGCTTCGGCATAATAAGCAGCTTGCCTTTGATGTATTTTTTTACTTATGAAAGCCAACCGAAAATATTCCATGCGTAGTACCAGAGCACAGATAACCGCCAAAATAGTGGTCATGAGCAGGGCAAAAACTAAAGCCGAACCGCTGACTTCACTGACAATTTTTTTCCTGATCAGATCGTACAATTTATTTCCTCAATTCCAAGATGAAATCTTTTCCCTTGTACTTGCAATTTATTATCTGTTCCGTAATATTGGTTATGATAACTCCGGAAACACTGTCATTCACATCTACGAAATGAATCTGACCCCGGGGATCTTCAATCACTGCCAGGTTTCCGGAACTGTCCTGCAATAAACCGGTAAATCGGAGCCGGGGAAGGCGAACAGGCGGAACCGGGATCTCGATTTTAAGAGCTTCCGGATGGGGCTCTTTTTTCTTTTTCAGGTGTAACCAGTCCTTAAAGGGATCACGGAAATCGGACTGATAGACAAATTTTTCTCTGGGTTTATCATTCCGTTTCAATTCATACTCTGTTTCTGATTCTTTCTCGAATGCCTGTTCCATTATAATTTCATCTTCTGCATTAAAAACACTTTTTATCACCCGATAGATGTTATGGGACCATATTACCACAGATAATACCAGCAAGAGGGGAATCACTACTTTTTTATTGGTCATAACTCCAGTCTCCTTAAATAAAACACCCGCAGAGCAATCTCAGCCTGAAGCTCATCACTGGCAATATGCTGCTTGGATATCATTACTTTTTCAATATTTATTATAATATCCGAATTCTCCATACAATTGATAAAATAACAAAGGGGATGGAAAGTGCCTTTTACTGTACACTGCAGCGGTAATTCCAGGTGATTTTCTTGAGGGGAGATTTCATCTACCTGGAGGGTTTGAATTTCCACTCCCTTTTTTTGGGCTGACTCGGAAATAAAATTTAATATGGTTGAAATTTCCCTCCCTTCTTTTTGACTATTGACTAACTGCTGGATTTCTTTGCCTATGTTCTTCTTACTCCTTTTTAAGGCATACAGAACATCCGTTTTACTGTAAGCCAGATTTATTTTTTCCTGATGTTCTTTAATAGAATCTTTTATGGTTCCTATCTGATTGATCTCTGGAATAATTACTTTTAAGATTACCAGAAGAAAAAGCAGCACACAGAGATACATTAATACCTTCCATTGATGCTCTTTTGTATAGATCACTAATTTTGTAATCATTGGTCTACCTCCGCTTGCATGGTGAACTGGATCAGGGGAATTCTTCTTAGTTTAGTTCTCTTCCATACTTCTTGAGCAGAAAGTCTCCTGGTAGCGGAAAGCCGGACTTTGTGTAAAAGTTGTAAGTTTTCCAGATTTTGTAAAAACTCGGCTGTTTTTGTTTCATTATAGGATAATCCCCGGATAATAATTGTTGTCACTTTTATATTTTCAGTTTTTCCCTCATCAGATTGATCCGGCTCTGCAGTTAATTCATACAGCCAAACCAACTTGGGTGTACTCTTGCTTATCTCATATAATAATTCACTAAAGTTACTTCTTTTATTAGATAGCTGCTGAATATGATAATAAATCTTTTGAAGTTTTTGCTGTTCTCGCTCAGCTTCTTCTACAACAGCAATGCTTTTCCCCAACAGCATTCTCTGTTCTTGTAATTCGGATAATTTCCGGGAAAGAAAAAATGTATACCCCTGCAGAAAAAAAATAATTAGCAAAAGCAATGATCCTGCTCCTATGATTATTTTCTGGGACTTTTTCTTTTCTCTCTGCTGGAACAACTGTTTTTTTCGTGATCCAGGTAACAGATCAATAGTATTTAATTGCGGGAAAAATCCTTTCACTGCCAGGCCTGCTGCAGCTGCATATTCCGGATCTATCCTTTCTTTACTGCAGCTTACCAGAGGATACCCTATCTTTTTGTCCACACCACTTATTTTCACCTTATCTAAATCTTCATTTGTAAACTCCAGACCGGTAAAAATAATATTTGATATTGTAGTGGATTGCTCTTCTTCCCAGGTTTTAATTGTATGGGATATCATATCCAGAGAATCGGCGTTATCCATAAAAACCGGATTCCCCTTTTCCACAAGACAATACTCAAAATTGTCCTTGTTCCGATTAATAAAACAGTAGTTTTGCTCGAATAAATCTTCCCAATCCAGACTGAAACCCAAAAATATATCCAGTATCTCTGCCCCTATCATAATCGGAGTTAATCCAGCCTTTTCCACAATTTTCACTAACCTGTCAATACCATCCGGTTTGCAGAACGAAACGGTAAGCATACACTTTTCTTCTGTTCGTCTTTGAATATGATAGGAAATATACCAGTTTGAAACATCTATGGACAGGGAGAATAATTTCTTTATTTCCTCTCTGAGTCTGCAGTCCAGTTCATTCGCAGGGAGAACCGGTAATTCCATTACTCTGGTCTGCACATCCCTGCCCCGGTAATTGATAACCACTTCTGATGGGATGATCTTCATCCGGTCAAATAATCGCCTGATCGCCAGGCTGATTTCCTCTTCGGAATCAGGGGAATAACTTTCTTTTCCAAACTCCGATACTTGAAATTTATTAAAAAATTTTTCCAGCACCACAGCCCGGACTATTCCTTTACCAATATCCAACCCTGTAGAAGTATATTTTAGTATATTTAATATCCCAATCATTTAACAATTCTCTGATATTCAGTTAATTCATCTTTGTAGGTGAGATGAGGTGTTATAAAAATCATAAGTGTTGATTTGTTCTTGGTTCGATTCCGGTTCTGAAAAAACCTTCCAACTCCGGGTATATCACCCAGGACCGGTACTTTAGATACATTTCTACTGTCTTCGGTTTGGGTTAATCCCCCCAGTACAATGGTTTCCCCGTCTTTTAACCGTACCGTGGATTCCATTTTTCTGAAATCGATGGTAGGAGGAGTATCAGGATTAAAATTTCTGGGAGTACTGAATTCAGGCCGTATTTCCGTGGTAATTTCTCCGGAAGCACTCACCCAGGGAGTTATGGTCAGACTGATTTTAGCCTCAATAGTTTGAAATCTTTGACTGATTTGATTGAATACCTGATTTCCTCCCACAATGGGCCGCTCTGACTGTAGTTTATAATACTGGGTGGTGCCGATTTCTATACTGGCGGAATGGCCATTCAAGGTCGCTATCTGGGGAACTGAGCGAATATTGGCCTTGCCTTCTGATTCCAGTGCCTGCAGCCGTAACATAAATCCACTGGGTAGTTTACCGATTTTTTTTAATCCCATTTTAGGGGCATAAAAATTTAAACTTTCATTCAGTATGTTACCTGACAATGTCATATCCAAACCCGGGAAAAAAGTATCATTATAAACAGTAGAATCTGAACCCACTTGATTCCAGGCCGATATACCAAATTCACTTTCATTAGCCATATTAAAATCAACCACAATGGCTTTAATCAATATCTGAGGTATGGGATGATCGATCTTTTTCACATACTCCTCAATCTCATTGATAACATCTCTGGAGCCCATAACAATGATGGCATTTAACTCATTGATTATTTTTAAGGTTGCTTTCCCCTGAAGAGTAGCGGGAATGGTTTCAATAATTCCATCCACTTTTATATGATTCAATTTTATCAATCTGGAAGAGGAAAGGCCGGATACTTTTTTATCTCCGATAAAATAAATGTCATTCTCCTCGCGATAGGTATAGTTGGTCCCTTTGAGTAAAAAATTCAACAGTTCATCAAAGGTACGTCCTTTACAGCGGGCATTTACTTTTCCTTCAATACTGCCATAGGTAAAAATATCAATATCAAGTTCTCTGGCTGCCTGATTAATAGTGTTGCCGAGATCAGCATTTACGGCTTCCAGAGTAATCAAACTGTCCTCTACCTGCACCCAGAAATCCTTGCCTGCTGTTCTTCTACCTTCCGTTTGCATATCCTTTTGACTAACAATAAATATATCACCCCTTTTTCGCAACCTGAATCCATTACTGGCCAGTAAAGTTTCCAGCCCGTTTTGAAACTCGGCCTTTTCCAGATAGCCGGTAATGGTACCGCTCACCTCCTGACCGATAATAATATTTTCCCCGCTTTTTTCTGAAATGGTTTTGATAGCATCATGAATATCAGCTGCCTTTAAATCCAGGGATAGTAATTCATTGGTGAAATCTACTTGCAGCGGTTCCGGCTCCGGTTGAGGCGGAACCGGTTTTACTACTTTGTAAATATTCCCTTTTTTTGTTAATTCCAGACCATATTCATCAGTAATAAACTGTAAGGCTGAGATTACCGGAATATTACTCAGTCGCAAGGTAACCCGCTGGCTGATACTGTTATCAACAAACAAGTTCAAATTATACTTGGTGGCCAATCCTCTCAGAATATCCTTGATATCCGTATTTTTAAAATCCAATAATTTGATTATTCTTCCGGTGCTATCTGCTTGTTCCTGATATGGAATATTTTCCATCTCGGAATAATGGTTATAAGAGGAAATTGTATCCAGCTTTGACTGAGCATAACAGCAGCTCATTAAAAAAATACAAGAAAAAATAATTATTTTTTTCATAGTTTTATCCTTTATTCAGTTTTTCTGCCCTCTATACCTCCTCCCCAGTTTCTAGAAGTTAGAAGATAGACTACATCCCTACCTCCTCCCCGAAAACTAACCGTTATACTGTTAACTTCTATCTACATCTAATAACTAACCCTCTCCTTAATCCTCTCCCAGAGGGAGAGGAAAATAGTAAACTGCTCCATTATAACCTCTCCTGATTTTCTTTATAATCTCAGAACACGCTCTCTCCCAAAGGACGTACAGACCATGTTTCCCTCCCTGGAAGGGAGGGATAAAAGGGAGGGTGAACGCACTTCATCATATCTATCCCCTATCATCTAACCTCTGCTTTTCTAAAACTCCGTAGTCCGCAACACCTCTTCCACTGTGGTTATCCCTGCCTTTAGTTTTTCTATTCCACTCTGCTGGAGACTACTCATACCCTCATTTCTGGCAATGCTGAAAAGCTCTTCTGTGGATACTCCGGCATGGATTTTCTTGGCTATGTTCTTGGTTATTACCATTACTTCGAAAATGGCTGTTCTGCCCCTAAAGCCGGTTTGATTACATTTTTCACATCCCTTTCCCCGATAGAGAATCAAATCATCACTATCAAATCCGATAATCTTTTTTAACTTTGTCCGGCTTTCCCGACTGTTATCAATATCTTTACAATTCCCGCATATAATTCTTACTAATCGCTGGGCAATAATTAATTTTACCGAAGACGATATCAGAAAGGGTTCCTGCTTCATATCTATTAACCGGGTGATGGTTTCCGGAGCATTGTTAGTATGCAGGGTACTGAGCACCAGGTGACCGGTTAAAGCAGCTCTGACTGCTATCTCGGCTGTATCCGCATCTCTGATCTCACCCACCATGATAATATCCGGATCCTGCCGTAAAAAAGAACGCAGGGCATTGGGGAAATTATACCCTATATCATACCTTACCTGACTTTGATTTATACCGTTAAGATTGTATTCTATGGGATCTTCAACAGTCAGAATATTAACTTTATCTGTATTTAAATAATTCAGAATAGCATATAAAGTGGTTGTTTTACCGCTCCCGGTAGGTCCGGTTACCAATATCATACCATAGGGAAGGGTGATCATTTTTTTTACTAACGTGAGCTGTTCCTTGTTAAAACCCAGGGACTGTAAATCAAGATTTAAACCGCTTTTATCTAAAATTCTCAACACCACCTTTTCACCAAAATCTGTAGGTAAGGTTGATACCCTTAAATCAATATTTTTTTCTCCTCTTTTAACCCTAATTCTCCCGTCCTGGGGTCTTCGTTTTTCAGCAATATCAAGATCAGCCATGATTTTAAATCGTGAAATTACCGACTTTTTCATCTCCAAAGGAAGTTCCATTTCCTCATGCAGTACTCCATCCAATCGGAAACGAATCCGGAATACATCCTCATATGCTTCTATATGAATATCACTGGCTTTATAATCAATGGCATTGGTAATGATTTTATTAACCAACTGGATGATGGAAGTTTGATCTTCATTCTTTACTGTTTTATTTTCATCATCATACTCTTTTTCAATTAAGGAAAATTCCCCAGATTCGCCTTGCTCGGAAGTATGCAACAGTTGTTCTTTGTTATATTGACTTTTTATTTTCTCAGAAACTTCCACCCCTGACATCTGAATCAAATCAATAGATTTGCCGGTAAGAAACTCCAGCTCTTTTATTAATTTTGGATTAACGGATGTACAGCAGCCCAACTTCAATATTCCATTATCAACCTGCAGAGGAACTATTTTATGGTTACAAGCATACTCAAAACTGATTATATCAAGAATATCTTCTTTCATTACTACTATTCCTTATAGATGTAGTTATTTTAAATTTATTTTAAATCAGAAGATAGTACTCCTCATATCTCTAAGAAATCTATCCATTATGCATATAAAATCTAACTTGAATCTTCTCTGATTCTGTCTTTAAAATCTGACTAGAGTTTTTAATAAGGATAGATGGAAGTTAATATTATACTATTTTAGTAAATGATAATTTATTATCTTTTTAATAAAAAAATTACATTTAGCAATAACCTGTACCATGGATGAAAGTCCTATTCACTATCCAATTTTGTTTACATAAGCAAAAATTAATTAAATGAAAATATTGATTAAAAAACATCATAATAATTTAAATTTAAAATGTCAAGGAAAAAATAATAAATTTTTTCGAATTCCTGAAAGTAATCAGTTTCTAGAAGTTAGTAGATAGAAGTCAGCTCCCATCCACCTCCTCCCCGTAATCTATCCATAGAAAAGCTAACTTCTATCTACCTCTAATAACTTACCCTCTCCTTAATCCTCTCCCAGAGGGAGAGGAAAAGATTGAATCACTCCAGGACAGCTTGTCCTTAATCTTTTCATAAATTCAGAACAAGCTCTCACCCAAAGGAAATACAGGGCATGTTTCCCTCCCTCAAAGGGAGGGGATAAAAGAGAGGGTGATCTCGCTCATCATATCTAATATCTATCCTCTAACTTCTGCATTTACTGGCCTCTATAACTCTTCCCCAGTTTCTAGAAGTTAGAACATAGACCCTATCCGCCTCCTCCCCAAATTCTATACGTTATTAAACTAACCTCTAACATCTATCTTCTAACCTCTGCCTTTCTAACATCTACCTTCTAACTTCTGTTTTTTTCTATCTTCTATAATCTAACTTCTGTATCTCCCCCCTTCAAAAGCTCACATCAGCCTGCAATCCCAGATACCTTTTCCTTTCTCTGTCTGCACTATTCCCATAATTATTATATTGCTTTAATCTGGTTTCCCGATATTTTACATTAAAGGTGATATGCTTTTTTATATTCAACTGTGCAATTATGTACCATCGGATCCCCTTTCCGTATAAAAAAGGAATGGTAAAAGAACCGGGCAGATCATTTTCAAACTCGTAAATCCTGCTTTCATACCCGGAGGTTTTAAACCCTATCCAGCGGGATCTTACCTGAAGAAAAGGAAAACAGGGTACATCCACATCCTGATAAAACAAAAATCCGAATTCATCCCTCGCCTGGTATCCCCATTCTCTCTCCATATCAGTATTATACACATGACTTAACTCTACTCTGGTGGTTAATTGTAACTGCCGAAATTTCGAGAGCACCTCCAGACGGCCACTCTCCTGTTTTGAGGTTTTGAGTATATGCGTAGAAATACCCTCCCCGGTGATATAGGAGTCAACATCTTCCTTGCTTTTAAATTTTATCTTACATTTTATCTTAAAATGAGAATTTATTCTTCGGGTTATCCATACATACAGATCATTACCTCGGATCGGAACCGGAATGGTATAGGTTCGCCAGGGTCTGTTATAAAAATCAAACATTATATTTAGTGTATATTTACTGATTCTGGTAGCAAAACCAAAATTAATTCCTCTTTCATTATTCACAGAAGAAGAAATAAATCCCTGTCCGTGGGGGCTGTAAAACCGGGGAGAAAAATTCCTGTAGATCACTACTCCCTTAATACGGTCTACATCATATATACATCCGGTTATAAAAGCGGTACTGCGATTTTTTCCTACGGCTATTTCCCCAAACAAATTAAACCTGTTACAATAAAGATCAAAATCCAGACTGTAAAGATAATTACGGCTTCCCCGGAAGGAAAATAGATTTTTATTCCCCAGATCTCTCTGCACCGGATGAGAATACTCTGTGAACAGGGAGGTGATTCCCATGCTTCCCGGGATCAGCGTAACTTCAGTACGCAGTCCCACAAGATGTTCGGTCACAGTTTCCTTAGTTTCTTTCTCATAGGCAGTACGGTGATATCCTGAAACCGGAAAACTCTTAATGGTTCCATCCATATTTAAGGAAGCATCCAGACGTGTCCCGGAACCAAAGAGCAATAAATGAAATGTAGGGTGATTGAATGCAACAGCAGCACCGGTTAAAAAGTTATTTTCATCCGTGGATTTATACCCCTGGATATCTGATGGTCTTTTTTTCATAGCAGATACAGGGTATACTCCTTTGGAAAAGCCATAAGGACTCCAGAGAACAATCCCCTGTCCGGCCTTAATATAGTAAGTACCAAGCAGCAATTGCATAGAATGACATATATTCTCAAACTCGATAAAACCAACCAAGTGATCGGCCGGATCCGTCTCACCGGGATCTTTTTCTATAAGCAGCGCACTGTTAAAAACATCTTTCTGGGAAATCCTTATCCGCTGATACATCCTCCAGACTGAACCCGGGTACAGGTCCTGATAATGTATTCGGGTGGAATAATTTCTCTGAAATCGGGACCGTACCTCTAGGGATAGATTTTCAAATCTTTTTTCTTTAATATCCAGGTAGGGATGTATCCTGTTCCAGATTTCTTCCGTAATCTGCAAACGCTGTTTAAAATCATTTAAAGAAGAAAAAAATCCCTTTTCTTCTCTTTCTTTAATTATTCGCTGCATGAAGAGCTGGGTAAGGAAGGGGATTTTCCCTAATTCCTTTATCCCGGCCTGATTTATATTAACCGGATTCTCTCTTAACTCCTGCAACTCTTCCAGCAGTTCTAAAGACTCCTTTTCCCCCAGTGATTCCAGCAGTTCTTCTTCATATTCGGTCTGGGCTTGCAAAAGATTTAAATTCATGAGATTCAACATCAATACCCAAAGCAAGCACTGACTAATATTAATTATTTTCCATCCCTGCACCTTGATATCCTATCTGCTTATTAATCTCCGAACCAAGCACAACTTGGGTCGGAGAGAAAATATCTGTATTTAATACGTGCTAATCATGGCATACTCTGACTCACGTTCTAATTGGGTGAAGAGAAACTCACCCCCTTCAACCTCCGTCCCAAGTTGTACTTGGGACGGAACTAATAAGAGAAGCTTAGCTTCTCATAATAAAACTAAAATAACCTTTGCACTTTTATAGAACCATCCTGATCGGTATTATAATTTCTTGCAGAACTATAATTCCAGTGTTCAGGTTCAGTTACTAACCCTCTTTTGACCGGATTATAATGAATGTACTCTGTCTTTTGACTAAATATATTTTCCGAAATAATCTGCTACGGATACATACTCTCTTGCCATATTTGATGTTTACTTTGCAGTTTATGTTTCTTTTTGTAGAAACTAAGCAAGTTTAATATCCAAGTTTTATTATCCTCTTTCAATTGTGTTACAACAAGTTTTGCTGTATGCCTTTTTAAAGACTGTATTGTTCTGCTGAGTTCTGAACCACGACAAATTATATGAAAATGATTGTCTAAAATAACATAAGCATAAATTTCCAGATCCTTATTTTCTTGACAGTAAATCATTGATGAAGTTAAGATTTCAAAATATTTTTTCGAAGAAAAAACTGGTATCCATTCAATAATTGTTGATGTTATAAAATAAATACCCTGTTTATCATATATTTTATAAGCACTTCGCATATTATTACCTAATTTATTGTATACACAAAGCTAAGCTTTGCACTCCATTTCCGAGCCAAGTACAACTTAGGTCGGAGTGATGTTCGATGTATTCTTTCTTAAAGTTCTTACTGTTTTTAAAATAATATCATTAACCTAACTCACTCCCTTAGTCCCCCTCTCTTTTTAAAAAGAGAGGGGGAAAGTCTCTTATTCTAAAATAACATTTTAATAATGACCATCCTTTCATCCCTTTCCAAGTCCCCTTCTCTTTTTTAAAGAAAGCTTGTCCTGAGCAAAAACGAAGGAGGGGTTGGGGGATGAATTTAACCTCCGATCCAAGTACAACTTGGGTCGGAGAGAATGTACCACAAATACACACTAATTAACACTGACTTAAAACATCTGTGTTTCATCCGTGTCAATCTATGGCTATATAACAGAACCACATTTACTCACCTCAAAGCAAAGGACAAACTGCAGTAATGCGTGGAACCCAGATAATTATGAAATCGTACCGCATAATCAATCCCCATGGCTTTCCATTTCAGACCTATCCCCGAAGATAGACAGGGAGGAGATTCCTCCATTCCCAATCGTACCCAGCACTGCTTCCCCAGGGTGAATTCACCTCCCCATCTGTAATCAGGTAGTATATTTTCCCTCCAAACCAGATCTAAACATAAAAGAAAATCCGGGACAATATACCAGCTCAATCCGCTTCTGCAGGTAAGGGGAACCGATTGCTGATAAGCGGAATCTGATGATTCTCTGAGATTAGTTACCACACCACCCATCATAACAGTTTCACTTATATTAAAAAGTACACCCAGGTCCAGCAGCCACATCCCCTCAGAACCATAATCTTTGATCCGAAGCTCCTGTAGCTTCACTACCAGCCCGCAATGAATATTACTGACTGGACTGCAGGCCCATCCCAAACCGACTGCATTCTCCCTGTATAGTGAATTCCCGAAAGATTTAAAAGCCAGCCCCATATTTCCCAGAGCACAGGGAACATTCACGGCAGCTGCGGCATACTGCAGCTCTTTCATTTGAAAAAGATGGGTAACAAAAAAACTCGCATAAAATATAGGAGAGGTCGACAAGGAGGCAGGATTAAAATAAATTACTTCCGCGGTACCAATTACTGCCGTATATGCACCTCCCAAACTCACCGGCCGGGCCCCGACAGGCAGATCCAGCACTCCTCCATAACCAGGTGTTAGGGCAGATTCCACTAAAAAAAACATACACAAAACTTTAAAAAGAAATAAAATCCCCCGGTATTGACTTGATTCCTTCATAACTCTTTTCAATTTATATCTAAAATTATCCAAAGAATGTAGAAAATCATTTCTGCTTAATAAGTAGGAGTGATGTAAATATACAAAAATTTAAGTGAGAATACAAGAAAAATCGCAATTTTTTTCGTTTACTTATCCCCTTTTTCTCTTTTTTAAATTGCTTTTTTGCCATTAATTTGCTGCTTTTTTATTAATTTTATAAAAAAATCTTAAAAAAATTTGCTATTATGCCTACTTTTTTATATTTTTGGACAAATCTTTTTTAATAAGGTATAACATCTTAAAACTAAAAAGGGAGAGAAACATGAAAACACTAAAAACTGTTCTTCTTTTATCACTTGTAATCAGCATAGCCATACCGATTACAATTCAAGCTCAGTCTAATCTAGGAGTACGTGAGCACGAAGGTTTCTTCATGCGTTTTCTGGTAGGCCCAGGGCCCGGCAGCATCAAACTCGATGATGCTGATATGGAATTTTCATCAACCGGAGTAGATTTCCACTTTCAAATAGGCGGCTCCGTATCCAATAATTTAATCCTGTTCGGAGACATTGGCGGATTTTCTCTTACTGATCCTGAGTTTAAATTCCAAGGTACTACTGTTACTGTTGAAGATTTAAGTGTGAATGCACTTGGATTCGGCGGCGGCCTCACCTATTACCTTATGCCTGCCAATATCTTTTTTTCCGGCAGTATTATGTATGTAAATGATACCATTGAAATTGAAGATGAAAAAGTAGCTGAAAGTGAATCTGGTATGGGCTTTTTTATTTCTGCCGGTAAAGAATGGTGGGTAGGAGATAAATGGGGTCTGGGTGCTGCTCTTTTTTTTGAATATGGAACCCCCAAGGATAAAGAGGATACGGCAGGTAATCAAGCTACTCTTACCAACCGGATCTTTGGTATAATGTTTTCTGCCACCATGGATTAAACGGTGAGATCATATAAAGTATACATATCAATAAATATACTTTGATACATGAAAAATACCCGGAGTTGTACCTTCGGGTATTTTTTTTATTGTGAAAAAAAATTGGTATATAATTTTTTTAATTACCCTGTTTCCTTCAAAAACACAGCGACTTGATGATAATAAAAACCGATGATATAAGGGAAACAGTTAATATCACTGGCCTCATGAATCCGCGATCCAGGATGGGGGCGGTTCGGTTGGATATGAAAAATCCAATAACAACTCCTGGTATTAAAATAACTGCCAACCAGAACTCCTGTAAACCGAATTTCCCTATTACCAGCAATGACAGCATAGCGATAATAGTTCCAATAATAAATACGCCGGATAAGGTGCCCCGGATGCGGGGTCCTTCTTTTCTTTGATAAAGCAAGGCCATGGGAGGACCGCCAATGGAGGCAGTGGTGCCCATAAAACCGGAAAGCACCCCTGCCCCGATCAGGCTTTTAATGGTAAGGGCAGGATGTATTCCGCTGATAAGAATTAAAGCAGCCATAAGCATTATAAATCCAAAAAATAAAGTAAGAAAGTCTTTGGAAATAAGGGTTAACATGAATGCCCCTAGAATGGATCCCAAAACCCGTCCGGCAACCGCCCATTTAATCTCACCCACCTTGACCGCATGTTTCTCTCTTTGAAACATCAATAAGGTAAGAGCCAGGGCAATCAGTAAAAGAGGACCCGGTATTAAAGCTGGATTGACTAAAACCAGCAGGGGAGCGCAAAAGGGACCCAGTCCAAATCCAACAGAACCCTGCAGTATTCCTCCCATGATGACGATTACAAAGGCAATGACTACTTCAGTAAGACTGAGAGGAAATTCCATTTTCTAAACTCCGTATACAATAGTATCATTTTTCCAAAATCACCAGGGCTGATGCCTGATTCTTGATATGAGCAACAGATACATGAATATTTATAATTTTTTCATTTTTGATAATTTGTTCAGCTTTATTATAGACTTTCAGAAAAGGTTTGCCCCGGGAATCATTACTGATTTCTATATCCGTCCAGCGCAGACCATGACGTAATCCTGTACCTAAAGCTTTTAAACAAGCTTCCTTGGCTGCAAAGCGGGCGGCAAAACATTGTGCCTGCGTGTCCAACTGAGCCCCTTGGCTGCAGTAGGCAATCTCCTTTTCAGTAAAAACCCTTTGCAGGAATCTGGTGTTATTCTTTTTTAGAATTTCTTTAAATCGATCGGTTTCAATTAAATCGGTCCCTATGCCATATATCATATAATGTATCTCTTATATAGTTATGTTTTTAATGAAAAGAATGTAATTAATTTATCTCTAAAAATCAATGCAAATATTTTATAATCATCCCTATCCTTGACTTTTAACCATAAATGAAGTATATTTTTTTACATATGAATAGGCATGATTTCTATAATGTACTACCCAACTTGTTTGTTTTACATTTCCCAGCATCTTACTGATGCCATAATGCTTACGATCAATTATCCAGAAAAAAGTAGAATACAATTTTTAGGTAAAAGGACATAGTATGTCTAAAATGAAATCATTAGTCAAAAGATACAAAAAAAAAGGTCTCTGGTTGGAAGAAAAGGAAATTCCGAAATACGGTAGCAATGATTTACTTATAAAAATTAAAAAAACAGCCATCTGCGGTACGGACCTGCATATCTACAACTGGAATCCATGGGCGCAGCAAACCATAAAAACACCCATAACTATTGGCCACGAATTTGTGGGGGTGGTGGCGGAAAAAGGATCTGAGGTCAAAGACTTTAAAATCGGGGACCGGGTATCCGGGGAAGGACATATAGTATGCGGCAGATGCAGAAGCTGCCTGGCAGGAAGACGTCATCTCTGCCCCAATACCATAGGTGTAGGGGTTAACCGGGATGGTTGTTTTGCCCAATATCTTTCTCTTCCTGCTTCCAATGGCTGGTATGTTCATCCCTCCATCTCATCTGAAACCGCCGCCTACTTTGACCCTTTCGGAAATGCCACCCATACTGCTCTATCCTTTGCTATGGTGGGAGAGGATGTTCTTATAACCGGGGCCGGGCCTATCGGCATAATGGCCGCTGCTATTTGCAGACATGTGGGCGCCAGATATATTGTCATTACCGATATTAATGATTACCGGGTTAAGCTGGCCCGAAACATGGGAGTAACCAAAGCCATTAATGTTAACCAAACTTCTATCGAGGACTGTATAAAAGAACTTGATATGATCGGATTTGATATCGGGCTGGAAATGTCAGGAAATCCTGTTGCCTTTGAATCCATGCTGGAGAATATGTACAACGGAGGCAGAATTGCTTTGCTGGGATTACTGCCCAGCATGTCAAAAATTGACTGGAATCAGGTTATTTTCAAAGGTCTGTACCTGAAAGGGATTTACGGCCGGGAAATTTTTGAAACCTGGTATAAAATGGAAGTAATGCTGCAGAGCGGTCTGGATATTTCTCCGGTTCTGACCCATAGATTTAAGTGTGAAGATTTTGCCAAAGGCTTTGAGGTAATGAATTCGGGTAATTGCGGCAAGGTGATCCTGGAGTGGGATTAATAAATATATATTAAGACTATTAAAAAGGTGATATAATGAGTACCAGAAAAAAAATCGGGGTGTTAACCAGTGGTGGAGACTGCCCTGGACTTAATGCTGTGATCAGGGGCGTAACCAAAGCAAGTATCAGCAGTTCAAAAATCGATGTCTTCGGGATATTAGACGGATTCTACGGACTTATTAAAAAGAAAATCATCCATCTTGACTGGCATAAGGTATCGGGAATTTTAACCCTGGGAGGAACCATACTGGGCACTTCCAATAAAGCCGATCCTTTCCGCTGGCCTCAGCAAGATAAAAATGGCAAAACTAAATTTATTGATGTCTCTGATGAAGTAGTGAAATATATAGAAAAACAAGGCTTTGATACTCTGGTGTGTATTGGCGGAGATGGAACCATGGCCATGGCAGAAAAACTTTCTCAAAAGGGCGTAGGTATTATAGGGGTGCCTAAAACTATTGATAATGATATCTGGGGAACCGACATCACCTTTGGATTTGACACGGCAAAATCAACCGCTACCGAGGCAATCGATAAACTCCATACCACAGCCATGTCTCACCATAGGGTCATGGTCATTGAATTGATGGGCCGGTATGCCGGTTGGTTGACCCTGGAAGCCGGTATTGCCGGAGGTGGAGATGTAATAATCATTCCAGAACTGCCCTATGAATTGGATATAATTACTGAGGCCGTAATGCACCGGAGTAAATCAGGTCGGCGGTTTAGTATTGTGGTAGTAGCGGAAGGTGCAAAACCCAAGGGGGGAGAAATGGTGGTAAAACGAAAAATCAAGGACAGTACCGACCCCATCCGTCTGGGCGGAATCGGTCATAAAATCGCCCATGATATTGAAAAAAACACCGGACTTGAAACCAGAGTAACCGTATTGGGCCACCTGCAAAGAGGAGGTACTCCTACTGCATCCGACCGGATCCTGGCTACCCGGTTCGGGGTGAAAGCTGCGGAACTCTGTCAATCCGAAGTACAGGGGGTCATGATGGCAGTGCGCGGAAATGATATAATCACTGTCCCTTTATCCGATGTTGCCGGTAAAAACCGAACTGTTGACCAGGATCATCCCTTAATAACCATAGCCCGGGAGGTTGGCACCTGTATGGGGGTATAATAAATTCTGTTCATAAAATGATTAATTTCTTAAATTTAAACATTAAATCACAAAGAAAATTTCTCTAATTGGAGAAATTTTTCTTTTATTTTTCCAAATTTTATAGTATACTATTGCCTGTGAAAAAAATCAAACATCTATTTACTCGATCCTTAAAACCCATTGAAACTGAGGAACCCATAGCCCTGCTGGTGTTCCGTCCCATTAGTTTTATTTTGGCGGTAATGCTTAAACCCACTCCCATACATCCCAATATAGTGACTATTGTATCCATGGTCTGCGGAGTTATAACCGGTTATTTCTTTTTTAACCTGCACATATACCCGGCCTACTATGCTGCCCTGGCTCTTTTCATCACCCATACCTTAGATTGTGTCGATGGCCAGCTTGCCCGCATTAAAGGCCTAAGTTCCCGGTTGGGAAAGACACTGGATGGAATTGCTGATATCATTACCTATATTGCTATTTTCGGAGGAGTTGCCTATGCCATATCCCATAATGGACTAAAAGGGGAACTACACTGGACTGTATACGCACTATTTGCCTTGTTTAACTATCAGATACATATCCATATGTTTGATCATTTTAAAAATGAACTAATTCACTACTCTATTCCGGAATATCATGAAAAACTGGAAAGTATCGACCGTCTTAAACGTATTTATCGCAACCTGGGTCATTCCCTGGCAGCCAGAGGATATAAAGTAGTATTATTCTTCTATATTGGTTTTTACATAATAGAAAGAGCCGTGATCAGATTAGCTCAGCCCAATGATTATCAGGGATATCTGGAATGGTATTACCAGAATAATAATATCCCTGCTTCGGTAAAAAAACACTTTCGAACTCATTACCGCCACTATAACTGGTGCTTGGTGCGCGGTTGGAGTATGTTGGGGGCTACAACCCATGTATCTGTTTTTTTAGTCTGTACCTTACTAAACCGCCTGGACCTGATATTCTGGATTATCTGTGTTCCCTTTAATATCTGGACTCTTTTTTTGGTAATCTGCCAGCGCCTTATAATTAGGATACAGTTGAATAAAGCCTTTAAGGCAGGGCGCATCTCCTAGGAATTATTTCGGATTCACAGAAAAAGAAAAAAGTAGGCAGAAGATAAAGTTTTTATACTATTTAGGAAGTAACTGCCTAAAAGCGCTGTTTATTGACTTTTTATTTATAATTTGTTACATTAATCCTACATTTTTGGAGGTCAATACATGATAGATGGAGTGCAGATTAAAAACCTTAGGGTTATACCGGATGAGCGTGGTCATCTCCTGGAAATATTACGAAACGATGACAGCTTTTTTAAAAAATTCGGTCAAGTCTATGCCACCACCACCTATCCGGGAGTGGTTAAGGCCTGGCATTTCCATAAACTGCAAGATGATAATGTCAGTGTAGTAAAAGGAATGTTAAAACTTGCTCTTTTTGATGACCGTAAAAATTCTCCCACCAGAGGTGAAGTAAACGAATTTTTTCTGGGAGAGCATAATCCCATACTTGTTCATATACCAAAGCATGTGTACCATGGCTGGAAATGCATTAGTGAAGAAGAAGCGTATGTAGTCAACTGTCCTTCCGAACCCTATAATCGAAAAAATCCTGATGAACATCGGCTCCCCTGGGACACAGATAAAATCCCTTATGACTGGGCCCTTAAAATGGGATGAAGCATATATTTTTAGCTTATCCCTCAACTACAGGTGAGCAATGAAAACCTTACTGGTAACCGGCGGCGCCGGATTTATAGGCAGTAATTTTATCCGCTATATGCTGGATAAAAGAAATGATATTACCATAATAAATCTGGATAAGTTAACCTATGCCGGTAATCTTGATAATCTAAAAGATATAGAAAAAGAGGAAAGATACCGATTTGTCAAAGGGGATATATGCGATCCTGCGGTGGTAAAACACTGTATGCAAGACGCGGATGTGGTAATTAATTTTGCTGCAGAAAGCCATGTTGATCGTTCCATTGGCAATGCCGATGATTTTATCAAGACGGATGTGTATGGGGTATATGTGCTTCTGGAAGCAGCCAAAGAGTATGGAATTGAACGCTTTGTTCAAATAAGTACAGACGAAGTATACGGTAGTATAGATACAGGCTACTTCAAGGAAACCGATGCTTTGATGCCCTCCAGTCCTTATGCAGCTTCCAAAGCCGGGGGTGACCGGCTGGTGTATTCCTACTATATAACCTACAATTTACCAGTGGTGATTCCCAGAAGCTCCAATAATTTTGGCCCTTATCAGTATCCGGAAAAACTTATTCCCCTTTTTATTACCAATGCCATGGCCAACCAGGAGCTGCCCATTTATGGAAGCGGAAAAAATGTACGTGACTGGTTATATGTTACAGACAATTGCAGAGCTATTGAACTGATTATGGAAAAAGGAAAGGATGGGGAAGTGTATAATGTGGGGGCAGGAAATGAAAAAAATAATCTGGAGATCACCGATATCATTTTAAAAACACTGAGTAAACCTGAAAATTTAATGACTTTTGTACAGGACAGAAAGGGGCATGACCGAAGATATGCTCTTGATATCGGAAAACTAAAAAAATTAGGATGGGAACCTGAAGTTTCTTTTAATAATGCCATGCAAAAAACCATTCAATGGTATGTTGACAACCGCTGGTGGTGGGAAAAGATAAAAAGTGGTGACTATCTGGTCTATTACAAAAAGCAGTACAAACAGAATTAAACAAGGATTACTTTTGCCTTTAAAAGAAAAAATCAAAAATAAGCAAGCAGTGGTGGGGGTGATTGGTCTGGGATATGTAGGTCTCCCGCTGGTCTTGGAATTTGTGGAACAGGGATTCACAACCATAGGATTTGATATAGATCAGAATAAAATTAAAATCTTAAACCAGGGTAAAACCTACATTAAACATATCCCCCAGGAACGTATTAAAAAAGCTGTTGATGGGAAAGGGTTAACTGTAACCGCTGATTTTTCTCTGTTAATAAAAACCGATTGTATTATTGTGGCCGTACCAACTCCCCTGGACAAACACCATCAGCCGGACCTCACCTTTATAGAAAAAACCTCGGAAACCATTGCCCAATATTTACGAAAGGGCCAATTGGTGGTTTTGGAAAGCTCCACTTTCCCGGGCACCACCGAAGAAGTAATGCGGCCTATTCTGGAAAAATCCGGACTCCGGTACGGTAAGGATTTTTTTCTGGCCTTTTCTCCGGAAAGAGAGGATCCCAATAATCCCCAATTTTCCACCAGAGAAATTCCTAAAGTGGTGGGATGCAATGATCCTTACGGATTGGAATGTACCCTTGCCCTCTATGATCAGATTATAGTGCAAACAGTACCTGTTTCCTCCAGTCAAACTGCCGAGGCCACCAAACTGCTGGAAAATATTTTCAGAAGTGTGAATATTGCTCTGGTAAATGAAATGAAAATGATCCTGGATCGTATGGGCATTGACATTCATGAGGTAATCGAAGCTGCCGCCACCAAACCCTTTGGTTATATGCCTTTTTATCCCGGCCCTGGTCTGGGTGGTCACTGCATTCCCATTGATCCTTTTTATCTGACCTGGAAGGCTAAGGAATATGACATGCCTACCAAGTTTATCGAACTCGCCGGGGAGATAAACACCTCCATGCCTTACTGGGTAGTACAAAAGACAGTGGAAGCTTTCAATAACCGGGGCAAGAGCATCCGGGGAGCGAAAATTTTGATTCTAGGGATCGGTTATAAAAAAGATGTGGATGACCTCAGAGAAAGCCCCAGTCTGAAACTGATAGAGATATTAAAAAAACAAGGTGCTGAAATTGATTATAATGATCCCTTTATTGCCAAGATTCCCCAGGTAAGAAAATACAAGTATGATATGAAAAGCATAGCCTTAACTCCGAAAAACCTCTCAGCCTACGATGCTGTCATCATTGCAACTGATCATTCCAATTATGATTTTAATACTATTGTTAAACATGCCCCCTTGATTATTGACACGCGCAATGCCATCAAAAAGAAAAGTAAAAAAGTGGTTAAAGCTTAAAAAATAATTAACTTAAAAAGGTAGAATATCAATGAAACATTATTTAAACTTGATACACTTATTTCTAATATTTATCCTGTTGACCGGAATTATCTTTCCCCAGATTCCGGATAAACAAAAAGAAAAGCAGGAAGAACAGACCAGGCTTCCCACCCGCATTGATTTCTCCAAACTATTTCAGCAGCAGAAAATGGAAATGACCCGGGAGGAGTTTGATACCTGGAAGGAACAGCGGGAACGTGACCTGTTTCAAAAATTGACCGAACCGGAAGCTTTGGAAAAAGCTGTTCATCCGGAAGAATATCTGGTGGGTCCGGGTGATATCTTTTCTTTTAATATCTGGGGTGCTTTGGAAAAACATGTGTATTTACCCGTGCTTCCGGAAGGTGAGCTTCTGATTCCTTCGATAGGGGCAATAGAGGCTGCGGGGAAAACCCTGAAGCAGGTCAAGGACTTGGTGAAAGAAAAATCCAAAGAATCATATGAAAACTGTGAGGTAGGTATTTCCCTCGCTTCCCTGCGCTATTTTCGGGTGCATGTGGCCGGAGAAGTGGAATTTCCCGGTACCTTTGTCGCTCAAGCAGTGGATAGGGTCTCGGAAATGATTGTGGAAGCAGGAGGGGTGACAGAGAGAGCCTGGAAAGGAGGTATCGAGATCCGGCATGCTGACAGCACCAAAAATATATTTAATCTTTCCCAATTTGAGATGGAGGGTGATATTGAAAATGATATTTATGTTCAGGGTGGAGATGTTATTTATGTGCCTTCCGTGGATCTAACCAAACAGTATGTTTACATTGAAAAAGATCAGGAGTATGCCGGGGTGTATCAGATAGCATCCCAGGAAAAACTGTTGGATTTTATCACCCGAATAAGGGCTTTGAAAAGAAATACGGATATGTCCAAGATTGTGATTGAAAGAAACAGTCAAAAGAGCACGGAATATATCAGACCCTTTATTAATCCGGATTCATTGAGTTTTGATTTTACCCTTCTAAGCGGTGATCATATAATTCTGCCTTCCCACTATGTGTATGTGAAAGGTGCGGTAAGAAATGCGGGTGCTTATCCCTATGTTTTCAATTTGACTGCTAAAGAATATGCCGGTATGGCCGGCGGTGACTACCGTGCCGGTAACATTAAAGCAGTGTCAGTCTACCATGTGCGTACCGGAGAAACAGAAAAGGGACCGGATGTTATCGTAGAAGCTGGAGATGTAGTACATCTTCCGGAAACATTTCATTTGCGACTGCAAAACTGGGTGCAAATTCTTCCTACAATTACATCACTCATCCTGGCTGCCAAGGCAGCTGGGCTTTTGGAGTAGCATCAAACAATTAAATGAAGGTAAACAAACCTATGGATACAGAAAAAATATACGGTTTTAAACTTTTAAAGGTTATTTATAAAAATCGTAAACCAATTATTATTGTTACTGTCATCACATTCATCCTTTCTATAGGGTTCAGCCTTATAGTACCCCTTTATTATAGAGGTATATCAACTATTATGCCGCCCCTGGAAGATGAGGGATTCTCAAATATTGCCTCATTAGTGAGTGATTTACCTTTACAAGCGTTGGGACTCAGTTCGGGACCGACAACCGGAGCGGAAACCTTTATGGCCATACTAAAAAGTCGAACTATTATGACTGCTGCTGCTGACAGTTTTAATTTAATACAAAGGTACAAAGAGAAAAATATGGAGTTGACTATAAAAAAACTTCGCAAGCATATCGGGGTTAATTTAGATGATGAAGGCACCATAACCCTGTTTGCCGAAGCAGGAACTTGCTGGTTCCCATCATCTGCCAGCAAAGAAGAGGCCCGGTTTCTATCCCGGGATATGGCCAACTTCTTTATTGAACAACTAGATCAAATTAACCGAAAAATGCGCAGTGCCCGGGGGCGTAATTCCAGAATTTTTATTGAAAAAAGATATTTGCAAGCTATTGATGACCTTACATCTGCTGAACAAGACTTAAAAGACTTTCAAGAAACGAACGGGCTTATTTATCTTCCGGAGCAAACTACAGCAACAATCGAAACTGGAGCGGAAATAAAAGCTCAGGTTATCGCCCAAGAGATTGAAATGAAAGTCTTACGTGAATCTGTTGGAACAGGACATGCAGAATATCAACAAGCAAAATTAGCTTATGAGACGCTGCAACGTGAATATGAACAATTTAAAACATCGCATCGCGAAAAATACGATATTTTTGTTCCTTTTGATATTATACCAGAGTTAGGAATGAGATATCTGCAGTTATTTAGAGAAGTAAAATTACAGGAAAAACTTGTGGAATTTATCCTACCCCAGTATGAACAAGCAAAAATTGAGGAGATGAAGAATACACCCTCTTTGCAAATATTAGATAAAGCAGTAAAACCTTACAAGAAACACCGGCCCAAACGGGCCATGATTGTAATTTTCCTGACCTTTTTAAGTGGATTAATCTGTATTTCCTATTTCTATACAAAACCGTTATTCCAATTACTCTATAAAAAGCTGCAAGTAAATTCTAATGACAAATAGTCGATTTACACCGGGCATCATTCTAGTAAAAAATTCTTTTATTAATTTAATCGGAATGGTTGTACCGCTGCTTATTGGAATTGCAGCTGTCCCTTTTGCCATTAAAGGATTAGGTAAAGAGGGATTTGGTATTCTTTCTGTTGCCTGGGTTATAATGAGTTATATGATACTTCTCGATCTTGGGCTTCGTCGTGCTACCATTAAATTTACCGCAGAGTATCTTCATCGCCAACAATTTGAAAAAATTGCTGAAATTATGTGGACAGCAGCTCTACTGGGATTAGGATTTGGCCTTTTAGGAGGAACGACGCTTTACTTTTTAGCACCATTTTTATCAACTTCCCTTTTAAATATTCCGGTTCATTTACAGGGTGAAACAATACAATCAATACAGTACATTGCTTTTGCCTTACCTCTTTTACTAGTATCAATCAGTTTAAAGGGAATGCTGGCTGCTGCTCAACGATTTGACCTTATAAATGCAATACAAATTCCAGTGAATACTATCAATTTTATTATTCCAGCCATGACCTTCTATCTGGGATTTAATCTTTCCACTGTCATTTTATTGATCTTGGTTTTCCGGATAATTGCTGGTTGTATTTATTTTTATTTGTGTGGCAGGGTTTATCCGGGTTGTTGGTCCATTCCACGTTTATTCCATAGTAAGATGTATAAAAACATGCTGACTTTTGGAGGTTGGGTAACTATCACCAGTTTGATCAGCCCCATTCTAGTGTATGCAGACCGTTTTTTTATAGGCTCAATTCTGCCCATCGGAATGCTAACCTTTTATGCTGCACCCCAAGAAGCAATCACCCGACTTAGAATCATACCAACAGCAATAATGAATACCTTATTCCCTGAATTCAGTAAAACAGAAAAAGAAATACCTCAGGAATACATATTAAAATTACTTAAGAAATCTTTAAATATGATTCTCCTGTTTACAGGTATATTAACCATAATTTTATTTTTCTCCGCCAAAGATCTCTTAACCCTATGGCTTGGAATTGAATTTGCTTTGAAAAGTACGATTATTGTCAAATTATTCTCAATTGGAATTTTATTAAATTTTATGGCATTGGTACCATTTACCTATCTTCAAGGCTCCGGCAGACCCGATTTACCTGCCAAATGCCATCTGGCTGAACTCCCCTTGTATATAATTATCCTCTTATTTTTCTTACACAAATTTGGCATTACCGGTGCAGCTTATGCCTGGTGCCTACGGGTTATGATGGATGCTATTCTCTTGTTCAGTCTTACCTTTCGATCACTTCCGGGCTTATTAAAAAATTATCTTTCGGATTTATTTAGACGTATAATTGCTCTTCTCATTGTTTTTGCTGTATCACTCTCTGCTGTACAAATATTTATTGATATTTTACTTGCTCGAATATTAGTGTCGACTGTATTATCAACAGCAATATGTTTAGCTGCCTATTTTATGATTCTAACCGAAGTGGATCGTAATCTGATTCTGTCAATTTTTAAAAAACGGATTCCCTATGAACCAAAATAATTTGGCCATAATAATATTAAATTGGAATGGATGGCAAGATACTATTGAATGTCTTGAATCACTTTTTAAGGAAACCTGGCAGCAGTTTTCTGTAGTAATTATAGATAATGGTTCTAAAGATAATTCATTAAAGAAAATAATATCATGGATACGAGATCGTTTTACATATAAGCTATATGACATCTCAGATATTGAAGGAAAATTAGTTGATAAAAGAGATGGATACCGGATAGTATTGATAAAAAGTAAAGAGAATGTTGGATTTGCTAAAGGCTGTAATATTGGGATCCGGTATGCTATTAAGGCTGGTTTTAGGAAAATATTTCTTTTGAATAACGATACCATAATTGAACCGGATACTCTTCAAATTTTAGCTGACTTTAACAAAAATAATCCGCAATTCTCTGTGCTTACACCTTTAATAAATTATTATGATCAGCGGGAAATAGTCTGGTGTTTTGGCGGTAAATTAACGTATACCGGCCGGCGTTATTTTAATTATTATAATCAGAATGAAGGAAAAATCCGCAATAAATTTATACCCGTAACCTTTGTTACCGGATGTGCCTTGTATGCTGATATCGAAATCTTCAAACAATGTGGATTTCTAACCGAAAAATTTTTTGTGGGCGAAGAAGATTACAATTTCAGTCTATTAATGAAAAAAAATAACATTAAAATGGCGGCTGTTGCGGATGCAAAAATTTACCATAAAGTCAATATGTCGAAACAAAAGGCTTTGCATCCTGAAAACCGGCTACCCTACATGTTCATCGGTTATCTGAGTAGATTTATTGATAAAAAATTTTTTTGTAAATCAACAGTTTACTGGAAATTTTGGCGTTTTTTAAGTTTAAGTTATATTCTACCCAAACTCATATTCTTTAAGCGGTATGGAATCAAACAAATTTTTCATCTTATGCATCTTTTAATTTATTATTCAAACAAACTCAATGAAGTTGATAAAGAGATGTTCTTCAAAACAAAAAAAATGTTATTTATAAAATGATAGGTATGGGCGACATATTAGGAGTTCTTATTCTCACCCTTTTCTGTTTGTCTATTTCATTATGGGAAAGAAAAAAAACCGGTACCATAATTACACCATTTTCCATGATGGCCTGGCCCTACACCTTCATTGTTATATTAATCAACTTTGGCGGTGTCCATTTTGGTTTTTTCCCTGTCCATTTGAAAAGTATACTGTTCGTTATAGGATGTTTCATATTTTTTTTAGCTGGTGGATTGATTATTAAACAGTTGCTGCCGACTTCGACTACAGATACAAAATCGATACAGATGGAGGATAGTGAACTGGATCATCTTTTTAATTTCTATCGTCCCCTGTTTGTTGTTTTGGCAATTGTTGCTATTTGTGCCGGATTTATCAATTTACATCTATCCCTCCAGGAGGTTGGAGGATGGATATATATCGCATCGACAGATTTTGAAGATGCTTACGGAAAGGGAATTTTAGCCCATATTATGACCATTAATCGGGCAGCATTTCTGTTTCTGTTCGCAGATTACTTACATAAAAAACGTCCTTTCATATTAATTCTTTTAGCATTAATATTTATTACAGTACTTATTCTACAAATTAAAAATCATATTATAACCCTTCTACTGGGTGGAGTGTTCTTTGCCTATCAATTCAAACTAATTAAATTTAATATAAAGAAAATACTCCTTTATGGCGTTTTAATTTATTTGATATTTAACATATCATACGGCATTGGTTTTAGTACAATTGGCATCTCTAATGCCTATTCAGGTAAGGTTCAGCTTTATCTGCTTAACCATTTTTTCACATATCTTTTTGGGGGAGTAATCGGTTTTAGTGAAGTAATAAATGATTCTCTATATCCTTTATACAGTCCAAATGAAATATTTGCAATACCGATTAATATATATAATACAATTACTAGTAATCCAAACCTTGTGGATGTTGTTGTTTACCGCTGGGTTCCTGTATCAAAAAATTATCAATATTTTCATTCCTCAAATGTTTTTACTTTATTTGGAATGTTATATATGTATATAGGTTCTCTATATACATATATCTATATGTTTATTATTGGCTTAGTATCATATGCTGTAAAAGCACTTGCGATTAAGAATAAATCCTATATTGGATTTCAGTTAATATATGCATTGTTGTTAAGTTATATAACTCTCTCATTTTTTGATATATATTTTAATCAGCTTATGATTTATGAGGCTTCTTTTTTTATGCTGATATTACCATGGATGTATAAGCTGTGTAAATATTGTACGACTAAAATTAAAGAGATAAGTTAATAAATATTTTTATAATACGATGAGAACAATTTTTTTACATACATAATAGAAAGAATAAATAATACCCATGAAAATCTTAATTGATGCACATCTCTCCGAAAACAAAATCACCGGTATCGGCAGATATCTAAACTGTTTGATTGAAGGAGTTATGAACCGTGATAAAAAAAATGAATATCTTATTTTAATAAATAACCAACTCGATAAGAACCAACCTCTAAAAATTATACAATCACCCAATGTCAAAAAAATTATAGTAAATCTGAAAGGCCCGACCTTTAAACAAAATTTTACAATTCATACTATTTTAAAAAAATATAACCCTGATGTGTACCATCATCCTCATTTTGACCTTCCCTATTTTATTAATATTCCATCAGTTATTACAGTACACGATTTAAAATATATAACGCATCCGGAATTTTTCTCAAATAAACAAAAATTAAAAAGCACCTATATGAAATTAAGATTACAATCAGCAGCAAAACAAGCACATAAAATAATTACTGTATCCAATCATAGCAAAAAAGACTTGATTACCTTCTGTAATATTCCCGAAAACAAAATTCGGGTTATATATCATGGATATAAACGATTTTTAGTAGAAGAAAATGAACATCATATCAGTAAGGATCTCAACATTCAAAAACCATATATATTATTCGTTGGAGAGAGAAGGCCGCATAAAAACATGGAAAATTTAATCTTAGCTTTCTCCAAACTGATCAAGCAAAATCATAATGACATACAATTAGTTATAGTAGGAAAAAAATATGCTGATTATTCAAAACCGGAAAAAATGATTAGCAGTTTACGGTTAAACAAAAAAGTTATATTAACCGATGCGATTTCTGATACTGGGTTAGCATATCTTTATAAAAATACTGAAATGTTTGTTCTACCCTCTTTTTATGAAGGATTTGGCATGCCCATACTGGAGGCCATGAGTTTCGGTGTTCCTGTATTAGGATCCAATACTACCTCGATTCCTGAAGTTATAGGTGAAGCGGGAATATTATTTAATCCCCACGATCCAAATGAAATTGCAAAAAATATGGAAAAAGTATTGAAAAATAGGAAAATAAGAAATACATTAATTGAAAAGGGGAAAAAAAGAGTTAAGGAATTTAGTTGGGATTCAGCAGCATCACAAACCTTGGAGCTTTACCACTTGCTTGCTGCCCATAAATAATCATGAAAAAAATCAGACTACTGCATATCATTACTCATCTTGCCATCGGTGGTGCCCAGGATAATACTTTACTGACCCTGGAAAAACTGGATAAAAATAAATATGATATTACCTTGCTCTGCGGAAAAAGCGGTCAATGGATTCAGAGGGCTCATTCCATACCTGATATTAAGATAATTTTCATAAATGAACTCATTCGTAAAATACATTGTTTTTATGATATAATAGCATTAATAAAAATATTTTTTTATATTAAGAAAAATAAGTTCTCCCTGGTTCATACCCATAGCAGTAAAGCAGGATTCAGCGGTCGTATAGCTGCAAAAATGGCTGGGGTGCCGGTAATCATACATACTATTCACGGTTTTCCTTTCCATGATTACATGAATCCGGTTAAAAAAAACTTCTTTATAATCCTGGAACGACTGCTGGCTAAAATAAGCACAAAGTTGATTACGGTTTCAAAGCTCAATTTAAAAAAAGCTCTTGACTTAAAAATAGATCAAGATAACAAATTTGTGAATATTTACAGTGGTATTGAATTTGAAAAGTTTGAAAAAAGGATACAACAGCGGAAAATTAGGAATAATTTAAATATTGACGATAATATAAAAGTTATTAGTTTAATCGGGAGATTGTCCAAACAAAAAGCACCCCAATATTTATTAAAAGCTGTACCTGAGATTATATCACAATATCCAGACGTTTTGTTTCTCCTGGTTGGTGATGGAGAATTAAAAAAATATTTAATTAAATTAACCAAAAAACTTAATATTATAGATAAAGTACTATTCCTGGGTTTTAGAAAAGATATTCCGGAAATACTGCAAATCACCGATATTTTTGTGCTAACCTCTCTCTGGGAAGGATTGGGCAGGTCTTTAACTGAAGCCATGTATATGGGGAAGCCAGTAATAGCAACCAGGGTGGAAGGGGTACCGGAAATCGTACAGCATGAAAAGACTGGATTACTGGTTAAACCCAAGGATTATAAGGGAGTAGCAACGTCTATTAACAAATTGCTGGGTAATCCCAGGTTTAGAGAAAAACTGGGGAAGAATGCCCATGCTCTGGTGGCAAAAAAATTTTCTGCAGAAAAAATGGTCAAAGCAATAGATTCAGTATACCAAAAAATAATATAAATAACTCTTAAAAGCTTTATATTCTCTTATGTCAAAATATAACGAAAAAATTCTTTTATTCTTAATCGACCTGTCCATGATCCACACCGCCTTCTTTCTCTGGTGCCGGTTGCGCTTGACCTTCGGCCTTTTTTCCGAAAGAACCTTCTGGGGAGTATTTCTGATTTCACTACTGCTTTTTATATTCTGGTTTCTGCTCTTCGGCTTTTTTGGACTCTACAGAATAAAATATACTCAATCCCGCACCGATGAGTTTATCGAAGTTTCCAAAGCCGTGACCGTAGGTATAATTCTCCTGTTTTTTATCACTTTTGACATTGAACACGATCTCAATAAGCCTGCTCCTTACAGCCGTTTTATGATTGTGTCTTACTGGGGCTTATTGATTTTTACAATCAGTTTTGGCCGTATTCTTTTCCGCACCATTCACCGAAAATTATTGGAAGCCGGTTTCGGACGGAAAAAAACCATCATAATCGGTTGGGGAAAGGAGGCTCGAAAGATCTCTGAAAAAGTTGCTAATGCCCCGGCCTTAGGATATGATATTGTAGGATTTATTTCTCCCCAGAAAATCGAAAAAAATAAAAGCTACCGGCATATACCAGTAATGAGTGATCTCAATAATCTTAATACCTTGATTAAGAAAAAAAACATTCAGGAAGTAATTATTTCTCTTTCTAAACCTTCTATCAGTCAGCTAGAAAATGTAATAGCTCAGTGCAATGGTTTACCGGTGGGTATAAAAATCGTTCCCCATCTCTATGATATAATTATCGGTCAGGTGCGCACCAATCAAATATATGGATTTCCTCTTATCGAAGTACTTCCCACCATAATGCCCCAGTGGGAACAAATCATGAAACGCATTATTGATATTCTCTTATCCATAGTTATATTAATCGGACTTCTTCCACTCTGGATTTTATTTGCCATTATAATCCCTATCGATTCCAGGGGAAAAATATTTTATACGCAGAAAAGAGTGGGAAAAGACGGTAAAGAGTATATAATGATAAAATTCCGCTCCATGGTATCAGGGGCAGAAAAAATGACCGGTCCGGTATGGGCTACTCCTGATGATTCCAGGGTAACCCACTTCGGCAGATTTATGCGTAAATACCGCCTGGATGAAATACCTCAGCTCATCAATGTTATCAAGGGTAATATGTCCTGGGTAGGTCCAAGGCCGGAACGGCCCAACTTTGTAAAATATTTAAAGGAAAAAATACCTCTTTACACCAGAAGATTGCGGGTAAGACCGGGGATAACCGGATGGGCCCAAATTAAAGGGGAATATGATCAGACTATTGAAAACGTTAAACAGAAACTGCAATTCGATCTCTATTATATTGAAAATATGTCACTGAGAATGGATATAAAAATAATCCTTCATACCATTTATATAATGATAAGTGGAAAAGGACATTAAAGTAACCAAAAAAGGATAGCGTTATGAATATACCCATGGTGGATCTAGTCAAGCAATATCAATCAATCCAAAAAGAAATTAAAAAGGAAATGGATAAGGTTCTGAAAACCGGATGGTTTATTATGGGACCCAATGTGGAGGCGTTTAATAATGAAATGGCCACGTATACAGAAACAACCTATGGTATTGCCTGTGCCTCCGGAACCGATGCCCTGCTGTTATGTCTTATGGCTATAGATATTAAGCCCGAGGATGAGGTAATTACCACTCCTTTTACCTTTGTGGCTACTGCAGAAGTGATAGCTCTACTGAAAGCAAAACCGGTTTATGTTGATATCGAAGAGGATAGCTATTTAATTGATGTTGACAGAATTGAAAAGGTCATCACTGATAAAACCAGAGCCATTATTCCGGTGCATCTTTTCGGACAGGCAGCTGATATGGACCGGATAAACAAAATTGCTCAAAAATATAATCTCTATGTAATAGAAGATGCCTGCCAGGCAGTGGGGGCAAAGTATAAATCTAAAAAGGTGTGCAGTCTGGGGGATATGGGCTGCTTATCCTATTTCCCGGCTAAAAATTTAGGTGCCTTTGGAGACGGGGGGCATGTATTAACCTCCAACCAGGAGATAGCTGAAAAGATTCGTATACTTATGGATCATGGCTCGGATAAAAGATACCATCACGCCCGTTTAGGAATAAACAGCCGACTGGATGCTCTCCAGGCTGCTATTCTCAGGGTAAAACTGAACTATATTGATGCCTGGAATGAGGCCAGAAAGGACCGGGCAGCACTGTATACCGAGTTATTAAAAAATGCCAAGGTAAAAACCCCGGTGATTAAGGAATATAATGATCATGTGTTTCACCAATATTCCATCCAGGTGCAAGACAGAGACGGCTTACAGGAACATTTAAAAAAAGCAGGAATAGCATCGGCCATACACTATCCTATTCCCTTGCATCTGCAACCGGCTTATACAGAGTTTAGTAAAGGTAAAGGCAGTTTTCCCATAGCAGAAAAAACCGCTCATCATATCATTTCTCTGCCCATGTATCCGGAACTGGAAGAAAAAGAAATCCAATTCATTACTCGTAAAATTATTGAATTTACGGGATAAAAGGAGTTAAGGGAATGCTTAGCCTGAAATTTATACGAGAAAATCCGGAAAAAGTACGTCATGCCATTAAGGTAAAAAAAATGGATGTAGACCTGGATACTCTTCTGGCTCTGGATAAAAAAAGACGTGATCTCATCCAGCAAACTGATAATCTGAAAGCTGAGCGTAACCAGACGTCCGAGCAGATAGGGGAGTTGAAAAAACAGGGAGAGGATGCCATGGAAGCCATTATTGCTATGCGTAAGGTTTCCCGGCAAATCAAAGAAATCGATATAACCATCAGAGAAATTGAGGAAAAAATTAACCGCATTCATATATTCATTCCCAACCTGCCCCATGAATCCGTACCAGAGGGTGATGAAACAAACAATCAAATTATAAAAGAATGGGGAAAGGTCACCGAACATGATTTCCCCCTAAAACCTCACTGGGAAATTGGAGAAAGGCTGGGAATACTTGATTTTACCAGAGCCAGCCGTCTTTCCGGTGCAAATTTCGTCTCTTTCTGGGGGGCAGGGGCAAAATTAGAGCGTGCTCTTATTACCTTTATGATTGATATGCATGTTGAAAAACATGGATATATAGAAACCTGGGTTCCCTTTATAGTTAAACGGGATATGATGTTTGGCACCGGTCAACTGCCCAAGCTGGAAGATGACATGTACCTGGTGGAAAAGGATGATCTCTTTTTAATACCCACGGCAGAAGTACCGGTAACCAATCTTCACAGGGAGGAAATCCTGGCGGCTAAAGATTTACCCATCAAGTATACTGCTTATACACCCTGTTTTCGCCGGGAGGCAGGATCATACGGAGCAGACACCAGAGGATTGATGCGTATCCATCAGTTTAACAAGGTGGAAATGGTCAAAATTGTGGAACCGGAACATTCCTATGAAGAACTGGAAACGCTGCTTCAGAATGCGGAGGAGGTTATCCAGACTCTTAAACTTCCCTACCGGGTTTCTGTATTGGCAACCGGAGATCTCTCCTTTGCTGCTGCCAAGTGCTATGATATTGAATTATTTGCTCCCGGTGTGAATAAATGGCTGGAAGTATCTTCAGTTTCCAATTTTACTGATTTTCAAGCCCGCAGAATGAACATTCGCTATAGAAAGAAAAAAGGCGATAAGCCCCAATTTGTCCATACTTTAAATGGATCCGGAGTAGCCCTCCCCCGCCTTATTATTGCTCTTCTGGAAAACTTTCAAACTGATGAGGGAACGGTCATTGTACCGGAAGCTCTACGGCCCTATCTGAAAATGGATGTTATTGATTACTAATTGGTTTGATAATTTTTAATACAATCTTTTGAAATAGTGATAGTTGCTCTTTCCAGGAATCATCAGGGTACAATCCTTTATAATTATCTAAGGATTGCCTTGTACCCATGTTTCCCGTTGCTACATGAGTATTTTTTAAATTTAATTTATTTATATACTCCTTAATCTTTATTTTAAATAATTTTTCAATTTTTCCTATTTCCATATCAGGATGATTACACAGATTATTATAATTAATAATAATATAATTTATATTATTATTAATTAATAATCTTTTAATAAAATAATTCATGGTGAAATATCTAAACAATCCCCGCCAGAAACCTTTTCTATGTTTAACAAAAGATCCTATATTCCCAAAAATATTTCTTTTTATAAAAATAACCTTTAGATTAATTCCTCGACATTTCATTAAATGAATAAGTCTCCATAAACTTTTTGAATTATCAATAATATATTTCGTTTCAGGTTTATAGGTAATAGCATCCTTAAATATATTATGCAATAATGTGTATTCAGGGGAATTCTCTATAATGTCCGGAGTTACTTTCTTTTTAATTAAAATATATAATGATATCTTCAATCTCTCCAAAAAGGAGGGATTTCTGTATATAGTATACTTATTATTATAAATATTTGACCAAAAGGGACACTGTTGAGAAAACACTCCACAGGTACACATTTCATCTTTTTTTTGAATTATATTAAAATATTGAAGTTCTCCAGCATTAAATATCTGCGGAGAAGAGCCTACAATAAAACCTAATATTGTCGAACCACTATAGGCAGTAGAAGTTATATATAATACATCAATGTGTTTCATTATATTCTTTTCAATTAGTACATATAATATAATGAAACCATTGATTATAATAAAGAATTATTTTGTTTTCTAATAAATCGTCTCAAATTTTGATCAGAATAAGTCAATTTTCGTTTATGGTAAAAAAAATCCTGATTATCTCTTCTTTGCTGCTTTTTTTTTAAAGAATCATTAATCTTTGTAATTAACTCACCGGTAGTAAACGGTTTTTGGATTAAATCCTTACTGTTATCCAGCAGGTCATAGTGCCGTAATAAATAACTGGTAAATCCGGAAGTGAACAATATGCCCATACTGGGGCATATTTTCTTAACTTTATCATAGAGTATTTTACCACTCACATCCGGGAGTACAACATCGGAAAGCATAAGATCAATTTTACTATTAAACTTATTTACCAGGGAAAGAGCCTGTTCACTGGTTTTTGCCTCTAAAACATTAAATCCATGATTTTTAAGCATGCAGGAAGTCATATGCAAAATACTTTCATTGTCATCAACTATCAGAATAGTTTCTTTATTTTCAAGTCTCTTGGGAATACTGTTAACATTATATGATTTTTTGGTTTCATATTTGTTTTGTGGCAATTGTGTATAAGCCGGGAAAAAAATTTTAAACACTGTTCCTTTTCCTTCTTCGGTATACACAATTATATCACCCTTGCTCTGCTTGATAATCCGATGCACCGAGGAAAGACCCAAACCTGTACCGGAGTCCTTATCTTTGGTGGTAAAAAAGGGCTTAAAAATCTGGGATCGAATTTTTTTACTTATTCCGGTACCGGTATCACCAATAACAATCATTACATATTCACCTGGCTCCAAAGACAGATTTCTTGAGGTACAGTAAATATCATCCAGACTGACATTCCTGGTTTCCAGAATCAGTTTACCTCCATTAGGCATAGCATCCCTGGCATTAATACATAAATTCAGCAAAATTTGTTCTAATTCTAAAGGATCAACCTTAACCGGATGCAATTGGGGATCCTTTTTTATAATAAGATCAATGTTACGGGATATAGTGTGGGTAACCATATCCTTGACCTCATTGATAGTTTCATTTAAATTGATTTTATCAGGCATACAAATCTGATTATTGCTTATAGCAAGTAATTTTCTTATCAAAGCAGATGCTTTTTCGCAGGTTTTGGTCACGGTTTCAATATGATTACGGTTTTTGTCCCCTTCAGGAAGGGAATCATAAATAAGGTGATTCTTGCCTAAAATTATAGTTAAAAAATTATTCAAATCATGAACCAAACTACTTATTACCTGATTAATAAAAGCTGCCCTTTCGGCTTGACTGATTTGACTTTCTTGATGTTGCCTCTTCTCTGTATTCTGGTAACACAATTCTGGTTTCTCGGATGCACCTGATTGCTGCAAAATCCATACTTTTTTTCTCTGTTTATAATTATTAATTGACCATAGTGCGGCCAGGATGCAAGAAATAAAAATAAAAATGGTATTATTGCTGATGGTTGTCATATTATAATCATTAATATGTATAATAAAGGACGAAACATAGGATATCCAAGCTAATAAAAATAATACTATGCTTTCAGGAAAGGTTAGGGGTAACAGCACGCCCCAAAACAGGATCATGATAATAATAGTGGGAAGAGATGAGCTAAGCATAAAAGGATTAAAATAATCCATTAAAGAAATTCCCGGGACCACCGTAATAATTATAAACAAACTAAGATAATAAGGATTAAGAGTAAAACGCTGGAGGTTATTGATAGATGCAATTACCATAGTAATTACTATCAGACCAACAGGAAGATAAATAAAAGTAAGCCCCCTATTTTTATTGACTAAAAAATCATATAATAACATTGCTGTTATAAAAACAACAACCACTGCACATATCTGAGTGACTGTTCGATGCATACCTAGTTTTCTGAATTTCTCATATCTTTCCTGTGTATTCATTTGCTTAGCCTTCCCTCTTTTTTTACCATGCTCTCATTATTGGTTGCTTCTATAAAACTATGATCCTACTGGTAAAAATCTTTCACCATTAAGCAAAAAAAATTAGCACCTGTATATTGTAATACAAATTTATAATGATAAAGGAAAAATATAACTGTGGAAAAAAGGGAAGGTAAATATAGAGAATATAGTCAGGTAAATATAAAAAGGGTAACCATCAATATACCTGGCATAGGCCCGGGTAGGTTCAAGGTGTCCCTATAGCCCTTACTATACATTAATCTAAGGGAAAAAATTTATTTTTTGGCATGAAAAAAAATGAGGTCTCCATCCTCTACTAAATAATCTCTCCCCTGAATTGCGACCAGTCCTTTTTCATGAAGTATTTTGGTTGATCTATGTTCAAACAAATCCTTATATTTAATAACATCCGCTTTAATAAAACCCCGGGCAAAATCAGTATGTACTTTTTCAGCTGCCTCTACAGCTGTAGCACCTCGGGGGATAGTCCAAGCATGAGCTTCATTTTCGTTGGCAGTGAAAAAAGTATTAAGATGTAACAGTTGATAGCCAGTCCTGACTAGCTTTTGCAGACCGGTTTCATCCAGCCCCATGGCCTGAAGAAATTCTAATTGCTCTTCATGATCAAGCTCAGCTATTTCCTCCTGCACTTTACCACAAAAAGGAATACAGGGAGCATCCAGGGAGGCAGCATACTCACTTAACTGCTTAACCAGGGGACTGCCGGTGAGGTGATTTTCATCTATGTTGGCAATGTACATGACCGGCTTGGCAGAAAGCAGATTCAATTCCCGGGCCAGGGCAGTCTGTGAGGGGGTAAGGTTTAATCTGCGAATTTCCTTCTCTTCATTAAGATGTTCGAAAAATTTGTGTAACAATTCAATTTTTTTCTTGGCCTCTGCCTCTCCACTTTTGGCTGATTGTTGAAACTGTTTCCGATGGGCTTCAATTATTTCTATATCTTTGAGCATAATTTCCAGGGTAACTGATTTGGCATCATTAACTGGATCCAGATGTTCATAGGGATGAGAGACATTTTTATCTTCAAAACAGCGTACCACATGGGCAATGGCATCACATTGGCTGATATGGGACAAAAATTGATTACCCAGGCCTTCCCCCTGATGAGCCCCTTTTATAAGGCCGGCAATATCTATAAATTCCAGGGTAGTGGGTGTTTTTTTAGCGGAACCAATAAGGGAATAGATAGTATCCAACCGCTCATCTTCTAAAGCAATAACCCCAAAATGGGGATCGATGGTAGAGAAAGGATATGCCGAAGCTTCTACTCCTAGATTGGTAAGGGCATTAAAGATGGTAGATTTTCCCGCATTGGGAAGACCGACCAGACCGCAGTTAAATCCCATGATTATAACCTGATTGTAATAAAAAATTATTTCCTGAACATAGATAATATATTACAGATAATGATAAATGTCAATATACTATTAATCGTGACGCAGCGCTTCCACCGGATCGATTCGGGCAGCTCTGATAGCAGGATACAATCCTGCTATTAAACTAATTACCAGGGAAAAGATCATGGCTGATATGACAAGCCAGTAGGGAATAAAGAAAAGATCAACTGGTTCACCACCCTGTTGGACAATATAATGGGTAGCCACAGATCCGGCTATTTTAGTTACCACCCACCCCAGCAGAAGCCCAGAAATTCCTCCCAAAAATCCGATGGATCCTGCTTCCATGAAAAAGATACTTTGTATCTGCGATTCACTGCCACCTATGGCTTTCATGATTCCGATCTCTCTGGTTCTTTCCAGAATGGACATAACCATGGTGTTTATTATCCCCAATCCGGCTACAATTAAGGCAACCGTACCTATGGCACCCAGAGCAGTATCCATAATAATAAATCCTTTTTTAAACTCTTTTAGTTGATCAGCCAGGGAAATAGTACCAAATCCCAGATCTTCGATTTTATTTCGGACTGGTTTTAAATATTCCAGAGATTGTACTCTTACCAATAATGCTTCATATTCACTAGGCTTATGCTTGGGTTGTAAGAGATTCCATACAGAGTTAAAGGGAAGTCTGGGTATCTTTTCCGCAGTTTTTATAGGAGTGATAATACCTGCTCGGTAGTATCCATAGCTGAATTCTGATTCTCTTTTTTGAATCCCGATAATGGTAAACTGATTTTCTGCCTGTTTAAACCAGGAATGATCCGGGATCCCCCTTTGTTGTATCAAATTAGTAAAAGAAGCAGGATCAATAACGGAAGTGTAAACAGTGATTTTTCTGCCAATAACAGAATCAGGGGGTACATAGGTTACCTCAGCTGTATCCGATAAAGCTTTCTCCCCGTTCTTCTCTTTAATTTTTATTCCCAAAGATTTTAGAGTTTCCGTATTGATAATAACACTATCCTGTTCATCATTCTGGTAAAAATGTCCGTACTGCAATTGATTAAAAGGCTTATAGGTACCTAAAGCAGCTGGTATTCCCCGTAGGTAGGTTCTGGTCTCCTGCTGGTTAAATGTTACTTTCACCGGAAATGATATCTCCGGATAAGCAACCTCAACTCCCTCAATTAAGCGTATGGTTTCCAGGGCCCTGGTATTCAGGGGTGGAGTTTCCTGCTGGTTTTCTGGCTCTTCTCCTTCCAGGGCAGACACTGCCTGATTAATATCTATCTTCTCAGGCAGTACCTGGATACTGGTAAAAAGGTCATTTTTTTTAAAATAATCAGTAACGTTTTTCTGCATCCCGGTGCCAAAGGAGACCATGGAAACCAAAGCTCCTATCCCTATAGCTACTCCTAAAATGGTAAGAAAAGTACGGAGTTTGGTTTTCCATAAATAGGAAATCCCTAATTGAAACAAATCATTGCTTCTCATTTTCTCATCCCGGATACATGTTCTACAATTCTCCCGTCTAAAAGCGTATAGGTATGATGGGATATTTGTTTGGCGGTTTGCTGATCATGGGTTACCATAATTATGGTAATTCCTGTATTTCGATTCAACTGTTGCAACAGCGTTATTATCTCCCCGGCAGTAAGGCTGTCCAAATTTCCGGTAGGTTCATCAGCCAGAAGAATGGCAGGTTCATTAATAAGGGCTCGGGCAATAGCCACTCTCTGCGCTTCTCCTCCGGAAAGTTCAGATGGAATATGATCTGATCGCTGCTCCAGGCCCATAGTCTGTAAAATCTCAGCAGCTCTTGCTTCTCTTTTTTTCCTGGGTACACGGGCAAACAGAGCAGCCAAAGCAACATTCTCCAGCGCAGTTAAAGAGGGAATGAGATTGAATGACTGAAATATCATTCCCACCCGGGTGCGTCTGTGAAAGGTGTGTTCCTGCCTGCTCATGGCAGATAGATCTCTGCCTTTGATTTCCACCTTCCCGGAGCTGGGTCTATCCAGACCGCCGATGAGATTTAAAAGGGTTGACTTTCCGGATCCCGACCGTCCTACTATAGAAATAAAATTTCCTGCAGAAACTTCAAAATTTACATTTTGCAGAGCATGAACCGGAATCCTGGCCTTGTGGTATACTTTGCCCAGATTATGAACTTTAAGAATGGAAGTTTTATTCATGTTATATAATCTTTTTAATTATATAGTTATCGTACGTATTACTCATCAATATGTTCCCAATAACTCATCAATGAATACAATAAACTTACTGAAAAAATCGGATAACCTCAGTCCCTGACTGCGGATTTTAAAATTGTTTGAATAATTGTAATGCAAAAATTTCTTCAAAAGAACTTCAACTTTAATGTAATGATTTCTCTGCAAAAAGAAATGGGGTGAACAACCCCCCTGTGATTCTCCTTTGAAAAAGAGGGATTTTAATAGCTATAAATAACTGTTTTTAAAACTGCAATTTTTTCGCAGACAGCACCCTATTCCCAATTCCCTGTTCACTATATTTTTTGTTCGCCTAGATTATACTATCTAGATCACTAATTTATTTCACATAATTATTTATTTGACTTTACCCCCTGATTCTTTTAAATTTTAGGCATGGATTTATTTGAC
>CAZKMO010000007.1:0-28086 GCA_964554015.1 uncultured bacterium
ATTTCATTGAAAATTTTCCACATGGTTAGGCGGTTCTGTATCTTATAATAAAACTGCTATTAAGGTCGGATTCTATACAGCTCTGCTCCTGGCCCTAACCACCGTGATCACCTTTGGATTTGCCATTACCGCTGTACCCATAACCGGTCCCTTCTGTCAAGAAGGATGCATCCAATATCCCTACTTGAACACTCTATCCCAATACCCCCATGACTATTTATGGATGATTCCGGCCATGGTAATGACTGTTTTATATGTAATTCTTATAACTGCCCTGCATTCACTGACTCCAGATCATAATAAAATATTCAGCCGCCTTGCCTGGTCTTTTTCCCTTATGGCTTGTGTATTGCTCTTGACCAATTATTTCCTTCAGTTTTCCGTGATCCCGGCCAGCCTGCTGAATCAAGAAACTGAAGGAATACCCTTATTGATCCAATATAATCCTCAGGGGATTTTTATAGTACTGGAAGAAGTGGGTTACCTTATGATGAGTCTCTCTTTTTTATGTATCTTCCCGACTTTTTCCCGGGAAAACCGTTTGGAAACAGCCATCGGCTGGCTCTTTTTTACCGGATTCTCTCTCACTATTATTTCATTGATAGTAATAATTTTGCACTATGGTATTAACCGGAGTTATCGTTTTGAGGTTGCGGTCATCACCATTGATTTTTTTGTACTGATAATAAACGGCATTCTTTTGAATCTTATGTTTAAAAGGCGATTAAAGGCAGTTAAATAGTAAATGTTCAATAGCATATCAGTATTCACTGGTTACATTTCACTTTTTCACATCTTTTAAGGAAATTTTTCCTTCATTGACATATGATTATTTTATTACAAATATAAAAATTTTCAGGAAACATAATTCTATACTGACGTATACCTAATATAGTTATTTTTCTTAAAGTGCATTATCTTTGATATAAAAATGTATCATAAACAATCTATTATTGAATGTTATATGTTGATTAATCAGAATTTGGAATCGGTATCGGTATCGGTATCGGAATCGAAAAAATAATTAGTCAGTTTAAATGAATCAAAGTCTGACAGAATCAAAAAAATCAATATCCTGTTCCGCAGGGGGTGGAGCCCCTGCGGCAAAAAATAAAGCGTTGAAAACTGAAATCATAAATTTCTCAATTGCGAATCCGAGAACAATACCAATAGCCTTGAATTGCATACAAAGCAGCCAGTTGATTAGTGAAAAATAAATTTAATTTTTTAATAAAAAATAAATCTAAATCTCACCATAACCTAAATTAAAGAAAGGAAAAATTATGAAAAAAATTCTTTTATTATTGAGTCTTTTATTTCTATTCAACCAGACCTACGGCCAGATCAGTGCCAAACTCATGCGCTACCTGGATGTATCCGACACCCGCATCACTTTTGTCTACGGCGGTGATATCTGGATCATGCCCAAAACCGGCGGGACTGCCATTCAGGTCACCCATTCCCCCGGAGAGGAATCCTGGCCCCGTTTCTCACCTGACGGAGAATTCATTGCCTACACTGCCAACTATAACGGCAACCAGGATGTCTATGTGATACCGGTTCTGGGAGGCGTACCTACCAGAGTGACCTATTATTCCTTTGCCGACCGTATGCTGGAATGGCATCCGGACGGAGAGCACCTCCTCTTTGCTTCCTCCCGGGAATGCGGTATCCGGCGCATCCGCGAGTTTTATCTGGTTTCCAAAAAGGGAGGATTACCCCGGAAACTGGCCGTTCCCTACGGAGAACTGGCCAGCTTTTCACCTGACGGCCGTTATTTGGCCTATATTACCAAAATTACCGAGAACTATCCCTTTAAACGATATCGGGGGGGCCTGACCTCTGATATTATCGTCTTTGATTTAAAGAACAAAACTGCGGAGAATATAACTAAGAACAAGGCAAATGACGGCAAGCCGGCCTGGGTCAACGATTCCATCTATTTTCTCTCTGATCAGGGAAAGAATATGCGGTTAAATATCTGGAAATATGATACCAATACCAAAACCTCTTCTCAAATAACCAATATTACTGACTTTGATATTTCCTATATGTCAGCAGGAAGTAAGGATATTGTGTTTGAAGCCGGAGGGGTATTGTATGTAATGGATATAAACAGTCAGCAATACAAACCGGTAACCGTAGAGGTGGTTAGTGATCTATCTTTGGAAATGCCGACTGTAAAAGATGTGAGTAAGGACATCCGCAATATGACCGCTGCTCCGGAGGGAAAACGCATTGTGTTTGAAGCCCGGGGAGAATTATTCAATGTACCGGTTCTGGAAGGATTTGTTATCAATATGACCAAAAGCAGCGGTGCCTTTGATCAGGCTCCTGCCTGGTCCCCGGATGGCAAGTATATAGCCTACTGGAGTGATAGATCCGGGGAATACCAAGTTTATCTGCAAAAAACTCAAGGAAATTCAGAACCGGAACAGCTTACCAGGCGTAAGAAAGGATTTGGCTATACCCTGTTCTGGTCGCCCAACAGTAAGAAACTGGCCTTTATTGATGAAACCAATGATATATCAGTTCTGGATGTGGAAACCAAGAAGACAATTGTCGCCGGTAATACCAATTGGAATCTGGGCCACGGATCCCGCTATAGTTTCCCCATTGCCTGGTCTCCGGATTCCAGGTGGATTGCCTTTACTCAAGGAATGGATAATGCCCAAAATGCTGTTCTCCTTTATGATCTCGATAATCAGGAATCACATCAGATAACCAGTGGATATTATGATAATTTTCAGCCTGTGTTCAGCTCAGACGGCAAGTATTTGTTTTTCCTCACCAACCGTAACTTTGACGCTCTCTATTCTGATATGGATGACGGTACCTGGGTGTATCCCAATGCCACTCAAATCGCATCTCTCAGCCTGACCAAGGAAGTGCCTTCCCTGCTCCATCCTAAAAACGATGAACTATCAGTATCGGAAAAGGAAGAAGATAAAAAGGAGGATAAATCCGAGAATGAAAAAGAAAAATCAGAAAAGGAACCTGACCAAATCAAAGTTACGGTGGATTTCGACAATCCGGAATCCCGGATTGTAATCCTGCCACCTGCAGCAGGCAATATAGGAAAACTAATCCCTTTCCCGGATAAACTGGTCTACTGGAGGTTCCCCAATTCCGGTTCCGGGGAAAAATCATCCTCCTTAATTTACTATGACCTGGAGAAACGGGAAGAAGAAACCATTATTTCTGATGTGGATGAAGTGGTAGCCACTGCAGACGGCACATCCCTGTTAGTCAAAAGCAAAGGCAGCTACGGAATAATCAAGCCGGAACCAGGCCAGAAAATAGAAAAGCCCATACCCACTGACGGACTGGTGATGGACCTTGTTCCCAAGCAGGAGTGGCGACAGATATTCCTGGATACCTGGCGGCGGTACCGGGACTTTTTCTATGATCCCTACATGCATCAGGTGGATTGGGAGGAAATGAAGGATCGCTACGGTGCCTTAATAGATGATGCCCGAACCCGCTGGGATGTAAGCAATATCCAGTCCAATATGCAGGCCGAACTCAGTGCCGGCCACACCTATACTTTCGGAGGAGATGTGGAACAGGTGAACCAGCGGGAAACCGGCTTTCTGGGAATAGACTGGGAACTGAATAACAATCTGTATAAGATCAAACGCATTGTTACTCCAGCCAAGTGGGATACCGAAGTTCGATCCCCCTTTGATCAGCCCGGAGTTGAGGTAAACGCCGGTGACTATATTCTAGCGGTGAATGGATCGGATCTGGATCCGGAAAAAGATCCCTATGCAGCTTTTGAAGGGCTTTCCGGAAAGACGGTTTCTCTAACTGTAAGCAGTTCCGGAAAAAAAGAAGACAGCAAGCTAATAACCCTAAAATGTCTGACTCAGGGTGAGGAGAATAATGTACGCTACCTGGAATGGATTGAGAACAACCGGAAGATGGTAGACAACCTTTCCCAAGGTCAACTGGGATATGTGTACATGTCAAATACTGCCGATCAGGGGCAAAGGGAACTGGTGCGCATGTTTTACGGACAACTGGATAAAAAAGGATTTATTATTGATGAACGATTTAATGGAGGCGGACAGCTGGCGGATCGTTTTATGGAACTGCTGCTGCGGCCAGTGGTGTATAACTTACACTGGCGGCACGGGAAAGATCACACCTGGCCCATAAAAACCAATACCGGACCCCTGGGTATGCTGATCAACGGTTGGGCCGGTTCCGGAGGTGACGGCCTGCCCTGGGCCTTTCAAGAACTGCAAGCCGGACCAATTATAGGTGAGCGTACTTTAGGAATTCTGGTAGGACCGGCTACAGGACACAGATTGATCGACGGTGGCGGTATTACTGTGCCCGGAGCCCGCCTTTACGATAATGACGGACACTGGTTCTGGGAAGGGGAAGGAGTATCTCCGGACTTTGAGGTATGGGATGATCCTAATATTCTGGTACAGGGCCGTGATCCCCAAATAGAAAAAGGGGTGGAAGAAGTAATGAAATTAGTGGAAAAAAATCCTCCCCAGATGACTCCTGCTCCCCCTCTGGAGGATCGTACTGCCCAAGGATTATCTTCTAAAAATTAAATTCTGAAAAATTAAAATTTTCCAACAAACATGGGTTTGTCAGTCCTCGATTAAACTCAGACTGACAAACCCATAAAAAAAACAGTTTTGACTATACTAACGATAAAATTTCAATAAAAATCAGCACTAATAATTTTAATTGATTATTATTATTTAATTTAGTACATTTAATAAATAGTAATCTACACTAATAATAGGATACAATCATGTTTAGCATACTGATGCAATTCATATTTCTCGTCATATCTCTGATTATATCCTGTTGTTTTTTATTCTTTATAAGCATAAACGATATTAAAAATAAAATTAATCAATTCTTTTGTCTTTACCTGATTTTTGAAATTATCTGGCTTATGTCAAGTATCGGATTACGATTTACCCTTTCCCATCAAAATTTGCTTACAAAAAATATCCTTTTTAACCATCCTGAATTCTGGCTTACCTTAACCGGCTTTTCCCTGGCCTTGATAACCTTTTCTCTTTATAAATTCTCCTTCCTCTACGTTCACAAGCTAAATCGCCTTTATAATATTATTTTCTACAGTCTATTAATAAGTGCCGCCTTTTTATTTATCGTACATTTATATTATCCTTTATTTTTCAACCCCCAGATAAATACAACCGGCTTTGTCACCAATGACTTTCACTGGACAGGCGTTTTGGGATTATTATTGATTAACCTACCCTGGCTGTACTCAATGGTTCTACTCTTAAAAGTTCGTTATATTAAAGGAGTCAAACTTTTAATCCTCAGTATTGCCATATATGGAAGTGGCCTACTCTTTGGATTAACCAGAATTATTCATATTCCTATTATTCCGGTATCCACCTTTATTAGCAATATAATTCTAGGATATACTATTATAAGAAAACAGGTAATAAATCCCATCCGGGAGAAATCTATTAGATTGGAACAAGAATTTCTTAAAAGAATTGAACTTGAAGCCAATATCCAATCATATGAACAGGATCGCTCTCATCTTATGAAAGAGATTCAGCATCGGGTTCGAAATAACCTGCAGATCATATCCAGTCTGGCTCATTTTCATTCCAAGTATGCACAAAAATATAATATACAGGTAGTCTGGGATAGATTCCAGGAATTAATGCAGTCCATGGCTTTCGTTCACGGCTACATGTATATTAATAAAAATCTGGCAAAAATTAATTTTTCAGAATACATAGATAAATTAAACATCAGAATTAAACAAATGTATCCCTTTTCCTGCAATCTGATTGTAAAACAAAAAATAACCAATCCTGTTCTTTCCGTAAATCAGGCTATTGCCTGCGGAATTATTTTATACGAATTAATATCCAACGTGTATAAATATGCTTTTCCTGAAAATTATAAAGGAAAACCAACCCTGGAGTTGACTTTACACGACCTGGATACTGATGAATTTGAAATCATAGTTCGTGATAATGGAATAGGCATGCCCATACAATTTGATTTTGGTAATATTGCTACCATCGGTCTTGGTCTGGTAAAAATTCTTATTGAAAAACAACTCCATGGTCATGTAGATTTAATCAAGGGAAATGGTACCATGTATATTATACGTATTAAAAAAATAACTGCTTGATTCTCCAAAATTTAAAAATAAGTTTACTATTTATATCCTATATAAAAAAATTATTTGACTTTTAATTGATTATTAACTAACTGATGATTACATTATTATTCAAATGAATGCAATGAACAAAAAAATAATTTATTTATGATAAAATCAACCGCCACTCTAGCTCAGCTGGTAGAGCAGCTCATTCGTAATGAGCAGGTCATCGGTTCGAATCCGATGGGTGGCTCTAAAAATTTGTATAACTATGAGAAGAGAAATGAAATATAAAGTTATCCTGATACTCACAATCTTACCCGTCCTTTTATTTTCCCAAGGGACAGGAGTAAAGGAAGGATTCGATTTTTTGCGAACCGATCTGGGCAGCCGGCCTCTGGCCATGGGGAGTGCCTTTACTTCCGTAACCGGTGATTTGTATGGTATGCGTTATAATCCTGCCTCTTTGGTTGGGGTCAAGGATCTTAGTGCTACCTGTACTTATCTAAATCAAATACTAGATATAAAAACCGGATTTATAGGATTTAACAAAACCTTGAAAACTCAAGGTAATATTGGTTTTTCCCTGTCCTATATCAACTATGGGGATATGCGTAAAAGAGATACTAAAGGTAATGATTTAGGTAGCTTCTATGCGGGAGATTTTCTCATTTCGACAACCTATGCAGCTTCCTTTTTTGAACATTTAAATTACGGAGTTTCCCTAAAATACATAAACTCTCAGATTGACAATTATGCCGCCTCTGCCATTGCTTTGGATATAGGTTTTTTATATACCTATCCCACAAAAAATTTAAATATTGGTCTGAGTTTGCAAAATGTGGGTAAAGCCATCGATTCTTTTCGAAATACTGAGGAACTACTTCCTTCTTTGGTAAGAATCGGGATTTCCCAGCATCTTGCTCATTTACCCTTACTTATCAATATTAATATGTATAGATTCTTTTATTCCAAAAGTGATATTTTCTTAGGACTTTACTGGGCAGTGGGAGGAGAATTTACCCTAACTGATAATTTCTTCTTTCGCTGGGGATACAACTCAAGAGGGCGAGAACAAAAAATTGGGGCAGCCAATGAAACCTTGGCTGGCATTTCTATGGGATTGGGGATTGCCTATGGAAAATATCATTTTGATTACGGTCTAAGTTCTTTCGGAAGTCTAGGAAATGTAAACTGTTTTACCATTACTGCCACATTATAGAATATAAATTTAATTAATTTAAAAAATTTTTAAAGTATTGCATTACAGTCATCTTTTACGATAAAATTATATATTTATCATGCTGTTAACACCAGAGTATTATACTTTGAATTTCCCTGTAGATTCTTGAAGCTTTTTTACTCGAGAATCAACCCCGGAAATTTCCTCAAAGGAACTTGAAATGCCTTCCGCAATATGTCCGGTGGCTTTGGACATCTGCTGAATAGAAGAATCAATACTGCGAATTAAATCTATTTGTTTATACACCTCGTTTTTCATTTCATTTGCTGCTTGATCAGTATTCCCCACTTCTTTTTGAATAGAATTAAAGGTTTTAACGATTACTTTAAACGATCCAATCTCTTCCGCAATCTTCTTATTCAAATCTATCATATAATTATGAAGTGTTTTAATATCCTGGCTAACACTATCTAGAATCTCTGAGGTTTCCTCATTTATTTCTTTTGTATACTGACTTAACATCTTAATTTCTTTAACTATAACAGAAAATCCCTTTCCCGCCTTGCCAGCATGTATTGCTTCTAGGGAAGCATTTAAAGAAAGTGTATTTATCTGAGTGTTAATTTCATTAATGTTAAGAACGGTTTCTTTTAAAAGCTTGGATCTTTTGTTTAAACTTTTCATTTCCTTAAAAGAAGTTTTAATAGCTGTAGAGATATTTTCCATCTGTTTGATTATCTCCCCCATTAATAGCTCTCCTTTTACTACTAAATCATTAGACTCTTTGGAAAAATCCGCTACATTTCCTGCTTTTTGGTTGATTTCATTAATGGTGGCAAGCATCTGAGGTGAAATATTAGCAACTTTCTTGGCCTGATCTGACATTTGTGAGGCTTCATCTGAGATTGTTGCTGAATTCTTATGAATTTCTGCTGTTCGTTCCGCTACATCGGTAGTATTGTGGATAACTACAGTAAGCATCTCTCGTATATGAGAAATAAAGGTATTAAAATTTCCGGCTGTCTGCCCGATAACATCATGGGATTCAACCGGTAATTCTTTAGTTAAATCACTTCTCTCGTTGGCAATCTCATCCAGTCTTTGGGCAAGTCTGTTTAAGGGATCAGTAATAAAAGAGGTTAAAAAGAAAGTTATAAAAGACAGAATTAACACTGCTATAAATATAGCTATAACCGAAATCTTAGTTATCTTATTAATAGGATACTGAATAATTTTCTCGGGTACCATTACACCCAAAGTCCAGTCAAACACAGATTTTGATTTCATAACTGGGGTATAGAGGACAATATTCGCATTGCCTTCCCATTTGACATTGCTTAATCCGGTCTTATTAGTCATAATAGACTGGCTTAATTGATAAAAACTAGAATTATCTGCAGAAAGACTATCAATAGAAGAAAGATTACTAAGAAATAACTTTTCTTCTTGATCGATCCCAGGAAAATATATGATTCTGTTATTATCATCAATTAAAAAGGCCTTTCCGTATCCTTCATAATTAATATCTCGGAGCAAATTACTAATAGTATTAAAAGAAATATCCATACCTGCTACTCCCAGAAGACGACCTTTTTTTTCATAAATGGGGAGTTGTAAGGTTGCCGTAAAGGTACTATCTTTATAATCAATACCTTCCAGATCACAATATAATTTATTTTCTCGTAAAGCATTATTCCACCAAGGGCGTTCCTTTACCTTATATCCTTCAAGTTCGTAACGTCCTTCATGATCAAAATATTCTTGCGTATTATCCATAGCAAAAAAAATTGATTTTATGGTGGTATCATCTCTGATAATTTGATTTATATATCCTGTAATTTTGTGATAGTTCTGATCATTTTCTAATGGTTTTCGATATACCTTATATTGTGAATACCATTCTAAAAAAAAAGGATTGGTTAAAAAAGTATCAAGAACCCGAATTTTCTCAGCAAAAAAAAGTTCTATCTTATCCGCTTTTTGTTGTATCAGCCCTAAAGCATTGATCTCTACTTTTTTCCTAGTCAAATCTCTTATATAATGAACAGTAATAAAAGCACATATAAGGAGAAATACTGTAATTATAGTAATAATAGGAATAGATATTTTTTTCTGAATATTTATGTTTTTTGATTTATTCGACATACCTGCTTTCTATGAACTAATAAGTATTTCAAATTGCAGATGTAGTAGTAAAAAAAATCTCAAAATGAAAAGATATTAACTCTTACTATCATATCATATTAAATATCTTAATCTTATTGTTCAAATATCATGCCGAATAATTGCTTAAAAACAAAGAAAAATTATTTAATTCTGGATTTAAATTGGGATAATAATAGTAATAAGATTAATAAAATAAAAAAGCTCTGATAAAAAATCAATTAATCTATCAGAGCTTTATAAATACGATTAATGTATTATTTATAATAAAGCATAAGCAATAGTAATACCTGCCGTAACAATAGCAACCATACTCATAAGTTTTATCAAAATATTTAAACTGGGGCCGGAAGTATCTTTAAAAGGATCACCAACTGTATCCCCAACTACCGTAGCTTTATGGGCCTCAGATCCCTTGCCACCCAAATTTCCCTCTTCAATATATTTTTTGGCATTATCCCAGGCTCCTCCTGTATTGGCCATAAATATAGCCAGAACAAAACCACCGCAAAGAGCACCTATCAGCAGACCCATAACTCCGGGAACTCCGAAAATAACTCCAATCAGTATAGGAGCAATAATGGCTGCCAAGGAAGGAAGCATCATTTCATGTTGTGCTCCCTTGGTAGCTATTTTTACACATTTAGCATATTCCGGCTCGGTTTTACCCTGTAAAACACCCTCAATTTCCTGGAATTGTCTGCGAACTTCTTTAATCATAAGAGAAGCAACCCTTCCTACTGCTTTCATGGTTAAGCCGCAGAAAAAAAATGCCATCATGGTACCTAAAAGCAAACCAATAAGGGTTTTGGGATTTAACAAATTTACATTATAATAGTCTACAAATTCTCTCAAACTGGCTCTCTCAATATCGACGGTATAACCATCAGCAAAGGTAAATACTTTTTCTCCAATACGGAGAAGACCAACTTTAATCTCTTCTATATAGGAAGCCATCAAAGCCAAAGCGGTGAGAGCAGCCGAACCAATGGCAAACCCTTTCCCGGTGGCAGCGGTTGTGTTCCCGAGTGCATCCAGGGCATCGGTCCGATTTCGTACTTCTTCACCCAACTCAGCCATTTCAGCATTACCCCCGGCATTATCTGCTATAGGTCCATAGGCATCGGTTGATAAAGTAATACCCAGTGTGGAAAGCATTCCCACTGCTGCTATACCAATTCCATACAATCCCATACTTATATTGGCAAAATCAAATCCGCAAGCAAACAGGTAGGCCAAAATTATACCTGCTGCCACAAAAAGTATGGGATAAAGAGTAGATATAAATCCAGTCCCCATTCCGGTAATAATAACTGTAGCTGTACCGGTTTTAGCACTTTCTGCTATTTCTCGGGTTGGTTTAAAAGAATAAGAAGTAAAATATTCCGTTGCTTTACCGATTCCCATACCTACTAACAAACCAGTAACAATTGCACACCATATTCCCCAGGCATTAGGCATATTTAATATTTTTAATATAATAAGTGAACATATAATAATTAGGGCTGCACTGAAATTTACTCCTCTGTTTAAGGCCCTTATTAATTGTTTTTGAGAAGCTTTCTCTTTAGTCCGTACCATATAGATTCCCAGAATAGAAAGAGCCGTACCTACAGCACCGATAAGCATGGGGGCAATAACTGCGTTGAACTGCATAGCAGCATTATGCATAAATGCTGCAGCTCCCAGAGCCGCTGTTGCCAGAATAGATCCGCAGTAGGATTCATATAAATCAGCTCCCATACCGGCAACATCACCTACATTATCTCCCACATTGTCAGCAATGGTAGCTGGATTCCGAGGATCATCCTCAGGAATATTAGCTTCCACTTTTCCCACCAGATCCGCGCCCACATCAGCTGCCTTTGTATATATACCTCCCCCTACTCTGGCAAATAAGGCCTGAGTGCTGGCACCCATTTCAAAGGTAAGCATGGTGGTGGTTATCATGATGAGCTTATGAGTAGTACTGGCTTCCTTAACAAAATAGTTGAGTATTACAAACCATATGGAAATATCCAACAGAACAAGTCCTACCACCACAAGCCCCATAACTGCTCCGCTTCTAAAAGCAATTTTCAATCCCTGATTCAGGGAATTACGAGCAGCATTGGTAGTTCTGGCAGAGGCATGAGTGGCAGTTTTCATCCCTAAATAACCGGCCAGACCAGAAAAGAATCCTCCGGTAAGAAAGGCAAACCATACCCATTGATTCTGTAAATTCAGGACATAGGCCATTAAGGCAAATAAAGTCGTTAAAATAGCAAAGACTATGGCCACCACTTTAAATTGTTGTTTCAGATAGGCCATAGCTCCGGTGCGAACATGTGAGGCTATCTTTACCATTTTTTCTGTGCCCTCACTCTCCTTCATCATCTGTTTGAAAAATAAATAAGCAAAGAGTAAAGCAAGAATAGCACTTATCGGTACAATCCAGAATAAATTGTTAAGCATTTTTCCTCCCTATTATTAACATTTATACTAAATCTTTAATCTGTTTTTTGAATATTATATGGACAATCGACAGTAAAATCGAAAAAGTTATCACCGTAAGGGCAACTTTTAAAGAGTAACCCCTTATTGCTACTCCCAGGGCAAGTCCGGAAGCTGGTGGATGCTCAGTATTAATAATCACCATGATAAAAATCGATAATCCAACGGCAACCGCATAAAGAACCAAGGTAAGTAAATCACTGGCTATGGTAAACAGGGAACAGAGTGTACCACATAATAAGCCCACCAGATTACCGCCAATAACACATTTGGGTTGGGCAGAGACACTCCGGGGAAGTGCAAACACCACGAAGGCGGTTGATCCCATGGATGCGACTATGACCACATTCTGCAGGGTAAGAATATAAAGTATAATAAAGACAGTAATGGTTGCCAGCAAACACTGAAACACATAATTCCCTGCATGTCCTTTAAATTCTCTTTTAATATTTTTAAAATATTCTTTCATACTTTTATAATAATTACTCAAAAAATCCTATAAATATAACACAACTGTTGTAGAATTTCAATATATTTTTCTCTTAAAATCATAAAACTCACAGCATCTATGATTTATAAATAAATTCCTTATTTTCCTTATTATTATTTTAGGGACCATGAACTCTTATTCCGGATAATTAAGAAAAAAACACCTAAGCAGACAATAGCTGAAATAATCAAAACACTTGTATTTGTCAGTGGCGGCAGGTGAAAAAGTCTGGTTGTAGCTTTTACAACCTGAGAAGTGCCTAGTAAAATTGTCACCATCACCACTAAACTCATTACCACATTCCCAATTAATCCATTCACTCCATATTTTCCCATCAACTGTTCATCATTTACAACTAGAAACAAAAATACTGCTATAAAGGGAAGTAGGATACCATTGAGTGCTTGAGCTAGAATAATTGCAGGTATCGGCTTAATTCCCCACAATCCAAAAAAAATACCAATACCAAGCACTGTAATCCATATACTCCGATAAAGATTCGACTTTTCTGACCAGGATGCATCCCGGTTCTTTTCAAATAAACTTTTAGCAGTAATGGCAGCGGCCAGAGGGGCTGTTACCGCCGAAGAAAATCCTGCCGCAAATAAACCCAGGGCAAAAAATATACTTGCCCAGTTACCCAATTTTTCTTCCAATACTAAAGAGAGCCCTTCAAAGGTAAAAATGTCAGAAACAGTGGTTCCCACTATCAATACTGCCATGGAAATAACTCCTCCTAAAAAAATAGCGATGGCCAAGGCAAACCGCATTTCTCCCATTTTCTGATTTTCCGCCAAACCAGATCCTAAAAATAAATTATACGGTACTACTGTAGTTCCCACCAAACCCAGAATCAATACTGCGGAACCACTGGGAAAGGTAGGGATAAAAAGACCTTTTATTATATTCTGCATTGGAGGTTTATACATAAAGGCAGTGGCCAAAAACATACATCCCATAACAGCAACCACCACGCCCAGTATTCTGGCAACTACTTTCACCGAACCGAATGAAAGCAGAATAAAAGCCATCAAACCAATAGTTAAGGTTATAATTTTTGCATCTACAGAAATCTCTAAAACCACTCCGGCCACACTTCCCAGAATATTACCAGCTTCATAAGCAGCACATCCTAAAACGATAGCTCCCAGTACCAAGATTAGAACAAAAATTCCTTTCACTCCCCTACTGAATCTCCGACGAATAGCCTGTCCCAAATTCATCCGGGAAGCAATAGTAATTCGAGCACTGGCTTCCTGTAATACAAAACAGGCAATCATGGAAAAAAGCAGAGTCCAGAGAAGCTGAAACCCGGTATGTGATCCTGCAGAAGCAGCAGTGGTGACCGTTCCTGGCCCGATAAAAGCAGCTGCGATAACTGACCACATAAGAATAAGTAAAATTTTTTTCATACTATCATTCCTTTTTTTCTTTACACTCATCCTTCTTTTATCAAGAATTTAATCTCAGGATTCAGGAGCTCCATACCCTCCTCCACCAGGGGTCTTAAGGATGAAACGATCTCCGGAATTCACTTCAATTCCATCAATAGATTTCAATGATTTTCTTTTCCCGGATTTTCTAATCAGATACTGACTGGCTGGTTTGCCAGGATGTCCACCTGCAATTCCATAGGGTCCTTCTTTTCTGTGCTGTCCTAACACAGAAAGAGACATTTGTTCCAGAAATAAAATTTCTCTTTCCACTCCATCTCCTCCTCTGTGTTTACCCCTACCTCCGGAATGTGGCCGGACAGCAAATTTTTCGATTCGTACTGGATAGCGAAACTCGATAATTTCCGGATCGGTTATTCTGGTATTAGTCATATGACTATGCACTGCAGTAGCACCATCAAAATCTCGTCCCGCACCACATCCTCCGCATACAGTTTCATAGTAACTAAAATTATCGTTTCCGAATAGAACATTATTCATGGTACCCTGGCTGGCTGCTACCAATTGCAATGGTTTCAATAAAGTATCCACTATACGCTGACTGGTCTCAACATTTCCCCCTACTATGGCAGGTGCTTGTCTGGGATCATCCGGAAAAGGTGGATTGAGCATACCTGGAGGAAGTTCTAGAATAATTGTTTTCATAAGCCCTTCATTCAAAGGAAGTGGTTCATTAACTAAAAGTCTGAGAACATAGATAACCGAACTTAAAACAATGGCTGGGGTCGCATTTAAATTTCCAGGATGGACATCCGCAGAACCGGTAAAATCTATTACAGCACTATCATCATAAATACGAAAAACAACTCTAATTAAAGATCCGTCATCCAATGTTTCTTCAGCAGTATAATCTCCATTGGGTACATTCCGTAATGCACTGCGAATCTTTTGTTCAGCCCGCTTTTTAAGAGTATTCATATAATGATTAATACGATCATATCCATACTTTCGAGTCAAATCTGTCAGGATTTCAGCACCTTTACGGTTTGCTGCCACAGCAGCATTTAAATCAGCAAGATTTTCATCCACAGTCCGGGAAGGGTATTTCCCTTCACTTAAAAATTTTTTCACCTTATCAATTCTAGATTTTCCGGCTTTAAAGAAGTGTATGGGTGAAATCACAACTCCTTCTTCCCATAAATTTTGTGCTTGAGGAGGCATGGAACCAGGCCGGATACCCCCTATTTCTGCATGATGAGCTCGGCTAGCTACATATCCAATAAGTTGTTTCTCAGAGGTGAATACCGGTGTTACTACGGTAATATCCGGAAGATGAGACCCCCCGAATTTAGGATGATTGGTAATAATAACATCACCCTTTTTCATAGAAATTATCTTTCTCAGCTCCCGAACACAAATACCCATAGAACCCAGATGAACCGGAATATGAGGTGCATTAACAATGAGTTCTCCTTGTTGATCCAGAAGTGCACAGGAAAAATCCAGACGTTCCTTTACATTGGTAGAAAGAGCGGTTCGCCTCAGCATTTCTCCCATTTCTGCTACCAGGTTCTCAAATCTGTGAGTAAATAATTCCAGTTCCACAACTTCGGGCTTATTCTTTTCAAATCGCAGAGAATTTTTTCTACATCTTTTTAAAATAAGAGTCTGGTTCTGATCAATATATGCCTTCCACTCTTTTTCCATCACAGTCATTGAGTGACGGTCAAAAATAAGTGCTGGACCTCGAATTTCTGCCCCGCATTGAAGATCTGAACGCTCAAAGACTGGTATTTGCTGCCATTTACCCCCTATATAACTTTGCTGAAATTCTTTGGTTTGGGATTTATGGAACCCGCATTTTATTATCTGAGTTCTCTTCTGTACCTGCCGGGAAGAGCCCACTACTCTTATAGATTCAACCTCTAAGGAACGGGACTGGGGCCAATGACCGAAAATACTTCTGTAACGTTTCTTAAAAACCTTTTTAAGATCAGACTTCCTATCCCAATTAATGGATATACTGGAATCCTGACCCTGGAAACGCATATTTATAATAATACGTCGAATAATGATTTCTTCCTCAGAGATGCCTTCTTTCTTAAGGAGGGATCTTACTTTCTTGATCTCTTGTCTTATTATTATGGGTAATTCGCGGTATATATCATCTATTAGTTTTAAAATCTGCAGTTCGCTAAACCTTTCCATAACCGCCAGCCCTAAACCAACCGCACTCAGAAGACCGGCATCCGGAGGAATAATAATGGTTTTAATTCCTAATTTCTCTGCCACGGAACAGGCATGCTGCCCTCCCGCTCCTCCAAAGGCTACCAGGGCATATTCAGTCGGATCATATCCTTTCCGTATAGATATTCTGTTAATTGCATCTGCCATACGTTCACAGGCGATGTCCAAAAATCCCATGAGTATCTTTTCTTTTCGAACTATTACTTTTGCAGATTGTTTAATTTTATCACAAACTTTTTCAAACTCAACTTTTGCTGCCTTTTTATTAATGGGAATTTCAAACCGATCAGCTCGCAGACGACCTAAGAGAAGATTTACATCCGTTAAGGTCAATGGTCCTCCTTCTCCGTAACAGGCCGGACCCGGACTAGCACCTGCACTTTCCGGACCGACCTTAAATTCCAGACCAGAATAACTACATATGGAACCTCCCCCGGCAGCTACAGTTTCTATAGACAAGGCTGGTGCTACTAAATAAGCATCGCCTACTCTATGTTCAAAAACATAGTCATAATCACCTTCGAATCTGGAAACATCCGTGCTTGTCCCTCCCATATCAAAGGCAATCACTTTTTTAAATCCTGATTTCTTACCACTAAGAGCTGCTCCCACCACTCCTCCAGCCGGACCACTGAGCAAACTGTCCTTGGGTTGATATGCTGAGGATAGTACCAGCCCTCCTGCACTGGTCATGGTATAAACTCTTCCCCGAGATATGGAAGCTTGTACCTGCTGTAGATATAATTCAATTACCTGAGATAAATAAGCATTTACCACTGCTGTCTCAGCTCTGGGTACTATTTTAATAATGGGTGCAATCTGGGAAGAGCAAGAAACATGTTTAAAACCCTGGTCCAGAAGATAACCGGCAATCTGTTTTTCATGTTCTGAATTAAGATAACTGTGTAAGAATGCAACAGCTGCATGATAGATATTCTTTTTTTTGAGTTGATATACTTGTTGAGAAAGCTGGGAGAGGTCCATATCCTTTATAATGTTTCCCCGCGCATCCATACGTTGCGGCACCTCAATCACAGCGTCATATAAGGGTTGATGAGTACGAATGTTTAGTTCAAAAAGATGAGGACGCTGCTGATTTCGGATACGGAGTAGATCCCCAAAACCTTCGGTTATAAATAAGGCAGTGGGAGTTCCTTTTCGTTCCAGCAAAGCATTGGTTCCTCGGGTAGTGGCCAGTCTCATCTGTAAAGGAGGAAGAGTATTATCCGGAGTTGTTTTAGTTATAAGCCGGGCCCCAACAATGGGAGCTTCTTCTGAAGACACAACTTCAAATGAATCCTGTGGATTAACAGATATGGGCAAAGGAGTACTTAGTTTGACAATCGCATTCCGGGTATCATATGATTTTACCGTAACCTGAGGATGCTTTTTATTCAATATGATAAATACATAACCTTTAATAAAATCAGAGGGGATATCAATAGCAAAATCTACCTGAAAACTATCACTGCTTATTTTCTTATGGATTTTACCACGCAAAGCACTGCTGCTTAATATTTTAATCTGATGGACCTCACCCTTAAGGTCAAAACCAATGCAATCTGTAAAGGTTCCTCCGGTATCAATCCATATATTCCATAAATTTTTATTTTTCATCTTAATACTTTCAGAATATATGTCTTTAATTTATTAAATTAAATAAAATTAAACAAGATATTAGAAAATTTGATAATTTAATGGTATTGTTGTATATTTAATTTATGGTTAAGAGAAAATACACAAAATGTATTATTGTACTTTTACTATTTTCCTTTTCCTTACTTACAGCCCAATCAAAAAACAAAACCTCTCGAGTTACCCTGTTGTTCATGGGTGATATCATGGGACATGACAGTCAGATTAAAGCTGCCTATGATCCTGTCTCCAGCAGGTATGACTATAATTCTTGTTTTAAATATCTTTATCCCCTCATAAGTCAGGCTGATATAGCCATCGCTAATTTAGAGGTTACTCTGGGAGGAAAACCCTATAAAGGGTATCCCAGTTTCAGTTCGCCGGAGGCGCTGGTCCAGGCTTGCAAAAATACAGGAATAGATATTCTAACTACTGCCAACAATCACAGCTGCGACAGAGGTAAAAGAGGCTTGGAGCGGACTATTAGGATCCTGGATTCATTACATATCAAACATACAGGTACTTTTATTGATGATCAAGAAAGAACCAGCACATATCCTCTGATTATTGATAAAAATGGAATTCGTTTTGGTTTTTTAAATTATACCTATGGAACCAATGACATTGCCGTTACTGAACCCAATATAGTAAACCAAATAGATATGCAGCTGATTGAAAATGATATAAACCAGGCCCGCCAAAAAGGTGCTGATATGATAATCATTTTATTCCATTGGGGCCGGGAGTATCAATCATTTCCTGATAGTAGTCAAATATCATTATATCAATTCTGCACTGCCCGGGGAGTAGACCTGGTCATCGGATCTCATCCCCATGTGATTCAGAAAATTGAATGGCACCAAGATAAATCTAATCTGGTAGCCTATTCTCTGGGAAATTTTATTTCAAATCAGAGACCCAGAAAAAGAGACGGTGGGTTAATGCTGGAAATTACGGTTACCAAATCTGCGGATAGAGTGAATATGATTAAAGTAGGCTATTACCTCACCTGGGTGTATACACCCATTTTATACGGGAAAAAAAGGTTTTATATTCTTCCCGTATCTCAATATGAAAAAAAGCCTGATTTTTTAATTAAGTCAGCCTGGGAGAAAATGAAAATATTTGCTGCTGATTCCAGAATATTATTAAATCAGCAAAATCTGAATGTGAGTGAATATGTGTATGATACTGATACGGGCAATTGGCTGCGAAAGTAAAAAAATACTAAAAAAAAACTCTCATAACCTATTATTATAATAATTACCATGAATAATAAATTATGAGAGTTTCACCTACTTAAGCAATGATCATACTCCTAATTGTCTTCATCCATGTCCATTTCCATATCATCAATATCTTCCAGACTATCCAGCATAGAATTGCTGAAACCCAATCCTAATTTAGAAATCTCTTCAATATCAATATGTCCTACAATATTAGCAAAGGTTACTTCATTATTCGGCTTATAGGACATAATTAAAAGTCCGACCGGCTTGTTCTTTTCATATTTCATGGAGATTATGGTTCGTTCATCTCTATCTTTGACCCGAACCAGCTGTTCCCATTTTTCTTTTTCCAATTTTGCCTGAATATCATCAATAAGGGGCTCGATTTGTTTTGACACCTCTTCATTAAGCTTAAAAGATTTGACTCTGATGGATAACAATCCGTTAATTTTACTTGCTACTTCATCATCATCATCAAAAGACTTGAACATTCTCAACAAGGCTGGCCCCAGACAAATATCGGTTATCTCACCTGCTGAGTCCGGGATTTTTATCTTCTCAAGATCAATATACCCCGGATGTTTAGTAATGTCTATTTCCTGGGCATTGACATTCATTCCGGCAAAAAGTATGATTAACAGCACTGCGAATATTTTTGTTTTCATGATTATTTACCTCCAATGATATTTATTGAATTTTTTAAACTTTCTCTGATTATTTTGGGAAATCTATCTAGTAAAACATTATGAACTGCTTCTTTATTATTTTCATTGATAATATGTCCTATATAAGTAAGGGTCCATTCCGCTTCTTTTTTTGCTTTGCGAATCTCCTTAGTGGAATACTTGGGACCTTCAGGCTGTTGAGGATTGTCTAAAGTGGAAAAGGGAATCAATGTAACCATGACAAGCACGATTACCAAAGCTAATCCAATAGTTATTGGTCTGAGTTTATTAATAAATATCCAATCTAAATATTTTCGCCAGAAAGCTTCCTCACTGTGTTTATTATAGGTTTGATCTTCAATTTTCTTGACTACATTTTCCGGACAGGAGAAAAGCGGTATATTTTTCATAGCATCAATCATGATGAATTCCTTATTATACTCTTTCTTACATGCCTTACAGGTTTTAAGATGAGTGGAAACTAATTTCCTTTGCTTATAAGAAAGATTCCCCCTGATATAATCATCAAATAATTTACGAATATAATCACACTGCAAACTCATATTGCCCTCCCTTTTTTTCGTAAAAATACTCTGACAGCAAGGTTTTCATTGATTTCCGAGCTCTATGTAATATCACTTTAATGGTTGATTCTTTAATATCAAGCATTTCACTGATTTCCCTGATCTTTTTATCATAAAAGTAATGAAGGATAAGAATATTTTGCTGTTTCTCGGGTAATTTTGCCATAGAGGATACAATCACCTTCTGCTGTTCGCTTAAATAATATTTTTCCCCTGGATTGGAATACATATCGTGGTTGTCAAATACTTCTTTGAAACCAATTGTTTGAGCGTCATAGGTTGTTTGCTTAATCTTGTTTCTCTCCCGGATCAAATCAATACAAGCATTATGGGTAACTCTCATGGCCCAGGATTCTCTTTTCTGAGGATTAATACTATGCCAGTTTTCCCAGAGCTTGATAAAAACTTCCTGGGTTATATCCTCTGCATCTTCCAGGCAATGCAGTAAATACAAAGAATAACTGAAAACCTGATCTTTATTTTTGGTTAAAAACTTTTTATATATACTTTTTTTCATTGACAACTCTCTTTGTTCAATAGTAAAGACGTAAACTTCCCCAAAAGGTTACACTCTTTTTTTAAATTGTAATTATTCTGGCATCCTGATTTTCAGTATCCCAGAATGCAATTGTTCTTCTCCCGTATAACCATCCTCCGCATTCACCCGGATTAATAATCAGGGTTTTACCTGACTGAATATCCGGTTGATGAGTGTGTCCATAGATTATGGCATCAAATTCCCCGGCTGAGGCTAATATTTCCAGATTATCCGGCTCATGCAGTATAAGAATGGATTTCTCTTTATAGTTTAAAGTATAAGGGGCTCTGTGTATTTTCCCTGATAAGGCTTTTCCCAAACCAAATTTTTCACCGTCATTATTACCAAATACTGCCACAAAATCAGAATTTAGTTGGGAGAGGGGTTTGGAAACAAAGGGAGCAATGAGATCTCCGGCATGAATAACCCAAGAGACTTCCAATTCATTGAAATAATTTACAGCCTTTTTTAAAGCCGGGACATTATCATGGCTATCAGCCAAAATTCCTATTTTCATATAACCTCCTAATTATCTGAAGAATTCGGAAAAAATACTTTTTTTACTTTACTCTTCCCTATTGCAGGGTTCAATTTATTTCTTTTTTAACCTTTTTCAATATTTGTAATGCCAGCTGAAACAGTTTGACCGGTTTTAATTTTTTAGAAGATGGTTTAAGCTGGATCCATTTTTCGGTGCCCACATAATCACTGGGAACAAAAAAACCGGCTATCTTCTTCTTATGAAACTTTGCAATGGTAAATAAAGCTGAAGCCTCCATATCAACCGCTATGCACTCTTTTTCAACCGCTTTTTTAACTTTTGAGGGAAGTTCCCGATAAATGCCATCCGTAGTCCAGACTCTGCCTTTTTCTACCTCATATTTATTATTTTTAACTGTTTCCTGAAGGAGGGCAACCAACTGTTTATTCGGATAACTATAGGTACCGGTCCTAACATAATGCCGGGATGTTCCCTCATCTTTTAAAGCGGAACTGGGAATAATAAGACTATCCCGGGGAATACTGTCTTTTAAAAGACCGGCTCTGCCTAAAAAGATAAATATTTCTCCTCCCAGAGAAATGGATTCTTCCAGTAAAGCTCCTGTGAGAGGAGCTCCTATACCGGGAAATTGAAAGGTAACCAGTTGATTATCAAATTCAAACGAATAATAGGGAAATAATTTATTGATATATCCTGTAGTAATACCGGAAAAATTTTTTTTGATATAGGAATATAAGGAAGGGAAAAATCCTAAAATAACATATTTGGAAAAGAGAAAGCCTTTGGACTTTTTCAGTCGACTGGTAATTTGTTCCGGGGTTACGATAGGTTCTTCGCTAAATATTAAATTGGAATTATGGGGATCTTTCATACAGATTAATCAAAATCCAAAAACATTAATAAAATATCATTAGAAATCTTTAATAATATAAATTTTTTTAACATTAAAAAATTTTCATTCTTTTGCAACTAATCTATCTTTTTTAAGAAAAAAATTAACCGTTTTTTTAAATTCCTCGAAATCAATAATAGTGTTTTTACAGGGACCCTCCGGTCTCCGGTTAGGTATACCAATGACCGGTATCTTATCAATAACATCTCTAATACCGCTTAAAAGATCCCTCTCACAGGCAACCCCAATAATGACCCGCGGTTTGGTTTTATAGACAACTTCCCGAGCTTTTTCTCCCCCGCCTACTACAAATGTGGGAATATTTAATCTTTGGGAATAATTTAAAATATTTTTCAGGAGATCCTTTTTTAAACACCGGGGAAGAAGAACAAGTAAATTTTCCGGGTTTACTTTTATTTTGGATGCCTTAATTAAAGCGTTGCTAACTTCTACAAAGGAATGGCCTAAAAGATCCGCAGAAATACCCAGTTTACTTCCTAAATTAAAAACTAAAGGGACAAGAAAGGTAATAGAAAACTCTTTACCCCTAAATTTCATCAACAAGTCTTTTTCCGTCATAATGGAAAAGACCATAACCATAAACCATAATGCTATCAGCAGCCATATGGAAAAAATCAATAAACCAATTACCAGGGGTAAAGAAGGATGAAATTGTTCCAAACGAGGAAATATCATATACCAGATCAAGAATCCGAATCCGCCACCAATTATTATGGATAATAAGAGCACTCCCATATAAATACGCTTGCCGGCACGGGAAATTCTTTCGTTATTTTCAACACTTCCGTCCCAATTTTTCCATTCATCCCCAAGATTTCGATCAACAATTTTAAAAATTTTATTATCCCGGTTATTCATTTCTCACATTTAAATAATTTTTACTTCTTTCTTCAATTAAATTCTCCGCCTTGGAAAAATATTCTATTGTTTCTTTTAATTGTTGATCTCGAAGAAGAGTGAGTTTATATCCAGCTTCACTGCCCCATTTTTGATTGGCAATAGCCCTTTTTAAAAGAAAACTTATATCCTTTTTATTTTCTTTAATTTCATTAAGGGTGTAATTGATTTCTTTCTGGTTAATATAATCCAGAAATTCTTTAAACAAGCCCTCGGTATCAAAATCTCTGAGATATTCCTCGAAGGAATCAATAAGCTGATTGGGGTGGGAAGCAATGAATTTCTCGGCAAAGGTAAAAAATACCCGATCTTTAGAATAATATAAATCTCTCACGATATTACTGATAGTATCCTCAGGAAGTTTAAGAAAAACATCTGGCGTGATGCCACCTCCTCCTAAAATTTTTCTCTTTAAGATCATGGTCTTATATTGCGGCCGGGAAGGTTCGTTTTCCCAGATTCTTCTTAAACTGTCATTTAAGATTTCTTCATAGTAATCTTCATGAGATTTATTATCAAAAGGCCGCTGGATTAATCTACCGGTCGGAGTATAGTATTTAGCAGTTGTGATTAACAAGGCCGATCCATCATTAAAAGTATATTGATTCTGTACCAGTCCTTTCCCAAAACTTGTTTCTCCCAGAATAAATGCCCTGTCCCAATCCTGAAGACTCCCGGAAACAATTTCTGAGGCAGAGGCAGAATGTCGGTTAATTAGTATTATTAGGGGTAATTCACTATAGGAATTTTTATTAGTAGAGAAAAACTGATGAGATGAATTCTGAATTCGACCCCGGGTATAGACAATTTTTCTGCCTTTTTCCAGAAATTTATCTACTACTCCCACTGCTGCTAATAAATAGCCGCCCCCATCATTTCTTAAATCCAGGATTAATTTTTCCATACCTTTTGATTGCAAAAAATGTAATCCCTTGATTAATTCCTCTTCAGTTGTTTTTGAAAACCGGACAATATACATATATCCGATTTTTTCCTTAAGCATAAATATATAAGGAATACTTTTTACATTTATATCATCCCGTACAATTATAATTTCATGTGGTATATTCCAGTAAGATCTCTCAATTTCAACCTTTACTTCTGTACCTCTGGGGCCCATTAGCTTTTCTGGTACTTCTTCTCTTTTAAGGTCATAAGCAGACTCTCCGTTAATAGTGACTATCCTGTCTCCTGGTTTTATACCGGCTTTGTCTGAGGGGCTGTCTTCAAAAACGGATATTACTGTAATCTTTTTATCAATAATATCATATCTAATGCCAATTCCGGAATACCCTTTAAAATTCTTATTCCATTCCTCAAATTGTTCTTTATTCAGATATTTTGTATGGGGATCCAATTCGGAGACCATACCCTGGATAGCGCCTTCGATGAGTGAATCATAAGATACTTCTTCCACATAATTTTCATTTATGGTATTTAGTATCTGACTGAAGAGCTTAATTCTGGCATATAAATTTCTACCCGCGGAATACATATGATTCCCGGAAGCAGCCATAAAAATAAAAAGGCAAGCAATAATAATTAATGAATATAAAGATTTTTTTCTAATCATGTGCTCACTCTGAATTTACTTTATAATAATTTTATCAATAAAATTATTTATCCCATAAAGCTCTTTCTTCCTGACCAAGTTTGGTTAAATTTTTATAGGCGCTTCTAATAGTTGCTATAAGCATGTACAGTATTATCAATACTGCAAGATAATCCAGACAAAAGGCTGTAAAGCCAAAAAGAGTTATCTTCTTGCAGAAAATCAAAATTATATTCATTATTATTAACAGAACACGAGCCTCAGTTGTAGAAATCTTAAGATGTGAAATTTTAAATACTTTTAAAGTATTAGTTGCTAAATAAGTATTAATACAGGTGATAAAAAAAAGAATTAACACAATCCATGCCAAAGGTTGAGTAATTATGTTTGAATATGAAATACCTATCATAAAAAAACTAATCCCAAAAGCATCAATCAAATGATCCAGGTAGTAACCGTATTTGGGCCGCTGCTTATTACGCTCCCTGGCCAGGGTGCCATCCAGACTGTCACCCAACCAGTTAATTATCATACCTATACTTGCTAAAATAAGAAATCCCCAATGCTGATAAGCTAAGTAATAAGAAATTCCGCTAATCATTAATCCCAATAAACCAAAATAAGTTAACATATCCGGGCTTATCCAGGAGGGGATTCTGGGGGCCATCCATAAAAGAGCTTTTTTTTCAGGTTTGGCTAAAAAACTGGTCTGTATTCTTTCCTCACTAAGTTCAGATTTATGAGATTGATTCATATATCCTCCCAAGTAATATACCTTAATCTGTATGATTTTCAAAGTAACAGTTTTTTCACCAAAAAACAAGATAATTTTAGGAAAGTTAATTATCTAAAATTAATAACGAATTTTAAAATTTTAGGTAGTTTTGAATTCTAAATAAAGGTTAAGCTAAATCTGGAGATATGTCATCATCCTCATTTTCTCTGAGAATGACCAGAATTGCATTATAGGGAACAATGAGATATGTTTTTCCTTCAAACCTGATTTCTATAGCAGACTTACGTAAAAAAATAACATGGTCGCCAATTTTTGCTTCCATGGGTAAATATTGAACTTTCTGATTTTCCGGTGATGACTTCCAGGGTTCATCATTAACATCCTGAGGGGCTGATAAAGGAATCCCTGGACCGGTTGCCATGACTATGCCTTCCTGAGCGGAATCCTTGTCAGCCACAGTCTGGGGAAGATAAAGACCGACTTTCGTACGCTCTTTACCCTTTTCAGGTGCAATAAGTATGCGATCACCCACCACAATAAGTTTTTTATCTCGTTTGTTCATATTACAAATCTCTCTTTTTAAAATAAATATAGCAAGTATATGCTAACTTGTCAATAAATTTTTTATCTCGGGAAACAAACAATAGTACCCTGACAATTGAGTATGGCAAGTAATTATCAATGAAAAAAATTTTTTACTTGACATGCCGGAATTAGATTATTATATTATGATATAAAACATTGGCAAAAAAATTATAAAATAAATAATAATGTAAAGATTCAAAAGGATTAAAAATGGATAAACTGGAAGAACTGGAAAACAAATATGATGGTAAAAAGGAGCTAAAACTGGGAACAGAAGGAAATCCAGCTGTCATCAGAGTACAGACTAAAACAAGAATGAAGGAGCTTGCCAAAATTTTTGAAAAAAAGGGATGGAAATACTCCATAGAAGTAGACCGGAATAAACCGGAAGACATTACCGATTTAAAAATACTTCAGAAACGAACCAAACCAATTAAAAGCAAAGAAAAAATTGGACGTAATGATCCCTGTCCCTGTGGAAGCGGCAAAAAATATAAAAACTGTTGTGGTAAATAAGGAGTTATCAGTACTGTTATCTTGAGAGTATCCGGGAATCATACTGCATTCCCGGTATATTCCCGCTAAAATTTTATTATCCTCTTATATTCTTTATAAAACTATTATTTCAAATGTTCATATAAAATTTTAATCCCCATCCCTATTAAAATTATCCCCCCTATCACATCTGCCCTCTGTCCTAAAAGCCTTCCAAGATATTTCCCCAAAAACAATCCAAGCATAGAAAAACCAAAGGTAACTACTCCAATAATCACTACCGGAGTTATAAGAGATAATTCCAATAAAGAAAAACTTATGCCTACGGCAAAGGCATCAATACTGGTGGCTAGAGATTGACCTATCAATTTTTTTACGGGTAATTCCGGAGAGGAAGATGGACAATCTTTTTTCACTCCTTCTTCTATCATTTTTAATCCGATAAATAAGAGTAATAAGAAGGCAATCCAGTGATCAAACTCTTTAATATACTTTTCAACACTCAATCCAGCCAGCCAACCCAGTACCGGCATGAAAGACTGAAAAAAAGCAAAAAACAAGGCAATTGACAGTATTCTGGAAGTATTCAATTCTTCCATTGTGCATCCATTAATTAGGGACACACTAAATGAATCCAGGGATAATCCGACAGCAATCAATATGATTGAAATTATATCCATTATTCTGAATTAATTGGTTGAGTCGTGAGTACTATATAAAGAATAAACAGATTAATCATTCCAATCCCGTTCCTGCATTATCTCAAAGATATTAGTTATCGGATGATAACTCTCAGCTAATTGCTGACGAAAGGGATCTAAAGAAGCTTTAAGTTGATTGGGTAGCTTATCCTGCCAGGGTAGACGATTCCGGTCATCTTTCAGTTTATTTATTTCCGATTTCAAACTATTTCGCCAGGACCAGCTGTATCTGGAGGGATTCGTTTCAATAGCATTCAATTGATTTTCTAAAATGGGAATCATTTTCCATCTTATCCGCCGAGCGGCTCCTAATTCTACATCTCCTCGCATTTCCTTTTTCCATGATTCCTCATCTTCATCTTCATCATCTGAGGAAACTATGGTAAATCCCCTCCCGGAACGGTATATCTGATCACCGGGGCCATCATCCGGAGATTTATTCAGATAGGAATAAAAAGCTATTACATAAATATAATAGTATTCTCCCGGAGACATATCCAGACTAAGAAGAGCATTATTGCGGGAAAGGTAAAACTCAGCAATATGGGGTATCATTCCAAAACCTTCTCTGATACCACCTACTACGCCCCAGAATGATTCTTCTCCATCTTGATTGTCATTCAAAGCCTGCAACCTGGATAAAGTCGTATCCAACTCCCTGATTGAGGCAGCCATACTATCCCGTACACTTAAAAATATCTCTATTCTTTCAGCTGCAATATTCCCCTCCGGACTGGGAATAAAATCCTCGATGGCACCATATCTGTCCTCTAGTTCCACCTGAGTACTCTCTACCTGTTGAAAATTCTGCACTGTACTTCGACATACAAAATATGCACTTATAACCAGGATTATTCCAATTAAAATTACCACGCCGCAACCAATTCCACAGCCTATTAACCATTTTGAAGTCTGGGATCTTTCCTCCATTTTTCCCTCCTTTATACTAATCTATAT
>CAZKMO010000007.1:28186-41579 GCA_964554015.1 uncultured bacterium
GTTTTATCCTTTATCTTTTGTCTTCATAAGGATACTCTACTTCTTTATTCCAGTTCTCCCAGTTGAGATAAAACCAGAGAGCTCAATACTATTCCTGCTGTTTCAGCCCTTAATCGTCGGGGGCCTAAACTTATTTTAACAAATCCCTGATCACAGGCCAGAGTAACTTCATCCTTTGTAAATCCTCCCTCCGGCCCTATTACAATCAAAGCTTTTTTATTGGTAAGATTATTAGTAGAATTGAAATAATAGGGAAGTGATTTACTATCTTTATCTGCATGAGCAACAAATCTATAACTACAATCAATCCCCCGGGACAATACCTTGGGTAAAGGCAGGGGATTAGTGATTTCCGGGATAATACTTCTACCACATTGTTTCATGGCGGATTTAGCAATATTGATCCATCGAGTTTTTTTATTTTTTCCCGGATCAGCCACGATTCTTTCACTTAACATGGGTATGATTCTGCTTACTCCAATTTCAGTAGCTTTTTGAATTAAAAGTTCGAACTTCTCCCCCTTTAATACTCCTTGAGCCAAAGTCAAAAGCGCCACCGGTTCTCCGATACGTCTGCGTTTTTGAAGTATTTTAGCATGTATGTCTTTTTTATCTTTATCCAGTATTTCCACTTCATAGGCTCCCCCTTCTCCATCCACCACCCATAGAGTATCTCCCTTCTTTTTTCTCATAACCCTGGAGAGATGATGCGCTTCTTTTCCCGTGATAATCAATTCATTATCAAAAACATTTTTGGCTTCTACAAAATAGCTTTCCCAGTGCATGTTAATGTCTCTTTATTTTGTTGCTTCATAAATTACAGCTGCTTATCGGAATTTTAAGGTTAAGGTTGAGATTTGAGTGCATTCTTTTTCTTAACCTCAACCTGAACCACATTTTTATCCCTTCGGCTTCGTTGGTACTGAGCTTGTCACAGCACTCAGGACGACGCCCATCCTCCCTTTTCCCTATTCCATTCTCCCTATTAAGTTTTATCCTTTATCCTTTATCTTTTTTCTTTTGTCTTTAATCTTTATATTCTCTCCTTAGATAAAAATATACAAATCCGTTATATACTCCTTCCTGCCCTTCTCATCAAAACCAAGTTCCAGGCGAAGTATATTGAATATGGGCACATGGAAAAGCACTCCCACTCCATAACCTGTATTGATCTTGGAAGCAGCAAATTTATCCCCCTGATTCCAGATATATCCGGAATCCAGAAAAATACTCCCGCTGATTCCAAATTTTAAATTTCGTAACTCGGGCCGATTCCCTAAATTATAATATTTAATCGGCAGCAGGGGAAATCGGTAACTGCTGGAAAAAATAAACCGATTTTCTCCTTCAATTCTCTTATCAAAATGACCACGCACTCTTTCACTGTATCCTAAATATACCAGATCATATAAAGGTACTTTGCCGAATGAAACCGTTCCAGCAGTTCGTAAAGCTAAGGTGGTTTTACCCAACAGGGGAATATACACTCTGTTGTCTAAATCGATACGGGAATAATCAACAGGAAAACCGGAAATTCCTCTTTTAATCCCCAGGAAAGATACATAAAACCCGGAATGTGTATATTCCCTCAAATCTCTATAATCCCAGCTGAAACTCAACAACATGAAGGGAATCTGGTCTGTACTGGTATGGGAATTAAGGCAATAACTGTACTCCGGATTAACCGACACTTCTTCATAACCAATGGTTGTATTGACAAACATATGATACCCCAGACGTCGGCCCAAACTGCCTGCCACTTTGATATGATTTTCAGTGATATTACGGGCAAAAAAATGTTTATTTCTTATATGACTGTAATCTACGATTAATCCGGCATATAGATCCCTTTTGGATAAAAACCAGGGAGTTTGATATTTAACTTGCAGGGTAGGATTATATCCCAACCAGAAACTGATATACAGTTTTTCTGCCCTTCCCCTGTAGTTGAGATGTTCCAGTCCGGCACCCCAGGAAATCTTACCCCAATCTCTCTCGTTAATAAAAAAAATGGGATAGGGATAAACATACCACATTTCAGTAACAAATATAACCACTTTCACTTCTTTGCCTTCGGAAATGGTTTGAAAGAAAACACGATTGAACAGCTGCAGACTCTGTATCCTCTTCCGATCCAATTCCAATAACTCAGGATTAAGTGCGGTTCCCTCCTTGGTTTTCATCTCCCGCAGAATAATATAATCCTTGGTCATATTATTCCCTATTATCTCTATTTTTGAAATTATCTTATCCCAATGGGAAGGATCAATCCTGGTTTGTGAATAGAGCATACAGGTTACAATACTCATGATTAATACTGAAATTCTGAATAATAAATTTTTCATAAAATATTTTCTTGCTGACATCACCCTTCTTTACTTGTCATATTGATTATGCCGGATTGATTGTTTGGGATCATCGGAATTAAAGAAAACACCGGAAAGAAAACCTCCCACTTGCCCCGGATTCACCGAAAGGGTTGAACCAATCATTTCCCAATATTTGGAGGAAATTGCCGGAGACTCGTGTATATGTCCATGCAGAGTCATAAGAGGCTGGGATTTCTCAATAAAGGCCTTAATTGCCCTGCTTCCTGCCGGCTGGGAATTATACAGCCTATCCAACATAGTTCCAAAAGGGGGTGAATGCATTACGTAAATTATTTTCTTTTCCGGATTATGTTGCGCATACTCCCTAAATTCTTTTAAATCATCTTCTATGGAAGGCCGATTCTGAAAAAAAATTTCTTCCTTAACTATCTTGATCTCTCCTGTTTCACTGATAACCGGGAAAGTAGTTATATTAACACCCTGATCATCACTCAGATCCCTCTTTTCAAAATCCTTGGGAGAAAATTTGGTCGGAGGCACAAAAGGATATCCGGTGATAAACAAATTATTTTCAATTTTAAAGTAGGTTTGATGTAATATATGTATTAATCCGGCCTTTTCTAATTCCTTAATATCATCTAAAACGGCTGCCCAATCATTATTACCCAAGATCGCAAATATTTTAACTTTTAAATTTTGTTTAATCTTTTTTAATATTTCACCTAAAAAATCATGAATAAAATTTTTCTGTTCCAAGATACTTCTATTACTGTGCCCCTTTCTGGGGAGTAAATCTCCTCCCAGCACTAAAATTTCTACCTTATTTTCTCTGCAGATAGTAATAAGTTCCCTATAAAAATTTTTATCCCCATGCAGATCAGAGGTATAAAAAAAATTCATTAATAAACTTCCTTTAGGTGAAAATCTATAGAAAATGTAAGTCTGACAGTTATAGCAAGGATTCTATCTCTACGGCCAGCACTTCTATTATATTTTCACTAAAACCTTTATGTTCAAAATGTATATTCAATTTTTTATCAATGACAAAAACAGCCGGGACCCCATGAAGGCCATAGTCTTTATCCGTACTATCATTTAATAACACTGGCAGAGGGAATTTGGTTTTCCGGACAAAATCAAACGCTCTTCTCCAGTTGAAATCTGTGGAAATGGTTATAAAAAGCACACTATCTCCATAAACATCGGCTAATTCAACCAGTTCGTTCAACATCTTTAAACTGGATTTACTCCAGGTTGCCCAGAAGCATAACACTATCACCACTTCCTGTTGATCGGAGAGCTGCACCCATTCTCCCTTTAAATTCTCAAGATCAAAATCAGGGGCAGGTCTTATTCTTCTTTTTGAAAGAATCCGTTGTCTATATTCTTTTTCAATTCTGCTTGATTCTTTTCCAATAAAATCGGCTAATTCAGTTGTATCTTTTCCCGTCCTTATCCATACTGTACGCAGTAAATTCCGGGCGTCTTCCCCTTTTTCTCCTCCAAAAGCAACTGCACCAGCCAAATATTCCATTGCTTTTTCTAAGCCTGAAGAAATGGTTATGGATTCTTTTAGGGAATCCGGTTTCTGGATTTGCTGATCAATTCCTGCACCTTCTTTGCTTAATAAAGCTTTGCCATAATGAAAATAAGTTGATGATTGGGGCATTATTTCAGCTGCCTGTTCCAAATAGGTGATACCTTCCCTGGGTTCACCATATTGATACAGGGCCCATCCCAGTACATCCTGATATCTGGCTTCCAGTCTCTGGTTATATTCTTCCCAATCCTCCTCTGATATCTCCGGAGGAGCAATTTTCTGATCAAAGGACTGAGCCAGCTCTACAGCTTTTTTAGCATAGAGTACAGCTCGTTTTAAATTTTTTCCCTTCTCAGTAAAAACTCCGGCTATTCCTGCCAGACTTGCCGCACCTGCGGGCTGATTTGCTGTTTTCAGTAAAGTATCTCCAACTTTCTTCATTCTCTCATAATCACCCAATTCAATTGCTGCTGTAGTAATCCCGGATAAAACATATTCTGTAAATCTTGATCCGGAAAACTCCTGCAGAAAATTTTCCAGACTATCTAATCTCACCGCAACTTCTTCAATTTTCATAATTGCACTGAGTCGCTGGGCTGCCGCCTGATCCCCTCTGGGATCCAGATCAATAATTTTCTCTTCTATCTCTCGAGCTTTTTTTGTATTACCAATCATTCTATATACTTCCAGAGCAAAGTTAAGTCTTTCTTCATTTTCAGGCTCTTCATAAATATAACTCATTACTTCTTCATCAATCTCTTGCCTTATTTCAGCCGAATATTCAAATTGCCGGAGCAGCAGGGAATATTTCATTTTTAAGGCAGCGTAATTATTGGGATACAAGGAAAGTTCTTCAAATAGATAATCCAGAGCTGAATCCGCATCTGTTTCCCGTAAATCTCCCCATCCAGTATAGGACAGGGCTACAGCCATATTTGCTCCCCGAACCGGTATATCATACTCATCACATACCCTGATACTCCAGTATTCACCCCCATTATTATCAATACTCTCTGGCAAAGGTTTTCCATTATCATCCAAGGCTTGAAAAGCCAGGAGTATCATCTTGACACTGGTATCGGAAAGAACATAAGCTGCTCTCCATTCATTTTCAATTTTGTTCATCTCAATTCTCTGGGGTGGCTGGAGAAGATCTCTGTACACCAGCACTGCCATCCGGCTGGAATCGCTTAGTTCTGCATCTGGTCCATATGCAATTACATACTCTTGGTTATAATGCAGATTAGACTTTTTTATTACCAGATCAACATCCTGACTATAGGTGTTATAAACAAACATATTCAATAATAGAATAAAAATGGTAAGAGACATCACTAAATATTTTTTCATTTTATTTACCTCATATAATTTATGAAATGATAAAAACACCCTAAATTCCTCCTTCACTTCGTTCAGGATAAGCTCCTATCAGGGGGACTTTATTTGTATTTTTTCTGACTTCTTTCAACTGACTTCTGCTCTCTGATTTCTACCTGATTATATTATCAAATTCTATAGTTCTTAATCTATAAAGTTTTGTTTTATCTTTTTTCTTTTGTTTTTTTTCTTTCTCCCTTATACCCTATACCTTATACCCAAAACTTTTTCCTTTATCCTTTATCTTTTTTATTTTGTCTTTTGTCATTTGTCTTTTTCCCACTGTAAACTATGTCAATATAACCCATCTTACTCAGGATGTCAACTCCTGAACCGCCAGACCAAATCGTAGTCCGGAATCACTTATTATAATAGAATTGAAATTCCCCAGTTCCATAATTGACCTTACAATTATCATACCAGCGATAATGATATCAGCTCTCTGGGGATCAAAATTAATAATTTTTTTTCTTTCTTTCTCAGACACCCTGCCCAATCGCTCTAATAAAGCATCAATATGAGAAAACTTCAGTACTTTTCCCTGAATAATATTAGGATCATACTGTTTTAATTTATAATATATTGCTGCTGTGGTGGTTATGGTGCCCCCCACCCCTATTAATATTCTGGGGGGAATCCATCCAGGAAGTGCAGATTTTCTGAAATCGGAGATAACCTTATTTTGCAGACTTGAAATCTCCCCTGGGGAGGGTGGATCTGTGTTAAAAAATTCCTCAGTTAAGCTTACTGCTCCCAAGGGAAAACTTATATAATCAATAACTTGGTAATCTTGGCCAAATATTATTTCCGAACTTCCGCCTCCTACATCTGCCACCCAGCATTCTTCTTTTATCATATTTCTTTTTACCGCACCTAAAAAACTTGCTTCTGCTTCTTCCTGATGGGAAAGGATTCTTACTTTCAGACCAGTCTCTGTTTCGATCCTGTGCAAACTTTGCTCCCTGTTTTCTGCTTTTCGAAACACTTCTGTACCAGTTACTATGAGTTTTTCTGCTTTTTGCTTTACAGCCAGATGTTTAAGTTTATGTAATATCCTAATACAATGATTCAGGGTGGCATCTTCAATTTTTTTATTCTTTCCTAACCCTTTTCCCAGACGAACATTATATAACTCCTGATATATAGGATTTATATTTCCAGCATCGGACCTTTCAGTCATTAAATAGAGCAGGGAATTAGTCCCTATATCGATTACTGAACATCGTTTCAATTTTTATTATTCCTTAACAAAAATGAGTTGATGGGAATTTATTGAAAAGGATTGACTCCTGGCATTGATAACCTGATCACCAAAACCACTTAAATTCAACACCAGGCCTAAAACCCAGTTACCTGCCTTTTTACCTGCTTTTTTAGGTTGTTTTATAACTTCAGTATCGATTTCCTTAGCCTCACCAACTATCCAGCGCTGTATCTCCTTATAATTTTCAATTGATATGGGATGCAAGGTAACCTTTATGGCAATTTTATATTCTTTGTTGTTTTCTAAGTCCTTACAGGAACACAAGGAATAATGCGGTAACTTCTGGCATTTTTCCTTAACTTCATTAATATCAAAAGCTCCGGGTTTCTCTTTGTTTTTAAAGACAATATACCGTTTACTCCATATATCAAAGTTAATCTTAAACCTGAGAATATCCTCCGCAACCAGCTTATCTATCCATAAAGAACGCTTTTTCCATAATTGAATCTTATATTCCAGAACAGTGGTCATTCCCTTATTAAGACCCTCTACCACAGGCTCGGCAAAAATATTTTTAACTTCAAAATTAAATACCAGACTGTCATTCTCTATTTTAATAAAGTGATATTCAAACTTCTCTTCTTTGCCAATGATTTTACAAGGTAAGATTAGAATCAAAAGATATATGAGTAATTTTTTATCTATTGATAACACAAAAGTTACATTTTGTTTATTTCTTTTAAAATAGCGCTGCTTAAAGCTTCGGATTGATCTTTGGTAACAGCTTCGGTTACCACTCGCATTACCGGCTCTGTGTTTGATTTTCGAATATGAGCCCAGCTTGTAGATCTGTCAATTCTTACTCCATCAGAAAGATTTAATTGTTCCTGTTGATGGCTCTTAATTAATTTCTTCAAAATAAAATCCGGATCTTTTTTACCAATTCCTATTTTTTTCTTGGTCATCACATACTGGGGAAGCAATGTATATAATTTGGATACCGTACCCCCCTCTTCTAGCAGGGCCTGCAGAGTTAAAACTAAAGCAACCGGGGCATCTCTGCCGGGATGAATTTCCGGAAGAATTACACCGCCGTTACCTTCCCCCCCTATAAGGGATTTAACCGCCAGCATCTTCTTGGCTACATGGATTTCACCCACCGGAGTGCGAAAGCATTTTACTCCTGCCCGCTCAGCCACTTTTTCCACCGCCCTGGAAGTGGAAAGGTTAATAACCACCGGACTTTTAATGCGGGTAAGAATAAACCGGCTAACCAGAGCGAGAGTATATTCCTCTCCGATTGGTTTGCCGTTCTCAGCCACAATTGCCAGGCGATCAACATCCGGGTCAACTGCAAATCCGATATCTGCTTTCTTTTTCCTCACCCAGGTACTCAGCTGTTTCAGATTTTGAGGGACCGGCTCTGGATTATGAGCAAACCTGCCTGTTACTTCCTGATTTAAAGGATAACTCTCACATCCCAATTCATCTAAGAGTTGGGGAAGAATGGTTCCTCCGGCTCCGTTAACACAATCACAGGCAACCTTGAATTTTCTCTTACGGATATTTCCCAGATTAATATACTTCAAATTCAAGATCTTTTTAATATGATCTTGGACTGCCTCTTCATAAAGACCAGGATTGCCTATATTATTCCATTTGGAATAAGAATAATTTTGACTGGAAATTATACCCTTTATTTTTTCGCCCTCTTTTTGATCTAAAAATAACCCTCGAGAATTTAAAAGTTTCAAGGCATTCCATTCAATTGGATTATGACTTGCCGTGATTACTATCCCTCCTAGGGCATCTGAATCCTGCACCGCCAGTTCAACCGTGGGAGTAGGACAGATTCCCAGATCAAGGGGGGAACATCCCACGGACTGCAGTCCGCAGAATACTGCCTGTTTGACCATTTCTCCGGTTACTCTGGAATCTCTGCCTACTAATACTTTTCCCTTGCCCATAAAGGTACCGGCAGCAGCCGCATAGTTTACTAAAAGTTCAGGAGTAAGACCTTCTCCCACTATTCCCCTAATACCAGAAACACTGATCATTACCGGTTTTGACATACTTTGGATTCCTAATATTATTAATTATTTATTTTGTGCTGATCTGACCAGTCCGGTCAACATTCTTCCTACCTCATGAATAGACTCAAGTAATCGTTCTTCATCTTTTATATACTGTAATTCAATGGAGAGCAAAACATAATACTTTAACTCTTCCAGAGCCTTCTGGGTTTTTTTATAGGAAATCTGTTTATCTTTAATATTCCTGCGCATGAAACCATCCGCAATCATAATAGGTATTCCCATGGCTGCCCTGCGCATTAAAATAACCAGACAATCTTTTTCATCTTTGGGATATTTTTTGGTTATTTCATAAATTTTTAAAACTATTTCATGTGATTTCTGCCATACATTCAGCTGTCTGAAATCCGTTATTCTTTCCGACAAGAGCTACCTCCTTGATTAAAAATTAAATACATTGTTAGTTCGGAAACATAGGTATAGGCTAAGGTTTAGGTTAAGGTTGAGATTAAGCTTAAATTTCGAGTTTCCATTAAGCCCCTAACGGGGCTTAAACAATAAAGGCTGATTCAGGCTATAAATATGTTGTCCCTAACGGGACTACGTCTTAATCTTTATCTATTATTAATTATTTATTAATTATAACTCAAAAACTTACAGAAAATAATTCTAATTTTGAACCTTATACCCTAGACCTCATAACTTATTACTTTACCCTTTAACTTTTATCCTTTATCTTTTTTCCTTTATCTTTTGTCTTTTTTCTTTAAAACTCCCCTCTCAAAGAAACCACATAGCTCCTGATAGGTTCCACAAATCGCTGTCTCAGAGTGTAATTATAATTCAGTATATTTTTACATTCCAGGGTAATAAGATAGGAGCCAAAATCAAAATTTAAGCGTCCGTCCATGACATGCATGGGCACTCGCTGCTCAAAAGCAGAACCATCCAGATTGACAATATTAACCATACGGCTGGCATAGCGGTAATCCCAGCCGGCAGAAAACCAGTTATAATGTAATATAATACCCATAGTACATCTATGTTTACTTCGATAGTTTAGTATTTCACCGGTATTCAGATTAACCGGATCAATAAAGGTATAACCAGCCCAGTACTTAAAAAATCCTCTAAAAGTACTGAGCTGTATTTTTGTTTCTATACCTTTGTTTCTGGCGTTTTGTAAATACTGAAACTTAATTACTCCGGTGCTATCCAGCTGCGGTTCTATCATATCTTCATACCTGTACCAGAATAAAGAAAGATCAAAAAGAAAAGCCGGATCAAGCCTGCTCAGAAACCAGGTCAGAGGATTATGACTAAATGAAGGGCTGTTATCCAAATTCAGGAGAGCCTGCTGTTTGAATCCTATTTCAAAAGCCCATACCTTCTCTGCGGTCGTGAGTTCCGGATTTGGTTCCACGGTAAATCCGGAAACAATAGTTTTGGTAAAAAGTTCGGCAATAGAGGGTGCCCGGAAACCATACCCTGCGGATAAACGAATCAATGAACCTGTCCAGGGTTTAATAATGGTTCCCAGGCGGGGGCTAATCTGCTGATCAGAGGATCCGTCGATCACCTGGTGATAATCATAGCGTGCTCCCAGCTTAATTCTGATATTCTTAATAACTTCAGCTTCATCTTCAGCATAAAAAGCCATTTCCCGGACCCCTCTGTTTCCATAAAAATTTGAGGTTGTGGTGTAATAGTTCATCTCCGTGCCCAGGGTAATATCATGCATTTTATGGATGTAGTTAAATCTGCCCTCGGTACTGTAGCGGTTGGAGCCGGAAAAATCCTGGTTATCGGAAAAATGATTCTTCCAATAGTTACGATAAAAACTCATGCGAATAGAATACACCATATTTTTATTCAGCGTATGGGTAAAGGTTCCGTTTACATTGGTTCTCCGGGAACCAACCCAGTCACCTATTTTATCTTCCGGCACTTCCAACGCCCGGGATTGGTCTTGCCATTGAATAAATTCATCATGTTTATGCTGAGCCCTGATACCTGATAGATGCAAAGAAATATTGGGGGTAAACTTAATGTTTATCTTACCAAAAAAATTCCATTTGGCAGAATTATCATTCTGCTTATAACCGGCTGAAGTTTCTTTGGATCCGCTTAACAAAAACCCCATTTTACCAATTCTACGGCTGTGAGAAATATTTATGCCCTCATAGGTCAGGGCCCGGGACAGATCCACTTCTCCCTGAGAGATCTGGTAGGGAAGATATTTATCTGTCCATCTCCAGGATTCATAGGAAGGTTGATCGTAAAAACCCCAATACGTTTTAAATCGGGTAACCGGTTTTTCCGTAGGTTCTTTGGTAATAATGTTAATCATTCCGGCCATGGCATTGGAACCGTACAGGGAGGAACCGCTCCCCTTTATTAATTCCACCCGCTGAATATCATTTACCGGTACAATGTTCCAGTTTATGCCTTCTGTATCTCCTGCTATCACCGGATGGCCGTCCAGCATAAACATTACCCGGCTGGCAGCTGCCCAGCTGAATCCGGTTGATCCCCGAAAATCCACCTGTCCTCTGACTATATTCACCCCGCTAGATTTCTCTACTATCTCTTCCAGACTCTGCACATTTCTGGTTTCAATATCCCTTCTCCCTATGACTTCAAAAGAAGAGGAAATATTTTCTGTACTTTGTTTTCTCTTGGAAGCTGTCACCAAGACCGTGGGTTGTTCAATAACCGTGGGCTGGAGGTTAAAGATAAGGCTTGGATCTCTTCCGGTACCAACCGAAATATCATTTTTCAACTGACCGGTATATCCTATCATAGTAACTTTTAAATCATAGAAACCAGTAGTTAATCCGGTAACCAAAAAATGACCATTAACATCTGTGGCATCGCCCAGCACTGTACCCACAACCATTACATTTGCTCCGTAAAGGGGTTTACCGGTCTCAGCATCCATCACATCTCCCTGCAAACGGAATCTTTTCTCCTGAGCAGAGACCGCCGTGATAGTGAATAAAAGAACAGTTATAATAGTCAGAATTTTATTGATATATTGCCTGTTCATAAAAATCTACTATCCTTTCGCTCGGTTAAAAAAAGGGATCCTGATTATCAACATTAGCAAAATCGGCTCTGATATCAATTCTTTTTAGGGTTTCACCGGCATTAACTAAAACTGAGGAAGGATATTGCTGCTCTGAATCCCGGTAATAAGCTCCCAGTTCCTTAACTCCTAAGAAATAAGAAGGAATGTCCGGGAACCAAGCAACCAATATCCAGCCATACTCTCCCGGTGGCACTTCTAAACTGTAATTAAAATACCGTGAATCTTTGGGAATAGGATCACTGTATTTAACAATATTATTCACCACAAAATTCATTAAATCAGAATGATCTATTCCCAAGGGATACTTCTTCAGTAACACCACTCTCACTTCTTTAGTGGAATCCGGCCACTCACCCATAAATTCTACCTGCCCCTGAATTTCTCCTTGCGGGGGCTCCGGTTCCAATCCCTGTCCTTTGTAACATCCTGAGATTAAAGAAATTAGATAAAACAGAATCCCAGCCAATAAAAGAAATTGTTTATTTCTTTTGTTTGGAAAATATTGCCGTACCAAGCAGGCCTCCCAAAGTGCCAAAAATTGAATCCATGATTAAATTCATGAATAAACCCATAATCACCATAAAAGATCCCAGTCCTCCTTCGCTGGTCCAGTTATGCATAAGATCGCGAAATTCGGGCGGCATATCCTGATTGTTCTCCATAATATCTTGTAATATTTCCGGTGAAAATCTAAAACCGATAAGAATAAATAAGGAAGACAGAAGGCTGGTAAATAAAGCCCCGAATAAGCCTGCTATCAGGCCTACCAGAGCTCCGTCTCCAGAAGACAACATTTCTCCCTCGGGAAGCTCTTTACTGTACAGATAGGCAGCCAAACCTCCCCCTAAAAGTACCCACATACAGCAGAGGCAATTACCCAAACTGATCAGGGGAAAAGAACTGAGTACTGCCATAACGCCACCCCCAATAAGGGCGGGTACAAGTTTACTGGGTTGATTATCCATAACTCATCTCTCCTCTTTTAATTAATAAATCAGATAATTCCAAAAGACCCGGAATGGCAAAAAAAGAAAATAAAATACTGAATATACTGCCCGTAATAAAATGAAATATTAAACCAGTATCTATATGAAAAATCCACTTTAATCCCACATCCAGTCCCATGGGTACCAAGGCCAGCAAGAGTATGGTCTTGGAAGGATATATACTTTTAATTTTTTTGGTTATAAAAGGGAATATCACTGTTCCCAGAAAAAATCCCACATAAATACCCGTACAGCGGGAACAGACCGGCAGGGTGTGACCCCACAGGAGAAAAGACCTCTCCGGAATTTGATGACATAAGGGGGTATAAAATAATTTAATCAATCCTGCTATAAAACCATATCCAGAGCTTTTAGAGACTAAAACCGGAAAGCTAAAAATCATTCCCAGGTTAAGCAAGGATAAAAAAAGAATGAATAAATAAACAAATCTGTATTGTTTATTATGGAAAAAAGATTTACTATTCCTTTCCTGCATGATTATATAATATCATAATTCTATGTAAAAAAGTCAATGTTTTAATTAAATTTCCTTGACATTTTACCATCAAATTATTATACTAATTAAATTAAATCTTACTTCTAATTAATTTTTACATGGTGTATGGAATCAATTCCTGAAAAAAGGAGAAGGATTTGCGGAGCGGGGGATATAAATATTCCTGATATGGCCTGGTTTCTCTTGGGTTTTATCGCTCTGTGAGGTGTTTTTCACCTCACAGATAAAAAGCCAAAGGTGAAGAACACCTTTGGCAGCAGAAATTAAATCTTACTTCTAATTAATTTTTACATGGTGTATGGAATCAATTCCTGA
>CAZKMO010000008.1:0-39265 GCA_964554015.1 uncultured bacterium
CAATAAAACAATTAGGTCTTTTGCCAGTTAAATCACAAATTATAACATTACATTTATTGATAAATTCCCATATATCTTCGTGTATAGTCCCTTTTGGTTCACTTTTCTCTTGAAATTTTAATTCATATTTAAGCTCTTCAACTGCTGGTTGATATACTTTATCAATTAATTTATAAGTATTATCATTACATGCAGCAATAAGAAATATTTTATCGTTATATGGTGATAATAATTTATTTTCAATATATATTGATCCAAGATAAGATAATCGATAACGATTATTATCTTCATCGATATATTTTTTTGATATTAAAGATTTGATAGCATTTTGTATTGCATTTTCAAAATATTCGCACTTTTGTATTAAATAAGAACTATCTACATTATACCATTTATTTTGCAATAAAAATACTTTTCTTAGTACAAGCTCCCGAGCGATTTTATTTTCTTTAGCTATTACTAAGGGGTTTCTTTCAAAATCAAGGCGACCATTATCATCCTGATATATTTTATTTTTATGTTCTTCATCTAGTTGATCTATTGAAATAGTTACTCGTAATATATTTTTAACCCCAGTTTCATATAATAAATCACGTATAATATTTTCTACAAGTCTTTTTGATTTTGATTGCATAAAATCTAATAGATGATCTGATACGGAATATTGCTTAATCCAAATTTTAGGGAATGATAATAAAAATTCACCTAATTTCTTCCAATCTTGACTTATTTCAATAATAGTAGATATCCAAACAGGATCTTCTTTATAATTATGAACTTTAATACTATATTTATCTTGAAGTTTTTCTCTGTAGTGTAATGTAAACCATATATCTGACATAATAAATTCCCTTTATATTAAATATTAAAACTTTTTTTAAAAATAATAATATCTAAATATATATTTATGAAAAATTAATTATATTTTATGATAAATAATTGAAGATAAAAAGTCAAGTAAAATTTAGCATAGAAAAAAATAAATATTATTTTATTAATGTTATTGTGATTTTTATACTCCGCAGGGGCATGAGCCCCTGCGATGTTTTAAGAGCTCGCCACATATGATTGCGTTTGAGTTCCTATCCCGATGCGTAATAAAAACGCGAGGGTTGAACCCTCATTTCTTATGGGTCCTGAGGCACAACCCCGGGATGATCAATGCTTATTTAAAAGGAATTTAAAATAATAAAGGTATTATTACCTTTTATCAAAACAACAACCTAAAAACTGTACCCCTTTCCCCAGCCACCTCCATACTGCCGCCAAGCTGGCCTTCAATTAAAATTTTTACCAGTTTTAGTCCAATTGAATTAATATTATTAAGATTAAAGTTCTCGGGCAGTCCGATTCCATTATCCTGTACAGTTATTTCATAGGCATCTGATTTAAGACTTCTCACCTCAATATCAAGAACAGGCTTACCCTTATAATGTTCAGGAAATGCATGTTTGTAAACATTTAATATCAACTCGTACAGAACAATTCCGCAGGGTATTGCTTTATCAAAAGGAAAATTTTTACTTTTAATATTCTTCCTGACCATCAAAGTATCGGATTTATAACCAATCATTCTGATTTTATTGATTAATTCATTTATAAAATTGGAAAAATTAATCTTATTTAAATCATTATTTCCATATATATAATCATGTACAAAAGCCATTGATTGCATTAAATCCTGAAACCGGTTGAGAATCACCGGTGTGCTATAGGTTTGCAGATACCCGGAATGAAAATGGGCCAGACTGGAAATTATCTGCAAATTATTTCTAACCCGGTGATGTAGTTCGCTTAAAAGAATAGTACGATCTTCCTTAACGGAATGAATATTTCTTTCCAGTTTCATCCTTTTTAATATTTCATGTTCCAGTTTAATTGACTTTTCCCGAAGCGGGCTGATAATACGCTTACAAACGATAACATGCCCCAAAAAAACATTACTTATTAATATGGCTATCGGTACAGTTGGAATGGCAATAAATCGGGAAGCGCCTAAAAGAATCCCGCCCCCATATATTAAGATACTTAAAATCAAATAATTTACTCCATCCATATGCCGTGCTTTCCAAAGATTCACCAGAGATACGATCCAAACCAAATTGAATAATGATGAACCCGCAAGGCCCAACCAGTGAAAATCAACCGTGATAAATCCATTTACATTCAAATGGGGATTATAGAATAGGGGAGTATGTAAATGTATGATAAAAAAACCTATCATAATTATATTTAATAAAATAAAAATACTATTAACTAAACGATTATTTTTATTAACAAAAAAACATGTGAATCTATATAAAAAAATAGTCATTAAGATTAAAAACAATCCTGTTAAGGTTAACCATAGTGAAGGAGTCAATATTTCATTATTCCAGATTTTAATGTTTTGATGTGCAAGGGAAAATCTCATTCCAATACCTGAAACTATCCAGCAAATTTGAAAAAATAAATAAAAAGAAAATAACTGATTCATTTTATTTTTAAAGCTAATCATGAAAACTATTAGCAAAAATGCACAGGATGCGATAAGAGAGAAGTTTAAAAGTAAAATTTGTATTAACACTAATTTCAAACTAGAATCTCCATAATTATAAGATATTGAAATTTTTTAATATGTTATAATAAGAACACCTTTGACATTCACAGGGATAGGAATCCCACAATTTTTTTCTATAATATGCTATATTTACTTATTTGGCAAATTCCATTCCAAATATTCTTGAGAATTTAATTATATTTAAATCACTTCCAAATGGTGAATTTTAGTATTAATTCAAAAGTATTAAATTTACAGTTAAAAGAAATAATTTTCATACCCATTTGATATCCACTTAATATTCTCACATTTTTATGGTAGGTAATTTTTTACTGATAATATCATAATTATTTATTTCTTTTAGACTTAGATACTTTTAACCTACATATGTAATAATCTCTCATAAGAAAAAATCTTTCCAAATCTAAGTTTAGAAATTGTTTTAATTTTTGAAAAAAATTGCTATAGATAATTAAATAAATAAAAAACCAATTATTATAAAAAAAAGGAAATCAATCTTATCCCTGTAATTTCTACATATATCCAATTCAAAGAAATATCTGAATTTATTATCACTAATGTGTTTCAAAATGAAATGAAATCAATAATTGTATTAAAATGCTAAGAAGTAAAATCCCAGAATGATCAGAATCCTGGTTAAAAAACATATCAAATAGATTTATCCAAAAAGTTCTGGTCCTGTCAGCCTGTATTGAAACGAAGAATGACGCGTCATGAGAAACCCAATTAAATTAATGTATATTTGATTTGTATAAATATGATAACGAAAGGATAAGGCCCGATCCTTTACTTTTTTTTATGGTATTTAATAATACCGTCAACAGATTCTAATAATTCTCCCTCCTTTATGGGCTTAGCTATTATTCCAACCGGTTTTGTGGCTCTTAAACGGTATAACATATGTTTATCCGTATTCCCACTAATATAGATAATAGGTATACTATATTTTTTTATAATCAATTTCGCTGTGCTAATGCCATCCATTACACCCTTAAGTTTAATATCCATTAGTACCAGATCAACATTTTGATCTTTTATCATTTTTATCGCTTCTTCACCAGTGGTCACATAATCAACCGTACTGTATCCGTGTTTCTTTAAGCGCATCTGAATATCCAGAGCGGTTATTATCTCGTCCTCAACTATTAGAATATTTTGTTTTTCCATATTCATATCCCATAAAATTTAACGTACACACTGTACCGTTTTTATTTTCGAATTTGGCTTCTCCCTCAATCTGATCTGCAAGAGTTCGGATCAAGGTTAATCCCAGTGAGTCATTATGCAGGTAATCTATACTTTCAGCAATTCCCACCCCATTATCACTCACTCTTAATGTATAAGTCTTATCCTTTAATCTGGTAAATGATATGCTAATCTTTCCCTTCCGGTTTTTCAAAAAAGCATGTTTGAGTGAGTTCGTAATCAATTCATTTAAAATTAATCCACAGGGTATGGCTGTATCAATACCTAAAAATATCTTATCCAAATTGAATTTCAACTCAATATGCTTACCTTTATTATCATAGGATTTTAGTAAATGTTGAGCTAAACTTTTTATATAATCAGTAAAATTTATACTTGATAGATTTTCTGATCTGTAAAGCTTTTCATGGATGAGTGCCATGGAGTTAATTCGTCTCATGCTAACCTGCAATGCAAATAAACATGACTGGTTTTCAATCTTGTTACTCTGAAGATTTAGCAAGCTACTAATAATCTGAAGATTATTTTTTACTCGATGATGGATCTCTTGAAGTAGGGTTGTTTTCTCCTTTAAATCACGCTGAATCTGCTCTTCTGCCTGCTTTTGTTCAGTGATATCGGCAAATACGATCCCCAGGCCACCCCCGACTTCAAAGGCTCTGATGGACAGATATATATTACCCAATTTAGCATGGGAGCCCTGAACAGCTGTAAAGAAGGGTTTTTTTGTTTTTATTACTTCTTGGTAACGATTAATTTTGCCATTATCATTAATAATAAGAGGAATTTCTTTAATGTTCTTTCCTATGACATTATCTTTCTTGATCCCCGGCGGAAATATTGCCAAGGCAGCTTTGTTTATCTCTACCAAATTTAACTCAGAGTCATAAAGTATAAAACCATCTGTAGCCGACTCCATAAAACTGCTTAATCGCTGCTGTGATTTCCGTAATTCATTCTCTATAAGTGTACGTTCAGCAACTTCAGTAACTAAAGCATTACGGGATACGGTTGTTTTATTAAGATCCTCAACCATATCATTAAAACTTGAAGCCAGATCACCAATTTCATTATCGGATTTTTTATCAATTTTAAAATAACGCTGACCTTTGCCAACTTTTTCCGCTGCATCCCTTAATTCAATAATGGGTTTGATCATCTTTTTGGAATAATAAAAAATCAAAAGCACTGAAATAATAATGCTGACTATAATAACCGAGACTGACAGTATCAGGGTAACAAATACGGATTTATAAGCTTCCATAACCGGCAATTCAACAATAACGCCCCATTCAGGCAAAGACAGATGTTTATGAGTGGTTAATACTATAGTATTCTGGATACCCCGGGTTATTTGCGATTCTTCTCTTTGATCGGAAGGATCAGATATTAAAAATCTACGAACTTCTTTTAAATAACTCAAATTTTCTCTTCTTAATACTCGGCTTATATCTCTAAAGGCAATGATATTGCCCTGATCATCTACCACGTAAACCAGTCCATTATGTCGGATATTCAACTCACTTACTAAATCCCACATAAATTTCAGGTTGGTTTCTGCTATTAATACACCTTTGAAATCTTCGAAGACATCCGTAACCGGAACCGCTATTTGCAGCATGGGTTCACTGGTTATCTTATCGATATATATAGGACTGATATATTTTTCCATCCCCCTAACTGTGGAAAGCACTTTGCTTTTATCGTATTTCATCAATTGGATTGACAATAATTTTGAAATGCGGGAAATCCTTAATAATTCTTCTCCCTGTTCATTCAATAGAATTAATTGACGAAATGCTAATTCAAGACCCAGCAGCCTCTCTAAATTGAGTTTCCTCTCCTTATTGGGGATAGAAATCAAATTGCTGCGGTGAGTTACTGACTCCAGAATATTAAATTTTTCGCGAATGAATCTTTCAACCTCATCTGCTGCATCCCGGGCAATCAACTGCTGATGCTCTATCAGGAGTTTTTGCTGAGCCTGATAATTGAAATACATTTGTAAGCTACTGGCAATTAATAAAACTATAATAATTAAAAGTGAAAAAGTAATAGCTGAAGTAGCTGCCAGGCTTTTAAATTTTCGTTTTTTTCCTTTGTTGGTTTCCCTAGACATTATTCCTTCCGCTTTAACGAATTATCTCATAAGCACGGCTTAATAACCCTTCACTTACTGTTAAGTTTAATTCTTGAATCACTTTGTAATTTATCCGCAAACGTGCTCGGGGAGAGACAAGCATAATTGAACCAGCAGGTGTCCCTTTAAAAATTTTATCAGCCAAAATAGCAGCTTGTTCGCCTTGTTCAGCATTATCAGGAACAAAACTAAATAAAGCACCAAGATCGGCCGTAAAAGCCATCCCTCCCCCTATAGGTAACTTGTGCTCAGAAGCAAACCTTTGAATAGCCTTAAAACCTTCAAGCGAATTGTTAATAATGTCAGGCATAACCAATATAGCATCCATACCGGGATCAGGCAGGGCAGAACGTGCTTCCAGAGTAGATTTAAATTCTTCCATGGTTGTTACCGGGTCTTCAATGAGCGTGATACCTAAGGCTGCAGCTGCCGGTCGCAACCCAGCCAGAGCCATGGGTGTATTTGGATAATTCTTATCATATATTAAATATACTTTTTTAATATGCGGAACTAATTCGACCAATATATCTAAACGCCTGACTGTAAGTTCCGGACCCGGATAGCGCACACCTGTAATATTATCGCCGGGATAGGATACGCTATCCACCAGATTATTCCCTTCAATACCCGACATGGCAAAAACTATGGGAATATCTAATCCCCGGGTAGTCTGCTTAGCTATCAAGGCCGGCTCAGTGGGAAAAACAAAAATTAAATTTACCTTATCGGCTATAAATTTTTCCATTATCTTCTTGTAAACAACTATATCAAAGTCTGCTTTATGGAAGTCATAAATAATGTTTCTACCCCTCTCATATCCCAAATCAGACATTTTATTTATAAAACCATCAGCAATATCATTAAAAGTTTCTGCTCCGGACAGAATACCAACATGATATATTTTAGATTTTTCCCTTGTACAACCATTAAGAAATAACCATACAGAAAATAGTAAAATTAAATTTACCATAGTTTTTATCGATTTATTAAAACTCATCGTTATGTCTCCTCAAATAAACAACACCTTTAACGAATTATCCTGTCTGCCCTGCTTAATAAACCTTCAGGTACAGTTACACCAAGTTCTTGGGCTACTTTATAATTTATCTCAAGATAACCTTCCGATGAAACAACAGGAATAGTGCCTGCCGGATTACCTTTAAGAATTTTATCCGCAAGTACGGCTGCCTGTCGGCCTGTTTTGGGGACATTGACATTAATACCAAAAATAGAACCATACTTCCCAACTTGCATCAAAACTCCGCCGATAGGAATTTTATGTTCATAAGCAAATTTCCCCATAACTTCAAAGGCATCATCCGTACAGCTAAGAGGCTCAGGGATAAAAAATATGGCATCAAAATCAATATTATCCGCCTTTTTTCTTGCATCTAATTCAGCCTGTATTTCTGCGGCATCATCTGCAGGAAATTCAATCAAGGTAACGCCTGCAGCTTCTGCCACCGGATATAATACTTCCATCTGACTGGAAATAATAGGATAATCTCTCTGATACGGCACCCACATTCGTTTTGCTTCCGGAGCCAGCTCATGCATGAATTCAAAGCGCTTGATTACCAAATCAGGGCCAGGGTAACGAACCCCGGTGATGTTTCCACCGGGTTTTACAACACTTTCAACCAAGTTTGTCCCTTCAATATTGGCTATGGCAAAAATAACCGGAATACCTGTTCCTTGAGTGGCAAATTTGGCTGCCATAGAAACTTCTGTGGGAAAAGTAAGAATTAAGTCAGACGAGTCTTTTATGAATTGCTTGAGAATTTCCTTCTCTCTTTCTGGCTCAAAATTTGTTCCTTGACAATTATATACAATATTTTCACCCTCAATATAGCCCAGTTCAGCCATTTTATCCTTGAATCCTTCTGATAAAACAGTAATATAATCCAAACCACATAAGATTCCAACCTTATATACATTATTTTGATCTTTTCTTCCGCAATCGCTCCCCAATACAAAATTCAAACAAATCAGAAATAGAAAAAGCCTTTGTTTTAATGATTTTGTATGCTTTGGGGGATACATATCCATCACCCTCTTTGATAATTTTCCAGGAATTTTCATATGGATTTATTTATATATGTTCTTTTGATTTTAATACTCCCGGTTATATAGATAATTCCATGGTTAAATGAACATACTATGGCATATACCAGGAATAATATTCACTATAAAGACAAATTTGTTAAAAGTATAATTTAATCATTATAGCTTAATAATTTAATTTTAAAATGTCAAGGAAAATATTATTGGCTGCAAAACTTAAATATACCATCTAAAATGAGGTTTGATTATTGCCCTTTTTTAATTATATTTATTAAGAAGACTATAGGATTATAAATTCTATAAAAATTTTAACTTTAAATAGTAAAAGTATAAAACACATTGAGGAGAATCAAATGACATTATTAGGCTTTTTGATACTGTTAATAGTTGCAGCTTTGTGTGGATCAATCGGGGCCGGTCTGGCCGGATTTACCAATAAAGGCTGCCTTACCAGTATCATACTCGGTCTTATCGGTGCCCTGATCGGAACCTGGTTAAGTAGAATTTTGCACATTCCGGACTTCTTATACCTGCAGGGAATACCAGTATTCTGGTCTATAGCCGGGGCAGCCGTGTTTGTAGCCTTATTAAATTTATTGGGCGGGAAACGGTCTAAGAGAAATTAAAAAAAATTTTATATTTAAAATACAATCCAATTTTATACAATTCAAAGAAAAATGATAATATCAGACAGAATAAACAGGATTTACAGGATAAATATATAATATACTCTGTTTATTTTGTAAATCTTGTTAAAAATAAAAGATAGTTTTGAACTTCTGCGTCCAAGTCTGATCTTTTATTAGAGTAAATGAATAATTTAATTCCGGAATAGGTATATTTCACGCCATACATATGTGCCCAATACTTCGGAAATGCCGGGCACATGTATGCATGTTTGTAATTGAATTATACTATAATAATATTTATGGGCAAACTTACATTCGATGTAACTGCACATCCAGTTCTATGGATTCCCCCGGTTTCAAGATAATATCTACCGAATTATCATGATAACGGACACAACAGTGTTTTCCGGTCCGGGATCGGATAATTGTTTTCTCCAGTTTACCTTCTTTCCAGGTTATATCCACTTCAAATCCTCCCCGGGTACACAATCCTCGAACCTCCCCCTGAGGCCAGACATCTGGCAAAGCAGGCAGAATATAAATTTCCTCCTTACCGGATTGCACCAGCATTTCAATTATACCAGCCGCACCCCCAAAATTTCCGTCGATCTGAAAAGGGGGATGAGCATCCCACAAATTGGGATAAGTGCCCCCGCCTCTGTTTCCGGCCTGCGGGCCAGGGGGCGTATAGGTCAGATGAGTGCGAAGCAGTTTGTAAGCATGATTGCCCTCCCTCAATCGAGCCCAGCAATTGATCTTCCAGGCTTTGGACCAGCCCGTACCCCCGTCTCCCCGTAACTCCAGGGAACGTCGGCAGGCATCAGCCAATTCCGGCGTCTTTTCCGGAGTAATCTGGTGCCCGGGATAAAGACCAAAAAGATGAGAAAGGTGACGATGCTGGGGATCTGCATCCTGCCAGTCGTAATACCACTCCTGAAGCTGCCCTTTGGAACCAATTTGATAGGGATAGAGCTCTTCCAATGCATTTGACATATTCTGCCGGAACCCAGAATCCCGGCCTAAAATTTCCGAAGTCTGTATAGTCTGATTAAATAATTCTCTAATCATGGCCATATCTGAAGTCATGCCAATGGCAGTGGCACCCTGGTATCCATCCGGGGTAACATAAATATTTTCAGGTGATGTAGATGGAGCCGTAACCAAATACCCTTTATTATCTTTCACCAGCCAATCCAGACAAAACTCGGCTGCGCCCTTCATCAATGGATAAGCATAATTACTCAGAAAGGATGTATCTTGAGTAAAAGCAAAATGCTCCCACAAATGTGTGGAGAGCCAGGCTCCGGCCAAATTCCAGTTGGCCCAGCTGGGATGTCCCTGGCCAAAATCTCCTACCGGATTGGTCATAGCCCATATATCCGTGTTATGACCGCAGCACCAGCCTCCACAATTGAAAAAAGTTTCGGCTGTTATTCGGCCCGTCTTCTCCAAATTACTAATCAAGGAAAGAAGAGGCCAGTGCATTTCCGATAAATTTCCGGTCTCGGAAGACCAGTAATTCATCTCCACATTGATGTTGGTAGTGTAATTACTGGACCAGGGTGGCCGCACATAGGGATTCCAGATTCCCTGCAGGTTGGCCGGTACCTCCGGAGTGCGGGAAGCACTAATTAACAGATAGCGCCCGAACTGAAAATAAAGTGCTTCCAAATCCGGATCAGCCTCACCCTCAGAATATCGCTTCAATCTTTTATCCGTGGGCAGGTCAGGCGGAGATTGTTCGCCCAGAATCAGAGAAACCCGGTCAAAAAAGGAACGAAATTCCTCCGTATGGCGTTTCTTCAGAACCTGAAATGACTTATCAACAACCTTCTCCAGATAATCGGAAGCCAGGGCTTTTTGGTTCCTTCCCTCTGTATCGGGATTCTTGTTAAAGCCATTAAAGCTGGTTGCCAAAGAAACCAGTATAACCGCTCCAGAAGCATCGGTAATGGTTAATTGATTACTTTCTGTTCTGACTTTTCCATCAGTTTCTGCTATATGGACTATCACTCGAAAACCCGTTCCTTTTTCTGCTTCATACCTAACTGCATCGGGCATATCTCCCCGATAACTGGGTTCGGCATGAACCGGAGTTCGGCCGTCCATAATAAGATCCTTTTCCCTAACTGAAACAGAATATTTAAGTTGGCTAGAGAGCCGAAGAGTAAAATCCAGGCATTGCTGGCGGTCTGCTTCTAACCGGATACCTACTACCTGATCAGGATGAGAAACAAAAACTTCGCGATGATAATGAACATCGTTCACAGTATAGGCCACTGTCGCCACCCCCCGACGAATATCCAGTTCCCGTCTGTAATCCCTGAAAGCAGTATCATGATGCATATCTATAAAAAGATCCCCCAAAGGTGCATATGATTCGGAGAACTTACCCTGGAGCTGACGGACCAAACTGTCGGCCAGAGGATAGTCCTGGTTAAACAAAGCCTGGCGGATTTCTGGTAAATGAGTATAGGCATCGGGATTCATGTAGGGATCGACCGGCTTCCCTGTCCAGAGAGTGATTTCGTTGAGAAGCAGATGTTCCCTGCCTACTCCACCATAGATAGCAGCACCAATGCGCCCGTTCCCCAGAGGTAGCACCTCTTCAAAGTATCTTGCTGGTTGATCATACCATAATGTGCGTTCCGGAAGTGTAGCGTGCCCATTGCCGTATAATCCCACAAGTAAAATCATATAAAACCAAACTCCTCTTATTAGAGCATTCATTCTGACTTCCTCCTTATTTATCAGCTATCTTCTTTTATTATCCCATGTATCTTGATAATCTCATTTAATATTCTAGAAATCAGAAAATTTTAAAAAAATTAAAAGTATAAATTTTTTAAAAGTATGTAATATTCCTGAAAAATCAATTAATATTAAGTACATTTAATTTGATCTTTCTATAATGATATCTGGTATAAAATAGATTGCTACATATTATTTAAAATATACCTCCATCCTATCAAAAGCTTTGTTGATCATCTCTTCTTCCACACAAAATGATAACCGGATATGTCTTTCTCCGGTAGGGCCAAAAGCTCTACCCGGAGTTGCGGACACTTTTGCTTCAGTTAAAAGTCTCTTGCAGAAAGCTACTGAATCCTTTCCCTCATCTATCAATATCTGGGGAAACATAAGATAGGAACCTCCTGGTCTTTGGTATGAAAACACCGAATCCAGACGATCAAGCCGTTCACACATTAAGTTCCGAGTAGCTGAATAATGTTGATAGAATTTTTTTACACATTCCTGAGATCCTTGCAAAGCAGCCAGAGCAGCATATTGAGAAACAACCGGGGCACAAATCGCAAAAGGGATATGCGCCTTTCGTATATGCTGAATTACTTCCTGGTCAGCATGCACATAGCCAATCCGCCAGCCGGTCATGGCATAGGTCTTGGTAAAAGTAAAGGTGCTGATGCAATTCTTCTTCATCTCAGGGATAGAACCTATACTGAAATGTTGATGATCATCAAAGACAAAATACTCATAGGCTTCATCAGTGATTACCATAAGATCATTGGCCAGAGCAATCTCGGAAATTTTTCTTAATTCCTGTTCGAGAAATACGGTTCCGGTGGGATTACTGGGAGAACAGTACAGTATGGCTTTTGTCTTGGGAGTTATAGCATTTTTTACTCTTTCTATATCCCAAGTGAATTCCTTATCTTCAATCAGGGGAACCATAACCGGTTTCCCTGATGCCAGTATTACTTGTCGTATATGAGTCGAATAAGTGGGAGTGGGAACAATCACCTCCTCACCGGGATCAATAACAGCCATAACAGCTGCAGCCAATCCTTCTATTGCCCCCACAGTCACTATTATTTCTGAAAGGTCTGCTTTTATATTATTATCCCTATGTAGTTTAGCGACAATTTCCTTTCGTAACTCTTCAATTCCATCGGTAGGAGAATAGCCATCTGTAATCCCTTTTTGAATGGCAGATATTGCCCCCTGTCTGATATGTTCAGGGGTTCCTGAAGTAGGCTTGGCCCAGGACAAAAAAGCAACATCTTCGAATTGTTTGGACAATCTGGTCATCTCATGGATGGCAGACTTTTTCATTTTTAGAACCCTTTGGGAAATCATAAATTCTCCTTTCCTAGGTTAATTATAAGCTCTCATTATATCTTTTTCTTCATCCATTAAATAACCTGCAAGTTTTGCCATATTCATTTTCTTCCAGAAGGAAAGCTTTTCATGAATTTCTAAATACTTTAAGGGAATAGGATGGGTTCCGATCACACAATCTACCTTATATTTTTGTTCTATAAACTCTTTAAAGTCGCGGATACGGGGACAGGGTGGATATCCAACCACCAGGCCGGTGGCCAGATGAATGGCCTCTGCACCGTTTTTAATCATTTCTTCCGGAACATACTCAACATTTCCTCCCGGACACCCGCCACAAGATGAGTATCCCACCAGTTGTAGTTCTTCCCCCTTAGGATAGAGAGCGAATCCTCCGGTATGCTCCCGCATGGAACGTAAACATTTTCCTCCTCCACAACTCTTATACCGGGCACAGATTATAATCCCAATTTTTTTCATACTGTCCCCTCCATTTATTTTAATTAGTTTTCATTGTATGTATAAACATAAACAGAGCTGCAGCTATATTGGAAAAAGCAAACAATTGTTTGAGATATTTGGGCCTGGTTGATAATGCCCTTTTGCCTCCAATTATACCGCCTATAATAGTTATTAGAGCAAGGGGAATCGCTAAGTCTGGATTAAAATCTCCTTGAATTGCATGTCCGGTGAATCCCATTACTGCAGTTGCTGCTATCAAGGTTGTTGCTGTTCCAACCGCGATATGCATAGGAAGTCCACACCCCAAAACCATAAGTGGCACCAGAAAAGATCCCCCGGATACCCCGCACATACCCGCAGCGAATCCAATTAGCATGGTCAGAGGAATTACTATCCGGAGATTAATTATATACTCTTTCTTTTTCATTCTAACTGTCCAGTATCCTTTGTTGTTATCTGGCGGTATTTTTTTGTTGTATGACAGAGGCAGCAGCATAATTATTCCAGTACTAAAAAGTAAAAAAGTAAAAATCATTTTTAAGGTTAAACTACTAAATTCATGAGAGAAAAAACCGCCTAAAAAAGCAGTGAGAGAAGTTGAGACACCGATGAGTATAGCTACCGGCCAAAGAACCTTTTCATATTTATGAAAAATAATGAGAGCAGAAGCAGAGGCTGAAAAAAGTATAAACTGACCAGTAGTGGCTGCCTGATGCATTGCCGTTCCTGCCATAACCAGTATGAGTATATAGAAATTCCCTCCTCCTTTACCTACCATCGTCATAAAAACAGCAAAAAGAAATATTAATACTGTTATTATTATAAATTTAATTATCATTGAAATAATTCTTAACCATTTGAAGTGTTTTTATTTTTTTCCCCTTTCCAGTATTTAGCCTCCATTTCCAAAAACTTCTCAGCTTCCTTTTCATTCATTACGGATTCTTTGATATCCACCTTTAATCCCATTTTCTGTAGAGGAACCTCGATACTCATGATAATATAGTCTTTGATGGGAATATCCTCAAAAGGAAATGCTAAGGTTATTAATACCTTGTTCTTATCAATTTTAAAATCCTTAATTATTCCCAATTCAACCAGAGTGCAGTCAATAGCCGAATGTTTTATCTGTGTTATGACTTTTATGATTTTCTCTTTCGAAATATCATTTTGCATATTGATTTTTCCTATTAAAAATAGTGAAACTCTTAAAATACTTTTTATTTAAAAAATTTAAAATTCAATGATTTTTCCTGCTCCGCCTTTAACTACCTTATCAGGATATAAAGATTTAATTTCTTCCTTGTGTTGAGTACAGTGCGTAGGACAAATTAGATCCATGTTTTTAAATAAATCAAAATCACTAAATCCATGAAAGCCTCCTACAACAGCATATATCTCCCCGAACCCGGAAGCCTTATCTATAATAGCGGACATTTGAGGATGCGAACATCCGGTTATCACCACCAATCCTTTATCGGTTTTAATAGCCATGGACTGCTCAACATTTTCCAATTCACCGGTAGAAAAAACATTCTCTGCGATTTGTATTGGGTCATTTACATGAATAATTTCCTGGGAATAGTGTATACCCCTGAAAGATTCTGGAACATAGAGTGTCGCCTGACTATTTTTTTTAAGAAAGGTAGAAAGACCACCGGTATGATCATAGTGATGATGCGAAATAAAAACATGATCAATGTCATAAGGACTGATATCCAGCTTTTCCATATTGGCAAGCAAAATTTCTCCATCATTGCCGGTATAAAAAAGAATTGTGGGTAACAGATCTCCTTCCACCAAACAGGAAAATCCCCAGTCAGCGGTAAGCTCTGGATTAAAAGCTGTGTTATCATAGATAATAGTAAGCTTCACACCATTTCCTTTCGAATTCATAGAAAAAAAGTTAAAATAAATTTAAATATAACTTTATACTCTGCTCACTCTGCTTTTATTAAAATTTTTCATCACCATTTTTTATTCATAAATTACAAGTCGGGCAAGTGCCAGTATCACAAGATGAACCCTTATCAGAAGAAGAGGAAAAAGCGGAAAAAAGTTTTTCTGGGTTAGGAGCTCCGCATTCCGGACAGGTAATATTTTTATTGCTCTCATTCATTTTCTGCAGTAATTCAAACTTATTTCCGCATTTTTTACATTTATATTCATAAATCGGCATTGGTTATTCCTCCTTATTCATATTGAAATACTATATAAAAATAAACATTTTGCTAAAAACATTGATCCCTTACTTTTCCCCAGATTTTTTTTATTATTTCTGAAATTTCTGCTTTCGTATACTCAACCACAGACAAACCTTTTACCTGAGCTTGGGTGACCTTTCGGTCATAAGGGATAGTTCCTAAGAAAGAAGATCCGGTTTCCTGGGCTATTTTTTTGATTTCTTCTGTTTTTTCAGGATTCAGATCATATTTATTCACCACTATTCCAGATTTAATCCGGAAAAAAGCGGCCACATCCAGAATCCGCTTTAAATCGTGAATTCCGGATACAGTCGGCTCGGTCACAATCAAAGTATAATCCGCTCCGGTCAAGGAGGCAATTACCGGACATCCGGTTCCTGGTGAGCCATCAATAATTGCTTCTTTGAGATTGCTCTCTTCTGCAACCACATCTTTTTTATTTTTAACCAAGGTGACCAGCTTTCCCGAATTTTCTTCTGCAACTCCTAATTTAGCATGACTAAAGGGACCAAACCGAGTGGAAGAAAGGTACCATTCCCCGTTCACTGCCGGTTCGCAGGTAGTGGCATCAACCGGGCATACCAGACAGCATACTCCGCATCCTTCACAATTAAATCCATCAATAGCATAAACATCCTGGTCATTGTACAAAGTTTTCCGGATGGCATCAAATCGGCATTGTTTAAAGCAATCCCCGCAACCTGTACATTTTTCCGGATCAATGCGGGCCGTATCACCTCCGCTGAAAAGACCCCTTTCCTTGATTTCGGGCTGAAGGATAAGATGAAGATCCGCTGCATCCACATCACAATCAGCTATGGCAATATTTTTTTCCAGGGCAGAGAAACAAGCAGCCAGAGAAGTTTTTCCTGTACCTCCTTTTCCGCTTAAAACCACTAATTCCTTAGTCCTGGATTTTTTAACGTGACTTTCAGATTCCACAGACTGCTGGTAATCAATAGGTAGGGAAGGTTTCCTTTTTACCGGTATTTTCTCCCGGGCTCTTTTGATCACCTTTTTTGCTATCTCTTCAAACACCGGCAGATAAGCAGGGAGTCTTTCAACCACCAGGCCACCCTCCGAATAACATTCCGCTATCTTTCGGTCATCAGGAATTTCTCCTATGATTTCTAACTGCTGGTCATGGCAGTATATTTTTAAATCCTCATTCATATAGTCTGCCCGGTTTACCACCACTACTGGTTCCTGCCCCATTTCTCTGCACATATCAACTGAAAGTTTTAGATCATTGATACCAAAAGGGGTAGGATCTGTTACCAGTACAGTCAAATCCGTATTTACTATGGTTTCTACAGCTGAGCAGGCAGTTCCCGGAGGTGAATCTAAAATATTTATACCTTCTCCGGTAAGTTTTTTAAGTTTTTTTATGAGCCGAGGTGACATACCTCCCTCAGCTGTTTTTAAAAGGGCATAGTGAAAATCAATATTTCCGCTTTTCCCCTGTAAAATTTCACCTATCTCTCTTTCTTCTTCTACAATCGCCTTTTCCGGACAGACAATAGTGCAGGCACCACAGGTATGACAGAGATTTTGAAAAAAGAGTACCTTATTTTTAATAATGGCAATGGCATTGTAATGACAGGCTTTAGCACATTTCCCGCATACAGAACATTTTTCATCATCTATCCCCACCGGAGAGAAAATTGTCACGGTTTTTCTGCTATGTATATCAGGTTTCAAAAAAAGATGCCCATTTGGTTCTTCCACATCACAATCAAGATAGCGGACTCTATAGCCTGACTTATCCAGAACTTTAGCAATATTAGTTGAGAGAAAAGTTTTTCCGGTTCCTCCTTTTCCGCTTGAAATGGCAATTTTTAATTTCATTATTTCCTTTCCAGAATATTATAAATCATTTTAATCGTTTATCTAAACTTCCATCCGGAAGCATATAATCCGGATGAAATTCTCCACTTTCTTCCATAGCAAATCGTTCACACGATTGCCAATCACCCTTACAGTACAGTTCAATCCACTTTCTCTCCAACCTTCCTTGTTCATAAAACCATTTCATAGGACAGCAGGAAAACCATTTACATTCCTGCAGCAAGGTTTTTAATTTTTTATATTTCACTTTCGTTTCTGATTCAAAGGAAGGATGGTAAAGAAGAGAAGCCGGATGGGACAGTGGTAAAACTTTTTGATCTTCTGAAAATAATAGTTTACCATAAAGTCTAGAAAAATCCCGGCGTGCTTCCGGAGGGTCGGTCCGGAATTTAGTTAAAATATAACGGGTCGCGTAAAATCCAAGAGGAACTATTACCTCCGGCTTAATAATTGCTATTTCCTGGTCCAAGAATACACGGCAGGATTCAATTTCATCCATTTTTGGCCTGCGATTCTTGGGCAACATACACTTTATTAAATTGGACATATAAAATGATGCCCTTTTGACTCCGGCAAAATCAAATAGTGAATCCAACACCTGTCCGGAGGGACCCACAAACATTCTGCTCTTTTCATCTTCTTTTTCCCCTGGCGAAAGTGCGATCAGCATCACCCGTGCCTGTATATCCCCCTCCCCGATAAGAACATTATTTCTGTTAGCAGACAGAGTACAGTTCTTACAATTTTTTATCTTTTTATTTAATTTCTCTATGAGATTTTGTTTATCCCCCATTTTATCTATTCTCTTGTATTAATTGATTATTTATTTCTCACAAATAAAAGCGGAAAAACTATATCACTCAGACAACAGGGAGTCCAGACTGCAATGAATAAAAACACAAATAGTGCAATATAGGAAAACCAGGGCATAGAACCTCCAGCTGCCATGAGAATGTGGAACAATGATGCCCAGGTACTGAGCAGAACATGACCGGCGTGGGGAACTTTTGTGGTTGGTTTGAAATAGGCAAACAGTACTCCGATTATTGCCAAAGGATTAACCAGCCACCACTTTTCAATAAATCCGAGATGGATTTCCCGATTCGGCATATCCAGTAAGATTTCACCCAAGAAAGGGATTATGGAATCACTGAGAGTGGCAATACCCACGGAACCGATGTATCCGATTAACAATAAAATCCAGAGATTACAACTTCCTTTTATGCATTTTCTGGTAAAATGATCGCAGGTATGGAGTTTATAAATGGATGCCGTAACCAGAGCACTGAGTACAACATGTATGGGATGCAGAATATAAAAAATATTATATGATATTTCTTTGGGAATTTTCAGAGAAACAATGAGTATCAGAATACCGGTCAAGGCACCAAAACTGGTAAAGGGTGCATGATGTTTCAGTTCTTTTGTGATTTGGTTGATCATCTTATACCTCCACCGTTTTTCCAGCACTGATTGAAATATAATGCTTTCCGTAACTTTTCTTAAACACTATCTGAGCCCCTTGTCCGGTACAATGGGTCGGACCCACATTTTCAACCTTCATCTCTTTCATAGAGTGGACAATCGACTGAATTGTATTTTCATCCTTATCCATTAAATGGAATCCGCCTAAAACTGTTACAATTGGATGTTGGGAAAATTTTTGTTTTACTTTCTGGATCATATTTATAATTCCGGGATGTGAACACCCGGTAATAACCGAGATACCGGTTTTGGCCCTCACTATCAATGCCTGTTCCGGCATATAAGACCCTTTATAATCTCCAGGTATTTCCCCGGTAACCAAGATCTCATCATCGATCTCCAAAAAGGTATCAGCTTCGATTAATCTACCATTTAATTCACCTATCTTGTTTTTAAACACCTGACTGAATCCGGGACAGGAATAGACTTTCATTCCAGGGCGTTTTTTTAAAAGCTCCTCCAACCCCCCTGTATGATCCCAATGATCATGGGAAATCACCACCGCCTGGATTCTATCAATGCCAATGCCCAATTGATCCAGGTTATAAAAAAGTGGCTCTGCTGCTTCTCCGGTATCGAACAAAATTCTCTGATCCACCAGGCAGGAAAATCCCCAGCCTGATTGAAATCCCTTTTCCGCTCTATTATCATAAATAATGGTTGCATTCATTTTTTTGCCTTCTTCTCTTTCCTATGTTGTCATATTATATTTCAGTTTTCATTTTCTGAAGTTCAGGATTGTTCCGATTTCTATACTATCATCATGGATTAATTTTGCTTGAAATTTTTTTTCCCATATAAAACCATAATTTAAAATTTCTTTTTTTATTTCGTCAATACTATTAACATCTGTATGTGTTTCAAGATGTGTTGGATACACTGAAATTATGCCATACTTTTTAAGTATTCTGTAAACCTCTTTATATAATTCTTTTCTATCTTCCTTACTGCTGCTATCATTTTTGCCTACGAGGTGGATTACATCATACAGTAAAACAGTATCTATTGAATTTTCCTGACAACTAATAGTAACATCATCTGATTTTCTTACTATTGTTACATTGACCAGACCCTCTTTTTTCAGTCTTCCTGCAAATTTATCTAACTTCTCTGAACTTTTATCTAAAGCATATATCTTTCCTTCATCCCCAATTATTTTTGCAGCAAGGATACTGTAATTACCGTCTCCACAGCCAAAGTCTAAAACAGTGTGCCCCGGTTTAATCCCAACTTTCTTTAATAAATTTACACCTTCTTCTCTTTCCCATTGTGTCATATTATATTTCACTGTGATATGATTTCTGAATCACTTAATCTCTCCGGATCACCAAATTTTACTTATTCATCTGACAATATTTCTCAATAAACCGTTCTACATCACTCATATGAAAACCATAACTTTTTCTCAATCTTCCCAGACTCTCATAGTCAGATATTCTCAAGGGAATTCCAAGATAATGTTTTATGGAATCAGCCGGTACCTGATACTCATCTTCACATCCTTTTAATGTCATACTGCCGTACACCTGAACTGAACTCTCTGGGTGAGTATTACTTTCTTTATGTCTAGGGGTGACCGCAGAGGTTTGGGGTATATTTCGATTTACATTACCAGAAGAACTCTCATCCTGTTCTGAATGGAAATGCTCTAGGCTGTGTCTTCCTTCTCCTCTTTTAAGTACTACTTTATTAATATCAACAATAAAAGCAAAAAGGAAAAACAGCAGACTGATTATTACAAATAAAACAGTGAGAATAACCCGGAATGATTTACGGGTAATAAGACATTTAAACATTACCATAATCTGCTTCCAGTGAAAAACAATGTGCAGGACTAAAAGACCTAGTAAAATATATCCCAGAATGAGATGAAAGGAACCCCACTGATGCCTGTCCCATCCCCAGAGGAATAAGTCCAAATTCTCCCCGTAAATTTCCCATATTTTACTACCCGGCACCAAAAAAAATTTTATAAGCAGTCCTATCCCGGCAATAGCCATCATATCAATAAACATTAAAACATCAATGATAAAATTTAACTTTGCTCTTTTTTTCGGATTCATGAAAAATCTCTTTCTTGTTATTCCATCCTTATACCCAAAGGATTTTTATTTACTGGTCCACTTAATTTCCTCGAATAAAAAAATTTCCCCTGATATTCTGTTTCCACTATTAATCCTTTTTTTATTAATACTAAAACATCATTCCAGGTTCCATTTGTCTTATCCAGTGTTCTTTCCACTGCATCTCTGCGCATGGGATGCACTGCAGTGATACTTAAAAGATCTTTTTGGATATTTCCTGTACTAGCAAATGCATTCCCTTCATACCCGATCAACAGTTCAGTACTATCTACTTTATTACTGAAAATTTGATGTGCATTGATAAGTGCTTTCTCCTTTGGTTGTTTTACCCAGTTTTCAGCAGGAGGTCTGATGGGAATTGAAATATAGCAAGCTGAGGGAGCAAGTCTAGCAATAAAATCAGCTGTTTTCTGAATACTTTCCTGATTATCATTTATTTCCCGGACCAGCATAGTCTCGGTTACCAATCTACCTTGGAATCGATAGGAAAATTCACTTATTCCCTCCAGAATAAAATGAAGAGATAATGATTTTTCCGGACGATTGATTCTTCTCCAGGTATGTTCCAGAACCGAATCTATCTTTACTGATACCCAGTCTGCCTGCTGTAAACTCTCTCTTACCTCTTCCCGCCACATAAGAGAACTGTTGGTAATTACTGCTATATTTATCTGAAATTGCTTCAGTTTTTCTATAGTTTCACCCAAATTTATATCCAGGGTCGGTTCTCCATCAGAGACAAAGGTAACATAGTCAATTTTTTCTCCCTGATTTTGAGCCTGGGTAATCTTCTTTTCTACTTCTCTGATAATAGTATCTGATGTATAAAAATTCTGACGCTTGGAAGTCATTTTTTTTGTACGCCCCAGCTGACAATAAATACAACTGTAGGTACAGTTCTTGGGAGGGATATTGTTTATCCCCAGACTGCGGCCCAAACGCCGGGAAGGTACAGGTCCAAAAATTATCATGCACCTCTCTCCTTTGTTGATAAAGCCACATCGCTATTTTTCTTGTGGGGATAAGAACTACCGAATACCACAAACTCTTTTTCATTAACCCCCAAATGTTCAGCAATTAATCCGCATTTTACAGTTAACAGGTAAAAAATATTATGATCAACATCAATCAGTCCTTCTAAATTCCCCTGTCCTTTTGATATAACCACATCTGCATTATGAAAAATTTTAGTAAACTCCGGTGAACATGTCTCTAAAAGAACCCCGGGGGCATCATCCCCGGTGGAAATTATCTCAGCATATTCATCAATACCAGTCATTTCAGCATCTTGCTCAGTAATATCATTAATAATCGGTGCTCCCCGTACCGCAAAAAATACATGGGAATGATTCATGGTTTCAATTAATAATTTATCAAAAACAATCTCACCAGCATTATCACCTAAATAAAGCACAGAATCTGCCTTTTCAATCTCCTGTTTTAATTTCAGGGAATCATCTCTGGCCAGATCAGCTTTAAGGATACGCTCCACAGTTTCCATAACATCAAGCCGGTGAAAAGAACCAAAATCTATAACATTTCCGGCAATGGCCAAACGCACTGCAGTATGGAAAGGATGGGAAGAATCATTGATAATTTTTTTGAATTCATCATATCTATCCAGCATCCTGCGGTTAAACTCTAACTTTACTTCACAGTAGGGGTCCGGATTCTGCAGATACTTTCGCAGCAAACGGTGCAACTGCTTTCCTAAGGCAGGAGGAGACTGATTATAATCAACCCGGGAAAAAAAATCAAGCAGCTTGCGTAAAATATCTTCCTGCAGATTCTCCGGAATCATTTTGGCTTTTACCAATCGAATATAATTATTTATGGAACAGGGTATACATTCATATTTTATATTCATGATTTCCTTTGATTAAATTTTAGATGATAGAAGTTAGAAGATAGTCCGCACATTCTTTTAAAATCCAACTGCTTAGTATCAAACCTCTATTATCTATCTTTTATTTCCTTGTCTGTGCTTAGGGCATGCTTTTCTTTTTTTGTCTTTTATCTTTATCTTCTTCTACACTGTTCCAACATTCCAATATTCCAGGATTTTCATTATTCTAAACTTCTATATATATTACGCCCCTAAAGGGGCTTATATTTTTAGGATTCATACAGTTCTATAGATATATCGTCCCTAAAGGGACTCTAAACTGAATACTTAATCCAATTCTTAATTCAAAATTCTTAATTCCTAATTTCTCAACCTAAACCTTAACCTCAACCTACTCTTCTTATTTGTCTTTTGTATTTTTTCTTTTTTCTTTTGTCTTTGTTACTTTTCCAGGACTTTGATAACATTATCAGCAATAATGCTGAAAGCTTTTGCTGTTTTACTATTGGGGGTATGCAGGACCACAGGTTTTCCCTCATCACAACTGGCTCTGGTTTCAACTTCCATAGGAATTCTCCCTAAAAATTCTGCGTTCATTTGTTTAGCCATCTTTTCACCACCCCCGGTATCAAAAATATCAATCTCTTCTTTACAGTGGGGACAGATCAATCCGGACATATTTTCCACTACCCCCACTTTCGGGATATTCATTTTTCTGGCCATATTTACTGCTCTTCTGCAATCAAGCAATGATATCTCCTGAGGAGTAGTAACTACAATGGCCATATGTGGTTTCATTTTCTGCCCTATGGTCAAAACCTCATCTCCGGTCCCAGGGGGAAGATCAGCCAAAAGATAATCCAACTCGCCCCACACCACATCGGAAAGAAACTGCGAAATTGCTCCAGAACGTAATGGCCCTCGCCAGATAACCGGTGATTCATTGGGAACCATGGGAGCAATAGAAATTATCTGCAGGTCATTTTTTACTTGAGGTGTAATTTGTTTAGTTGCTTCATCTACTCCAGGCAGAGTGTCAGCTCCTACCATCTTAGGTACATTGGGACCGGTAATATCTGAATCAAGTAATCCTACCTTTTTCTTCTGCTTTAAAAGGGCATAGGAAAGATTAACTGCCACAGTCGTTTTCCCCACCCCGCCTTTACCGCTGAATACAGCTATTCTGTGTTTAATTATTTTTAATCGCTCATCTATACGTTTATTTTGTTCCTCGATTTGTTTTGTTCTATCTGTATTCTGATTCATAGGTTGTGTTCCTTTATTTTAATTAATCCCAATAATTCACATATAACTGTCACGCAAGCTCACCACCATAATACAATGTAGCTTATAATTTCATTCTTTATTAAAGGTACCTTAAAAAATTATAAGTAACTCTAAGCATTTATTACTATATTAAACATATGATTGTTTAAGGTTATAGTTTTCGCTGTCTATAAATTACTAAAATAATCATATAATTGTTTCATTAATATACTAATGTTCACAGGGAGAATTTCCTTGTAAAGTTCCTTTTAAATATGCCTTTACTACTGTTTCAACTTTTCCGGAAGCTCCGGTTACTGCCTCAATACCAAATTGATCAAAAAAGCCTACTGCTCTCTGCCCCATTCCCCCGGCAATTATCACATCTGCATTCTGATCACGTATAAATTCAGGAACTTGACCGGGAGAACCATGTGCTTGAAAATAAGGATTTTCTACTTTATAACTCAAGTTAATTGAATCATTTTCAACCTCAACAATAGTATAGTAGGGACATCTACCAAAATGTGCACTCACATTCGCATTAAGGCCTCCATCATCATCAACTGCTACTGCTATTTTTTTTTTACTGCTTGTTTTATTTATATGTGCTTTGGTTTTACCCATACCAAAATGAGATTGTACTGAAGGGGTATTATGAGACTCAATAGCACCTTTTTTAAAGTTTTCAATAGCATCTGAAACTTTCCCTGAAATACCTGCATACACTGTAATATCAGCCGCAGTCAGGGTTTGAAAGGCATTTGGCCCAACATTACCGGTTAGGACCGCTTCTGCTCCCTTTTCTGCAATTGTTTGAGCCGACTGAGGACCAACTCCTCCCATCATTCCTGCATTTGTATTATCTATAGCTTCAAATTCATCCTTATCAGTATCATAAATAATAAAAAACGCACATCTGCCAAACCTAGGATCCACTTCTGCATTAAGATCTTTACCTTGAGACGTAATTGCTATTTTCATATATTATCTCCTTGTTTTTATAAATATATATTTTGGGCAGTTAAAAAACTACCACTAATTAATTTTATAACTCAATTTACTTTTTCATTTATATCACTTCATTTGTAATTCTCAACAATAAATTTATAAATACACCCTATATTTTATCTCATCCTTCGATGAACTCAGGACAGGCCCTTAAGGGAGAGAAAGAAAAAGAAAATGGAAGGTTGGAATGATGGAATAATGAAATGATGGGTAAAAATTTTACACTATTCCAATATTCCAGTATTCCACTATTCCAGAGATGCATAAACTTTTTTTCAACCTCAACCTTCCCCATTTCGCCGATACTCCAATTCGCTTTTTGTCCCTTTCTCCCTTCTCCCTTTTCCATTCTCCATTCCTTTGTTTTATCTTTTATCTTTTTATTTAACCTCTGACCATTTTAGTTCCGCATTTAGGACAACTCATATTAAAACAGGGTTGACCAAGGGTATGTTTACTTTTTGTTCCGCATTTTGGACACACACAATCTCCCCCCGGACCTGCTCCTGCTTTGTTCCCTCCCATTTGTCCTCGTCCTTGTCCTCCTCCACCTCTACCACCCATACCTCTTCCTGTACCTGGGCCTTGGCCACTGGGACCTGTTCCGTCTCCTCTTGGCATAATATACCTCCTTATATTTTTAATTATTTTTTACATTACTTTTCACAGCACCTCTTTGGATCAGTGCAGGGATTATTTTTTCCACAGCATGAATTATTGTTACTTTTCTTCTTATAATCAGTTGTATAAAAACCAGATCCCTTAAATATAATTCCAACTCCCCCAGAAATGATCCGGTGAACCGGACCTTTACATTCAGGACAGGTCTTTACCGGTTTATCACTCATTTTTTGAATTTTTGTAAATCTATGTTTACAGGATTCACATTCATACTCATAGGTCGGCATTGTTGACTCCTTTGATAAAATACCAGATCCGCCATTTTTAATTAATTAATATATTTATGCTTCACTGATTGCATCAACCGGACAAACTTCTACGCAGGCACCACAGTCGGTACATAATTCCGGATCTATTTTATATTTATTATCATCTTCACTTATTGCTTCTACTGGACATTCATCCATACAAGCACCGCAGCTAATACATTCATCACTTATTACATGTGCGATATTAAGCTCCTTTCCCATGATTCTACTAGAAAAAATAATAGCTATATGTTAATTGAACCAAAAAGTAAGGATTCATGTAGTAAAAACAATTACTCTTTCTGTTGTTTATTAATCATTAAATCCTTGCCTCATCCAAGGTAGAGGATATCCACAGAATGCACAGAAGAAAAATAATAAAGAATAAGATTATTTTATTATTTATTCTATAATTAATTATTTTTTCTGTGAGTTCTGTGGATTAATGATTATTTACCCTTTGGATAATCTCTTAAGAGATTATTTATTATCTTTTTTAGACTCTGCTTCCAGGTCTGAGATTCGTTTCTTTATCTGTTTTAAGTCATTTTCAAGTGCTTTTGCCTGATTCTTAAGTATATCTTGTTCCTGTTCCGGAGTATACCCGGATTGTGTATCGGGAACATAAGGGGCTCCATATGGAGCAGCAGCTGGATATCCCAAGCGACCAAATCCTCTTCCATATCCCATACCTCTGCCTCTGCCCCATCCGAATCCTGCTCCCATTCTTCCGCCTACAGGATTCATAAATCCCGGGCGGTCATAGCCAGCGCAATAGCCGGCTGCTCTGCCTGTCATAGGACCCATACCTGCTGGTCCTGTTCCGTCACCTCGTGGCATAATACACCTCCATTTTTTTATTATTAGTGTTTATATATTTTACCATCGTGGCCCTCTCCCGCGTCCCCATCCTCTTCCACTGTACCCTCTGTAAACATAGGGTGTATAAGGGGAAATAGGTCCACCACCATACTGGGGATAATATCCTCCCCAATTGCCAAAATTTGCTGGTACTCCTCTTGCCCATCCGAAACCACCTCCAAGTCTGCCGTCCATTGGATTCATGAATCCCGGGCGGTCATAACCGGCACAATAACCGGCTGCTCTACCTGTCATAGAACCCATACCTGCTGGTCCTGTTCCGTCACCTCGTGGCATAATACACCTCCATTTTTCTATTTAATTTAAAAAATAATCTTTTCATTATCATATCAAAAAATCCCTCTTCCTCCCCGATGACGTCCTCTTCCCTGACCGAATCTGCCCATTTGAGGATGGAACATTATTTTTCCACCCTGAATCTGTATCGCTTTACCATTGATCAATGCATCTGCTATTTTAGATCTTGCCTGGGCCAGAATTCTCCCAAAGGTTGCCCTGGAAATATTCATCTGCTCTGCCCCCTGTTCTTGGCTCATATTTTCTAAATCAGCAAGACGAACTGCTTCCAGTTCATCAAAACCCAGATATACATGTTCTAATGCTGATAAAGGTACTCCCTGGGGTTTGAAATAAGAAATACCAGGTTTATTTCTGATCCATCTGTTTTTTTTGGGTCTCGGCATAATCTTTCTTAATGACTTTTATAACTGCAACAACTATATTAAAGCTACACTCATATCTTCATTTATCAGGTATCTTAGTTATGAGCATATGCTCATAACTAAGATACTAAAAATGTCTCCTTTTGTCAAGTTTTTTTAAAAAAAATTTGACTATTTTTTAAAAATTATATACATATCAGTATTCAAAACATTTAATAATTCAAAAACAAAAAGGAGGGAAACATGAATAAGGAAAGAAGAACTTTTATTAAACAGCTGGGCCTGGGAGGTAGTGCCCTTCTGATGGGAAGCAGAGTAACAGAAATATTGGGCAATTCAGATAGTAAAGAAACCCACAAAGTTCTCCCTGCCTCCCACACCTTACCACCCTTACCTTATGCCTATAATGCTCTAGAACCGGTAATCGATGAGCAGACCATGCATTTACATTACCATAAACATCACGCCGGTTATGTAAAGGGATTGAATGCAACGGAACAGAAGCTTGCAGAAGCAATGAAAGCCCAAGATTTCTCGATTATAAAATCTATGGAAAGAGATCTTGCATTTTACGGTTCAGGACATATATTGCATTCTGTTTTTTGGAATAATCTTTCTCCTAAAAGTAAAGGAAAACCAGAAGGTTCCTTATTACAAGCCCTGGAATCTGAATTTGGCAGTTTTAATAATTTTAAATCTCAGATGATTGCTGCCACAACTTCTGTTGAAGGCAGTGGCTGGGGAATATTTGCCTTCCAGCCCATCTGGCAAAAATTGGTTATTCTCCAAGCAGAAAAGCATCAGAATCTGACTCAATGGGGTGCCATCCCTCTGCTGGTGATCGATGTTTGGGAACACGCCTATTATTTACAGTATCAAAACCGAAGAGCAGATTTTGTTCAGAGAATTTTTGATATTATTAACTGGGATGATGTAAGTGAAAGGTATAAAAAAGTAGTGTCTTAATAAAATTTTTAAAACTTTCCTACGGTATTTTTCGTATATAATAATTTGAATTGAAAACTTTAATTAAAAAAGGAGAGAACCATGATTTCAAAACAATTACTTTCTCAGGGGCTCAGTCTGCTCTTGTTTTGCATTTTTTTACTTATAGGAACAGGAATACTTGAAGCTAATGATGATTATCTGCAAAACCTCCCTCCCCTGATTGATCGGGAACTATTTTTCGGAGATCCTAAAATCTCTGGATCAGAACTATCACCCAATGGTGAATTCATCTCATTTCTGAAACCCTATAAAGAAGTGAGGAATATTTATGTAAAAGCCAGGGAACAGGCATTTGAACAGGCCAAACCTATTACTGCGGATGAACGGCCAGTTGCCGGATATTTCTGGAGCAGGGACAGCCGCTATGTTTTATATGTACAGGATAAAGGCGGAAATGAAAATTTTCATATTTATAAGGTTGATCCCCGGGCTGAACCACTGGCAGAAACCGGAGTCCCTCCGGCACAAGATCTTACACCTTTAGAAGGCATCAGAGCTTATATTTATTCTCTGCCCAAGGATAATTACAATGAAATTATTGTAGGACTTAACGATCGGGACCGCGCCTATCATGATGTGTATACAATTAATCTGACTACCGGAGAAAGAGAACTAATATTTGAAAACACTGAAAATATTGCCAACTTTACTTTTGATCTGGAGGGAAATTTAAGGCTTGCTACCAGACAAACCGAAGACGGGGGCACAGAAATTCTACGTTATGACGAAGATACATTCACTCAGATCTATAAATGTAATTACGAGGAAACTATCTATCCCATACGATTTCACCAGGATGGGGAAAAAGTTTATTTTGTCACCAATAAAGGTGAAGATGTGGACCTAACCCGACTAACCTTGCTGGATCCCCAAACCGGTGAAACCACTTTTGTAGAATCTGATCCGGAAAAAATGGTTGATTTTGGCGGTACTGTTTTTGATGCCAAGACAGATGAGTTGATTGCCACTGTTTATGTCGGTGACCGGGTAAGAATATATCCCAGAGAAAAACAAACTGAGGAGGATCTGGAATTCCTGAAAAAAGAACTGCCAGAAGGCGAACTGTCTGTACAATCATCAACGCAGGACATGAGATTCCATTTAGTTTCTGTCTCCCGGGATGTTGACCCCGGCTCTGTGTATTTGTATGACAGAAAAGAAAAAAAGATAGATCTCTTATACCGGTCCCGACCGGAACTCAACAGTGAACAGCTTGCCTTTATGAAACCAATACGATTCAAATCCAGAGACGGTTTGGAAATTCCCGGTTATTTAACTCTTCCCAGAAATGTAAAACCCGAACATCTACCCATAGTTATTTTACCCCATGGCGGTCCCTGGGCACGTGATTACTGGGGATATGACCCCTATTCCCAATTTTTGGCAAACCGGGGTTATGCTGTATACCAACCTAATTTCAGAGGTTCAACCGGATACGGGAAAAAATTCCTGAATGCGGGCAACAAGGAATGGGGAACCGGATATATGCAGCATGATATTTCCGATGCCGTACTTTATCTGGTTGAAAAAGGAATTACCGATAAAGATAAGGTTGCCATTTTCGGAGGCTCCTACGGAGGTTATGCCACTCTGGCCGGTTTAGCTTTCACGCCCGATTTATATACAGCAGGAATATCCTATGTTGGTCCTTCTAACCTCATTACTCTGTTGGAATCCATTCCCCCCTATTGGGGACCAGTGGTAAAAATCTTCCATAAAAGGCTGGGAAATCCAGAGGACCCTGAGGATGCAAAACGCCTGCGAAAACAATCTCCCCTGTTTTCTGCTGATAAGATAGATGATCCCCTTCTGGTAATTCAAGGAGCAAATGATCCCCGAGTTGATAAAAGAGAATCAGATCAAATCGTTATTGCCCTCAGAGACAGAGATCTTGACGTAGGATACTTAGTTGCCCCGGATGAAGGGCATGGTTTCAGAGGTGAAGAAAACAGGCTGGTGGTGGCAGCTGCTATGGAAAAATTTCTGGCTAAACACCTGGGCGGCAGATATCAGAAAGACCTTTCTGCAAAAATTAAAAATCGGTATGATGAATTGCTGGTGGATGTAAGTACAGTTAGCCTGGCTGATACATCTCTGGAAGCCTATGCAGCTACCGCACCCTTACCCGTATTCAATCCTGATAAAATAAAAGCATTTACAGCCCAGTATTCCCAGACCATCAAGACGGGTGGACAGGAAATCATGGTTGATGTAACTAAGTCGGTATCCGACGCCACAACAGAAGGAAAAGACTGTTTATTGATTACAGAAAAATCAGAAACTCCCCAGGGTACTGTGATTAACAATAATTATCTGGATAAGAGTACTCTCCTTCCCCTGAAACAAACGATAAATCAAGCTAATATTTCTATAGCTCTGGAATATAAACCAGATAAAATCACCGGCACTTTGGAAATCGGAAGTCAAAAAAATGATATTTCAGTGGATATGGATGCTTCCATAATAGCTGCACTTGAAACCCTTATAGGCACTTTGGATTTACATTCCGGTTATAAAACCACTCTTCGCACCTTTAATTTACTGCAGCAAAAAATTGTTCCCAATTCAGTTGAAGTAACTGGAATAGAAACAATTTCAGTCCCAGCCGGTTCCTTTGATACCTATAAAGTTGAAGTTACTCCTCTGGATGGAAGTCCGGGTGAACAGACAATTTATATTAATACAGAAGATCCTAATATTATGGTGAAACTGGAAGCCACCCTGCCTCCTATGATGGGTGGGGGAACTACAACTGTGGAATTGAAGAGTATTGAGTAGAAAATAGGTGTGAGGTAATTTGAGAATAGTGAATAGGTTAAGACTGAGGTTAAGGTTAAGGTAAGAAGATAGAACTTTAGAATATGAGAACTTGAAAATCCGGAAGGATTGACCTTCAGAAGTTAGTAGACAGAAGCTAGAACCTAAGCGCTTTAATCTTTTTTCCAGATTGAACTACCAAAATACTCCCTCCCAGATTGAACTTCCAATACACTCCCTCCCAAGTTGAACTTGGGAGGGATAATTTTTAATGTACAAAAAAGGCTGGGATAAGAAAATTCTTACCTCAGCCTTTTGTTTTTGCTGTTTATTTTAAATAGCATCTACATAGCAAAATCTACTTGCCTTCAAACTCATCACAAAGTGCACCTGTATCATACAACTTTCGTAATGCTTCACTGATATAAGCAGTATGTACTGAAACAGCCCGGTTTTTCTCCAGATCATATAAAAATCTTCCGGGAAGACTTTCAATGTTTCCATCAAAAATCAGTCCCACAACTTCAGCTTTTCTATTTATAACCGGAGATCCGGAATTTCCCCCGATAATATCGCAGGTACAGACAAAATTCGCCGGAGTGGAAAGATCCAGCTGATCTTTTTTATCCCAAAATCGCTGAGGGATCTGATAATCCGCTTCATTATTAAAACTTGCTGCCCGGTCATACAATCCATAAATAGTTGTCTTATAGGGTGCTTTGGTGCCATTATAGGGATAGCCTTTTACCGAACCATAGGAAAGACGTAGGGTAAAGGTTGCATCCGGATAGATGTCTTTGCCGTAAACAGCAAATCTGGCTTTGGCAATTTTTTCCGCCGCATCCGTGGCTATACTTTCAAGGTGTTTTTTATTCCATTCAATATTTTCTCGGAGCAAAGGGTCTATTCCCCTAATTAATACAATAAGAGGATCGTCACTTTTTTCCACTGCCTCTTTGCCGCCTTCAATCAATTGTTTTCTAAAATCAACTTCATCTAATTTAGTGTTTTCTATACAATACTTGGCAACCTCTTCCGGAGATTTTTCTCCCAGTGTTTCCTTAATAAATTCACTGTCCTTTCCCAATCCTTTTAAAGAAGTTTTTAAACTCCAGGAAAGATTAGTGATCTCGTAATCTTTGTAAATCGGAGCCGGGGAAAAGAGTTGAAATTTACGCCTTTCCAGATCAGCATCATGATACCCATCTAATCTTTCTGCATTGGGTTTCTCTATTTCTGCCACATATCTGACAATAGTAGTGGCCAGCCCTGCCAGCCTTGAACCTATAATCTGTTCATATACCTGGTTAGCAATTTTATCCTTATACTTATCATACATTTTTTCTAAGGAAGTCCAGGCATCTCCATATTTTTTCTCTAGTACAGGATCAGAGGCAATTTTTTGACGAAGCTTTTTTTCTTCCGCTTTTTTGGTTTTCATCAGCTTTTCATCCAAAAGTCCTTGATATTCTCCGGTCATGGCTTTTTTGGCATTTTCCAGACCAAAAATCTGAGTAAGAGCGATACGTTTCTGCTCCGGTCCTTTCTGGGAATATTCCCGCAGACTTTGAATCCAGGAAGTAATCAGATCCAGAATCACAGGATATCTGTAATCACGCTGATATTGCAACTGAACATAGGTATCAAGGCGGTCAGAAGAACCAGGATTTCCGGAAACAAATACCAGTTCATCTTCTTTTGCACCTTCAGCATTCCATTTCAGATAATGTTCTGACTGCAGGGGTTTATCATCTTCATAGATACGGAAAAAAGCAACGTCCAAATCATAACGGGGATAAGTAAAATTATCAAAATCACCTCCGTAATAGGCTATCTGCCGTTCCGGAGCAAACACTAATCTGACATCAGTATATTTTTTATATTGGTAGAGCCAATATTCTCCCCCGTGGTAAAGAGATATTACATTAGAACGCAATCCTGTTTCTTCCTTACTCTTTTTTTCGATTTCGGCAATTGCTGCTTCCCGAGCCTTTAATGCTTCCCGATAACTCATATCATCTTTTACGGCTGCGGTTATCTTATCCGTGACATTCTTCATAGCTATCAGAATATTAACTTCCAGATCAGGACATTTTATCTCATCTTCCTTGCTAGGAGCATAAAAACCGGTAGCCACATAGTCATGTTCCTGGGAAGACATTTTCTGCAGCTGCCCCACTGCCACATGATGATTGGTCATTACCAATCCCTGAGGGCTGACCAAAGAACCGGAGCCTCCATCCATAAATCGAACACTGGCTAACCGTACCTGGTCCAGCCATTCCTGGGTGGGAGTAAAATCATACTTCTCCTTCAGTAGTTTAACCGGTGGATTATCAAACGTCCACATTCCCTCCTCCGGAGCGGCAAATACTGCTGCCGAAAACAAAAAAATCAAAAATACAGCATTTCTTATACGTTTGTTCGTATACATACTTTACTCTCCTTAAATTATGGTTAAAAAAATAGGATGACAACAAATTATACGTTTCAGAAAAGTTTATGTTTCAAGCTGGGCAAATTAACTTATTCTCAAAGAATTGACTTAATATAGGAAGGTATAGTCAGTAAAAAAAGCTGACTTGCCACAGATTAATACAGATACAAAAACAAATCTTAATTCTTCAATTATTTTATATATTAAGGGTAGCAAAAATAAAAGTTGAGTTATTCATAAATTCTGCGGATTAAAAACTTGACAAGATAGGCAAGATATGGTACATTATTTTTTAACGCTTATTAATATGCATTTCTGTACATCTTAGCTATTATAAAAAGGAGCATATGAAATGATTAATAAACAATTAAAAATAATAATCATTTTATCCCTGGCCTTGGCTTTTTTTCTGGGCATTGTTTCCTATTATGGAATATTTATTCCAGGTACCTATGAACGGGAAACAGCCTCCCTGGCAGCTCAGGGTAGAGGACAAGACCTGGTTGATCTATTTTTTATCCTGCCTCTGCTTATACTATCCCTGATCTTCATGCTTAACCATAGAAAAACTGCCTATTTTGTTTACAGCGGTACAGTACTCTATATTCTCTATTCCTTTGTGATTTATAGTTTGGGTATTCATTTTAATCAATTATTCCTTTTATACTGCCTCACTTTGGGACTGTCTTTGTATGCCTTTATTCTAATTTTGAACGGCTTAAACAGCTGGAAGGTTAAAAATTGGTTTGGGGATAAAATTCTGTATCGATCAACCGCAATCTTCTTGTTAATTATTGCTGTAATGTTTTATCTTCTCTGGTTTAAGGAAATTATCCCGGCAATTGTTAATAATACCATACCCAACAGTGTCAGTGATTACGATTTACTGGTAAATCCGGTGCATGTCATGGATATTGCCATTGTTCTGCCCGGACTAATAATCACCGCCCTGTTGCTAATAAGAAAACACCAATTAGGCTATATTCTTACTCCCATATTTCTGGTATTTATAATAAATTTGGCAGTAGCACTTACTGGAATGGTGATCATGGTTAAGGTAAGTGGGATAAGTGATGATTCTTCCCTAGCCGTTATTTTTATGGTCCTGGCTATTATTAGCGGTCTATTTTTGTTTCTATTTCTAAAAAATCTTAAGAAGACAGAGTCATAATTGTTGTATATATTTGATAGAACATATTAATTGAAAGGGTGGTTGGAATAATGGAATGATGGGGTAGAAAATGTACACAATTCCAACTTTCCAGAATTCCACTATTCCAGGGATTTTTAATGTATTTTCTCAACCTTAACCTCAACCTGAACCTTTTCTAGTTCCCAGGTTTATGGACTTTTCTAAGTGGGAAACAGCTTCTGCACAGACTCTCGCATAAGAACAATTATGGTAAAAACTCCCAAAACCGTACCAAAAGGCATAATAAAACACTCCAGACCTGCTATCACCAGACAAAATGTCCGGGAAGTCCGCTGTTTAAGTTTTTTTCCGGCAATTATGATCAATACTGCCAGAGTCCATCCCAGAATAATAATTAAAGCAGGGAGTATAATAAAAAACCAACCAAGGAACTGGGGAGGAGCATCTCCATTGTCAAATACTCCTCTGACCATAGCAATACCTAAAGCCATATGTAGAAAAGGAATGCAGGAAAAGAAAGCAGTCAATCCACCTACTATATAGTGAAACACTGATAGTAGATTCAAATGCTGTTCATCTTGGGTCATGGTTATATCCTTTCATAAAAAAAGTGATTTTAAAAATACAAATTGATTTATTGAACTATATGTCCATTCAATTGTTAATCAATCATTGATCACTATCAGTATCGGAATCGGAAACGATAAAAAAATATTACTTTTATATAAATGAATTACAAACCTGAAATAATCAGTTTCAAATAAATAGTGGTAACTATATCCAAGCTAATAGTAATAACAACACTTAAAAATATATTACAGTTGATAAAATTTTAAGACTAAACTCTTTTATGACCTAAAGTCAAAGACAAACCAAAACTGATAATAACCGGTAACAATGCTACTCCACTGGTAATAAGAGAAATTGTACTTACTACTGCAACCCCTGCATTTTGTACAGCAATGGCAATATAGGCCCAAAGAATCACCAGATTAAAAATATAATCTTTCCGGGTTAAAGCAATATAAAATGACAGAGCTAATCCGATCAGACTCATCAATACAAACCATAACACCGGGGAGAAACCAAATCCATTCAGGTTCAGCCAATCCATATATATCGTGATATTCGCCATGGTTGCCACACTGATCCAGCCCAGATAAAGACTGAAGGGTTGATGTATCAACCATTTTTCTTTTACTGAAACTTCAGCAACGCCGATCCCAAGATTCAGGTATATTTTAATAAGGGAAAATAAGAGGATAAGTATAACTATTACCGAAAAAGTAAACAATTCATAATGCCAGTCAAGAATCCAGCTCATATTAGCAAAACAGCTGAGAATAAAAAATAATCCTAACTTGTCAATTAAGTCAGATTTTCGCTGTTGGGGCAATAATTGATATATACCGAACAGCAGTAATCCCAGATAAATTAAGCCCCAGATAGAAAAAGCATACCCGGCCGGCTTAAATAACACCTTAAATCTATCCGAAATTTCTCCGGTTGTCTGGTTGTTTAGGGGTAAGGCATTAGCTGCATAGTTTACCCCCAAGGTTGCAAGCAGGACAATAAAATTAAGATATGGTAGTATTTTTCTTTGTTCCATGATTAATCTTTCTCATCATAATATATATTCATAAAATATTAGATTATAGTTTAAAAATCAATAATTTTTTTACTAATAATTGAGAGAAGAGATAGGTTTTTGATTTGGGAATCATGGGATGATTTATTAATTATATATAACACGGCCATAAATTCCGCATAAAAATTTTGGGAAGCAAATCCGAATGTAGGGCTTGAATAGTGTTCTATTATTTTTTCTATGTCCCGGGATCCTGATATCTTCACAGCCTTTTTAACTCCATACAATCCATGATTGTAGGCTGTCACTGCCAAAGGCCAGCTGCCCAGTTCCTGATAATTACGTTTCAGCAGTTTTGCTGCTGCCTGGCTGGACCGGTAAGGATCTCTGCGCTCATCCACCCTATTATCTATGGTTAAATACTTGCGACCGGTCGATCGGGTAAACTGCCAGATTCCTACCGCCCCATATCTGGATTCGGCCCGGGAGTCAAATGATGATTCCACATGAGCAAGATACACCAAATTCTCCGGGATTCCTTCCTGTTTGAAAACCTTTTTAAAGGTATTAATATACAATTTAGATCTTTCCATCCCCTGTCTAAATTTTTCTTTCATTCCTCTCTGAAATCTAACCTGTTTCACTGCCTGTTGAAATACCGAAACAGGCGGATCTTTCCCGAATAATCTGTAGATTCTATACTCTTCTGCAGTAAAATTTCTAGGGGAATTATTACCCTTTGCTAACTTTTCAAGCATCTGTTGCACCTGAATAATATTTTCCTTCAGTATTTTTTCTCTATCTGAATCTGATAAGGTCTCGTATCTCCGATTTTCTCTGAAATCCACTACTCTATAAATTCTCTCCGGCTTTTGCATATCATGTATGATGTACTGATGTTGGGAATATCGGGTAAAGACATTAATCCAAAACTGTACCCTGAGCCGTAAATTCCTGGCTACCGGGAAATATTCCGCTTGCTCCTTCGATGCTGCCCAGGTTACCTGCACAACCTGCAGCACCATTATCATAAAAAATACATTGATAACAAAATTACTGCTTTTCTCATCGGAATTTAATGTGAGCATAAATTTTGCTCTTTATTCAAAAATCTTCTTTAAGATAATAATTTCCATACTTTCTCTAAATCCTTGATGATATTACCATAAATAAAGCAAGTATCATACCTTATCAGAGTCTGTATAAACAAAAAATCCTCTAAATTTCCAGAGGATTTTATTGATCCATATAATTATAATAGAAATAAATATTTATTAACCTGATGAATTCCTGTTTACCAAAGCACCAGATTATTATTTCATATTATACTGCTCTTTTCCAAAAAATGTATACACTTTTGGATGCCCATAATCTCAACCACATCGGTCAAATTCGGACCATGCAATTGGCCGGTTAATGCCACCCGTACCGGCATCCAGAGATCTTTTCCCTTTACTCCTGTGTTTTTCTGAACCTTTTTCATGAGTTCTAAAAATACCTGACCATTAAAGTGATCCGTCTTCTGAAACCCGGTAAGAAGTTCGGAAATAACCTTTTGGGCTTCTGTAGTTTCTAGCACCTTTTTGGTTTTTTCATTTTCAGGGACAATCTCATTCTGGAAAAAAATTTTTGCCTTCTCAACCACCTGAGAAAGCTTTTCCACCTTTTCCTGCAAAACCGAAGCTACTCTTTTTAAAACTTCCGGGGATCGATCAGCATATTCACTTTTCTGGAAGAAAGGGCTTACAGCCTGATAAAATTCATCTGTAGACATCTTTCTAATATATACCCCATTCATCCAATCCAGTTTCTCTTTGTCAAAAACAGCCGGTGATTGTGAAATCCGCTTAAAATCAAATTCTTTTATCAAACGTTCTTTGGATAAAATCTCATCCCCGGATTCGGATGACCAGGAAAGGCGGGAAAGAAAATTTATCAGGCTTTCCGGAACATAGCCCTGTTCCTTGAACTGGGAAACCGAGGTTGCTCCATGACGTTTGGACAACCGGGTTCTGTCTTTTCCCATAATCATGGGAATATGAGCAAATTCCGGTGGCTTCCATCCCAGGGCCTGGTATATCAAAATCTGCCTGGGAGTATTGGACACATGATCATCACCCCGGATTATGTGGGTGATTTTCATGAGATGATCATCAACAACGCAGGAAAAATTATACATGGGCATCCCATCCGAACGCAGAAGAATAAAATCTCCGAATTCTTCTTCCCTAAAATCAATGATTCCTTTGATGATATCTTTAAAGGCAATAATATCCTGATCAACATAAAAACGAAGAGAAGGCTTCCGTCCCTGATTTTTCAATTTTTCTTTTTGATCCGGCGTTAAATTCCTGCACCTGCGGTCATACACCGCAGATTTTCCTGCTTTTACCCTCTGTTCTCTTCTTGTTTTTAGTTCCTCAGCCGTGCAGAAACATTCATAGGCTTTGGCCTTATCTAATAGTTCTTGGGCAAATTTACGGTATAATTCCAGACGCTTGGACTGGTGATAGGGTCCATAATCACCCTTTACCACCGGACCTTCATCCCAATCCAATCCCAGCCATTTCAGATCTTCAATTATACTTTCTTCCGAGGCTTGAGTAGACCGCTCCACATCCGTATCTTCGATACGAAGAATAAACTTACCCCCGGAATGTTTGGTAAAAATCCAGTTCATAATTGCGGTTCTGGCATTACCTATATGCAGATGACCAGTGGGACTGGGTGCAAATCGAGTTCGAACCATAATCTATTCCTTTTAATTAATAAACTATCTTCCTATTAATATAAAGATTTTATTGATTTCTTGCAGAAATAATTTAAAAATAAGCAAAAGGGAAATAAGGAGAAGGGAAGGTTGGAATAATGGAATAATGAAATGATGGGACAAAAAATATACACAATTTCAACTTTCCAGAATTCCACTATTCCAGGGATTTTTAATGTATTTTCTCAACCTTA
>CAZKMO010000009.1:0-10820 GCA_964554015.1 uncultured bacterium
ACATGATATTATTGTTGCATTAGATGAACACCGTTTAGAAGATTATGATTACTTCATTCCTTCTTTATGGTTAAGTTTCTACTATTTTGATGATGTTCAGTTGGAAGCTGGACATACTTATAGATTTATGTCATTGACAAATGAATTTTTGTATCTTAAAGATACTTCCATTCCGGATGATTTGGCCATAGATGTTAAATCAATTGAGTCATTAAAAAGTTATATGCAAAACATTGGCTTGAAAATTGGAATGCAATATAAAAAAATTGATATTCCTCATAAGTCGTGGGATCCCATCTTTTGGTACATTCAATACGGTAAATTTGAAAAAGTAAAGGAACGACTAGAATCAAAACCTGAATGTTTAAACAAAGTTGACATCATGGGTACTCCTCTCTACGTAGCATCTTGGAAAGCTCAATACGAGATAGTACAATTCTTAATCGATAAAGGCGCCGATGTTAATTCTATGAATAATGATGGAAAAACACCGCTACATTTTGTAATCTATGATGAAGAGGTTACCGATCCGAGGAAGAATGAAGATAATTACCCACTTTTTACTGAAAATAGAGGAGAGTTCAGTGATGCAACTTTACTTAAAACCGATACACGCCTTAAAATTATTAAATTACTTATCAACAATGGGGCCAATATCGATGTAAAAAACAATCAAGGATTAACCCCCCTTCATCTTTCCGTAATTTATAATTTCCCGACAATAGTTGAATTACTGATTAAAAACGGCGCGGATGTCAATACGAAGTGCTCTAAAGGTCTTACAATAAATTGGAGTATATACGAGTTTACTGATGATAAACTCGATACAAGATACTGCGAAGGTCTTACACCTCTCCATCTCTCAGTAACTCTCAACCTTCCAACCCTAATCGAGATGTTGATTCAATATGGTGCGGATGTCAATTCGAGATCCATAACAAGTGGACAAACCCCCCTTTATATAGCTTCTTGGAATAAATCTAAAGATATTGCTAAACTAATTCTTGAGAACGGTGCAGAACCCGATATACCCGAAAAAGACGGATGGACACCTCTACTTGTTGCCATCGAAAAAAAAGATATAGAAATGTTTAATTTACTTTTAGAATATAATGCTGATATTAAGAAACCCAATAATGACGGATTAACCCCTTTACATTATGCAGTCAAATTAAACCGTATTGAAACAATTAAAACCTTGTTGAACAAAGGAGCAGACATCAATGCTAAGACCAATATAGGAGTTACTCCGCTTCATTTAGCGGCAAAATACTGCAGTGTTGATATGGTGAAATACTTACTGGATAAGGGTGCGAAAATTGATGCGGAAACCCAAAAAGGTAAAACCCCCATGGACTATTCCCGGGGAAGAGGAAAGATGTGGCGGTTTTTCAGAAAACATGAATGGGGTTTCTAAATTAATATTTGTATATAAAACAGATCAATCTATAAAATAATTTATGAGTAAGGTAATGTCTAAGAATATTGTATTTTTATTATTTGTGATTTGTCAATGTGTTCCAAAAACAACAATAAATAATGTAATATATATGAAGGATTATTTACCACAAATAAAAAATTTTTTAATAATTCTATACCAACAGGATTTAGAGAAGTTGAAATGCCACAAAAATCAGATCAACAAGCAGTACACAAAGCATACCATGCTAAGGAGTGCACTTTGGGGATCTAAAAAATTCTTAAAGTAGATTTTTATAAAAACAAAAATAAGGAGAAGGAATCATGAATTATGGGAAATTTAAATTTTTACACGTATACTTTTTTACTCTGATTGTTTGTATCTCAGCCATTCCCCAGCTTGGTTGGACTCAAAAGAATACGGATCAGGTACATCTCTTCGATGATTATTTGACGGACACACCTATTTCCTCATCTAATTTTCTGGAGCCTAATATCATAATGATGAAATATGAAGGGGCTACCGCATATCAATTTGGATCTTTTGGTGGATTTCCCATCAATGAACAATGGGAAATTGATGTTCTCCTTAGGTATATTCAAATTTCGTATGAAAGCCGCAGTCGATCGGGAATTATCGATCCTCTGATCATAGCCCGTTATAACATTTCCACCAAAAAACAGACTCAGTTCTCTGTTGGGGGCGGATTGGACATCCCCATTGGAGAATGGGACGTTTTCCAGCAGGGCGCCGGTCCAGATTTTCTCTTTTTTGGTGCCCTCCGACATACTTTAGACAATGGTCTGATTTTATGTGGTAATTTAGGCCTCGAAGCCGTTATGAATTACAATGATGAATATGAGACCGGTATCGATATTGGTATAGGTGTTCTCTATCCCTCCAATGACCGGCTGACTCTTGTGGGTGAAATAAATTTTGACACTGCTTTCATTGTGGGGGGGATTGATTATCGCTTGGAAAGCGGTGGGCATATACGCTTCGCCCTGGCTTTACCTCTGGAAGAGGAATCACCGGACCTCACATTGATGGGGAGTTATCTGATATTTTTTTAATAGCGATTTTATTATGTTAGGAATAAATCAGCATAAAAGGGGGCGTTTTTATTAATGGTGAGGATTACCTGGTTTGGGAATGATTATACTTTACTTATCCTGTCATTCCCGCAATCTTTAAGCGGGAATCCAGGGGCAGGGGCTGAAGGGTGGATCCCCGACTAAAACATTCGGGGATGACAGGGCAAAGGACTTGATCGTTTTTGGATTCTACCCATGATGTATAATAATTAGTGTCTTGTCTCCTAAAATAATCTGTTCCTCACAACAACCCAAATTGTACTTGAAAATAAAACAAAAAACCGCCTGAAGATCAGCAATCCCCAGGCGGTTCGATAACACGTTATATCTTTTTGAAACTAAAACTTCTCGTCAAATTTGGTCCATAAAAAATCCCCCAGTTCCCAGCAGCGCTTAACCACCCTATCCCCGGTTTCCCGGCAGTAATCGGTTAAGTATTGTACAACCTCATCATCATCTTCGGTATAAAGCTTTAATGCCTGTTTCTCCATTATTTCCTGATTATCCAAAAGCTCCTTTTGCAGGGGCTTCCACACTGCTTCCACTTCTTTTCTCATATCCCCCCACCTCTGAGCAGCCAGGGTGGACATGCGGTTAAAAGCCCACCAGGCGGACTCCCGGGTAAAGCCCTGCACTCTACCTGGAGTTTTATAGGACCGGGATACATCGGTAATGGAGCAGTAAAGCGGTATATAAAGAGAAGTGGCCACATTATCCCAAGCCAGCCACACCACTCCCCCTATCTCATCGGGCAGCCAATCCCGGGATTGAGTAATGGTGGCATACATGGTATACCAGCGGGCAATGGTTCTTTCTCCTCTCCATCCCCAACCCCCGTTTATATCAAATAATTTATTCATGTCATAAGGCATAAAAGGATTTGCCAGAGGAGAAATCACTGTTTTACCATCTTCATCTGTGACGGTTAGATTCTTGACCATGTTATAATCAGTTCCTTCATAATAATCCTGAAATATGGTAATCAGCTTTTCCAGAGTAACCGGTTTATCCGGTTTTACTGAAAAGGGGTAATTTTCCGACTCCGGATGCAGTTTCAAAGAAGGAGCCAGCAAATCCAGCACCCTCCACTCCCTTCGTCTGGAAGCAAGTGTCTTCCTTCCTTCCGGGGCATAGGCATAGCAAAATTCAAATTCCCCGTCCCTTTTAGGATCCCACCACCCATTTTTCTGGGCAATCTTATAAACATTTTTAGAGGCCATAAAATAATCTGAATCATCCAGATCAATTTTTCTGATGCGACTGGCATTGGCATTTACGGAAACATGTTCATCAGGAACCCGCTGGGCTGCCCAGATGGAGCCTTTTTGACCTGTACCCGGACCCATTATTTCCAGATGCCATACCTCTTTGGTATCAGCTATGGTTAAGCATTCTCCCTCATCTATATACCCATATTTTTCCGTCAGAGTACCAGCCAGTTTAATAGCATCCCGGGCAGTAGTGCATCTTTTTATCATCAAACCAACCAAAGCCTGACAATCGATCAATCCATTATCCGATTTTAATTCTTCCCTTCCCCCAAAGGTTGATTCACCAATTGCCAACTGATGGTCATTCATACAAGGATAGGCAGTATTAATATATCCATAGGTATGATCAATCTGAGGAATACTGCCTACATAATCATATTTATAAGTGGGCATGGCCAGGGAATCATCATTAGTTCTCTTAAATAATCTTTCCTGGGTTTTTTCTGAATGATCCTCAGCAGGTTTTATGTCCAACCAGGCTCTGGTGCGGTGACTGTCACAAGTGTGGGAAGTAATGACCGAACCATCCTGGGAAGCTTTTTTCCCTACTGTAATGGAAGTGCATCCATCCGGCCTTCCACCCTCATAATCCTGTGTATTTTGAGCATTCAGATTAATGACCAGCAAACTGGTGGATAGACATAAACTAAAGAATACTATACGAAAAATAGGTAACATATTTAACCCCTTTCTTGAGTACAATAAAGGATAAATATACATGTTTACATTGAAACAAACAAATGCATTTTTAACTTTTTCTGATACTGGGAGTTTTGTAAAACCTTATCTAATTCTTTTTTAGCTTGAGGTAGGGAATACACTTTACTATCTACTGGAATGCCAGCTTTTTTTATTTTATTCATGAATTCCATAATATCCGGAAAAGGTAAATTATAGGTTTTTAAAATTTTATAGTTTGAAAGCAACTCTTGTTTCTTCCCCTTAAATACAACTGACCCCCTATCCAAAATAATAACCTGCCGGGCAATTCGAGTCACCAAATTCATATCATGGGTCACAAATATCACAGTCCTTCCCTGCTTATGAAGATCAAGTATTATTTTTTCTATCTTCATACTCGATATCCAGTCAAGTCCTATGGTAGGTTCATCAAGAATTAGCATTTCCGGATCCAAGGCTAAAATACAGGCAATGGCAAGTCGTCTCTTTTCCCCGGAGCTTAAATGAAAAGGTGATTTTTGATAATAGCTGGCATAGTCAAGGTCCACTGCTTCCAGGGCTTTCTTAACCCGTCTAAGCACTTCCCCTCTGCCTAATCCAAGATTTTGGGGACCGTAAGCAACATCTTTGAAAACATTCTCTTCAAAAAATTGCATTTCCGGAAACTGAAAAACCATACCTATCCTTGTTCTTAACCTATCGATAGGAAAGTCAGAATCAAAAATACTTTTATTATCAATAAATATTTTACCTCTGGTAGGTTGTAGCAGTCCATTTAATAACTGTAAAAAGGTGGTTTTACCTGATCCGGTGGCACCCATTATGGCAATAATGTCATTATTGCCCAGTCTCAGGGAAATATCTCTTAAAGCAATTCGGTTACCAAAAAGTTCGGAAATATATTCAAATGATACCTTATCAATAAAAATTTCCAGTTATAATCTCCTTCTAATATATTGGACAAGTTCCAGTTCCGCAGGTAAACGGATCCCCCATTGGGGCAGATTCTTATAGGTGGCAAATAATTCCTGAGGCTTCCCCTGAACCATAATTTTACCTTTATCCAGGATAATTAACCTGTCAAAATTCAATATTTCCTGGGAAAATTGGGTGACCAGCAGTATTCCCATTTTTTTCTCTTTATTAGCCTGATCCAAAAATTTAAATAATTGCTGTCGCAAACTGTAATCGAGCATGGAGGTGGTTTCATCCAATATTAAAAATTCCGGATCCATAACCCAAACCGAGGCAAAAGCTAATCTCTGTTTTTCACCTCCAGAAAGAAGATGAGGTGAGGAGGTTCTGTATTTGGTTAAATCAAATTCAATAAGTGTCTTCTCAACTTTTTCCTGAATCAGTTGAGAAGGGAGTCCTAAATTTTCCAGGCCAAAAGCAATCTCTCTTTCCACCGTAGTGCTTACTATTTGATTATCCGGATTTTGAAAAACCATCCCCACTATACTCCTCACTTTATAAAGATTTTCTGGTTGGCTGAGATGCAAATCATTAACTTCAATCTCTCCCTCCTGTATTTGAAGAAGTCCGTTCAAACATCTCACCAGAGTCGTCTTTCCGGAGCCGTTAGCCCCCATTAAAGCAAGCCTTTCTCCTTTTTGCATAGAAAAAGAAAGGCCCTTTAAAATCCATTCTTTGTCTTCTGGATTATATTTAAATTTAAGATTTTTTACTTTAATCATTATTTAAGTGATGAGATTTGAGGCTAGATAAATCAGACATATTTTTTTAATTGTTCCACAATTCTTTCTGTGGCCCCCACATTTTCATTAACAATCTGTCTGGCTTTCTTTCCCAGATTTCTGAGTTTCTCGGTTTTGGAAAGAGTAGTGGATAACAACTGGTATAGTTCTTCCGAATCCTTTATCACAAAGGCTACTCCTCTTTTTTTCAGTTGTTGAGCTTCAAAAGAATTACTGTACTTGGGACCAAAAGCAATTATTTTTCCATGAGCTGCAGGTTCAAGTACATTATGAATTCCCGGTCCAAAGGCTCCTCCCACAAAACATATATCACCCAGAGCATAAAGTGCAGCTAAAACTCCAACTTTATCCACAATCAAAATATCTGTGAAGGAAGTTCCTTTATTATTCAATTCACTGAATTTTATGTAGCTTAATTCGAATTCAGATGCTTTTTGTTCAATGTATTTCAGTGATTCCTCAGTAGGTTCATGAGGTATCAATACTAACCAAATCTTTGTCCCCTGTCTTTTTATTTTTGTTACCGCTTCTATTATAATACGTTCATCATCCGGCCAGGTACTGCCAGCAATGATTACTTTACGATTTTTAATGTTTTTCTCCAAGGGTTTTACCACTCTACTCGAATCAGAAGCACGGTTAATAACTTGATCATATCGTGTATCTCCCAGATATTGAATGGTCCCATTATAAATATTTTTTTCCCTAAAGTATTTTTTAGTTGCTTCTGAGATAGTAAAGATAGCCGAAAAATTATAATACATAACTCTTTCAAAAATCTGATAAAAAAACTCATACCCTTTATTTCGATGAATAGTACTATTAATTAAGATAGTAGGTATATTACGTTTATTTAATTCGTATAAATAATTTGGCCATAAATCATGCCGAACGATTAAAGCAATATCCGGCTGTATCACTGAAATAAAATAGGTTGATCTTTTTTTAGAATCAAAGGGCAAATAACATATGTAATCGGATTCATCATATCCGTGTATATGTTCAAAAGCGGAGGGAGAAAAGAAACTCAATAATACAAATCCCTGGGGATAGGCTGCTTTTAATTTTCTTATTAAGGGTTTGGATTGTTCGAACTCCCCCATAGAGCTGCAGTGAATCCAGAATCTGGGTTCCTTGTTAACAAAAGGCTTTAAATCATGTTCCAAATTTTTTAAAAGTTTCTTTCTGCCCTTAATTCCTTTCTTTATCTTATCATTAAAAAAATAACCAATATGAAATAAGCAGTATAATATTGGAATAACAAAAAGATTATATAAGAGATATATTATTATCCGCATATCATTTCCTCTGCAGCATATTTCTAGTTTCCTCAATTATCTCATTAACTGAAATGCTCCGCATACAGTTGAAATGTTTTCGGGGGCAGGTGTCGGTTCCATGATAGGAACAGGGTCTGCAATTTAATTTTTTTTCTATTACTCTGGCATTTCCTCTAAAGGGGAAAAATCCCAAAACCTCGGTGGTAGGACCAAAAATGGCAATAACATTTTTTGTCACTGCTGTTCCGATATGCATAATTCCGGTATCATTGGTAATCAGTAATTCTGCTTGAGAAAGAAGAGCAGCAACCTGTCCCAGAGAAAGTCTTCCTGCGTAATTTTTTATCTCTTTTGAATTTCTTACAACTTGATCGCACAGTTCTTTATCCCTCTTATCTCCGATAGTTACCACCGCATATCCTTGCTTAACCAGGTATCTGCCTACTTTAGAATAGTTATCTGCTGGCCATCTTTTAGTTTCTCTTCCGGCACCGGGAGCTAAAACAATAAAAGATTTACCATTTTTAATGCCATCCTGGTGCATCATATCAACTATTTTTTTTTGCAGAGCAGGGGCAAAATAAAAATCAGCTCCCTTACCATCATCATTTACTCCCAAATCTTTAACTGCCTCCAGAAATCGTTGCGGTACCGGGATTATGCCCTTGTACAAATTCTTTTTAAAATGTATTAATATGAACCGTTTAAAACGTCTGTTGCTATAGGTTTTCCTTCTGAAGATTCCTGATAAAATACTAACCAGCCAGGAGCGAATACTCATTTGCAAATCAATAAGCAGATCGTATTTTTTCTTTCTGATCTCTTTTATTAATTCCCGAAAATTATTTGACCCCAGCGTCAATATGTCATTAATATGAGGATTATATTCTAATATTTCTTTATACTTATCTTTCACCAGAAAATCCAATCTCCATTGGGGAAAAGTTGTTTTAACCATACGAAGAAAGGGTGTGGTGAGTACAATATCACCGATAGCACTAAATCGTATTATTAATACTTTTTTCATAATAAACGAACTTCATTTCTGGGTATATCTTTTCCATCAAGCTTTGCCCAGCCGCTCTCTAAACCATTGGATAGTATCTTCTAATCCAGTGATTAAATCAACTGTGGGCTGCCAGTTTAACTTCTTTTGAGCAAAACTGATATCGGGTTGTCTTACTTTAGGATCATCTTTAGGTAAAGTTTTATAAATGATTTTACTGGAACTTCCAGTCAGCCTTAGTATCTCTTCAGTTAAATCTAATATTGTCTTTTCTTCCGGGTTGCCGATATTAACCGGAGTATTTATATCGGAAACCAGCAGATCATAAATTCCCTTAATCATATCACTTACATAACAAAAACTCCGGGTTTGTTTGCCCTCCCCGTATACAGTCAGGGGATCTCCCCTTAACGCTTGGGGAATAAAGGTTGGTATTGCCCTTCCATCTTCGGGACGCATGCGGGGGCCATAGGTATTGAATATGCGGGCGATTCTGGTGTCAACCTGATGAAATCGATTATATGCCATTACCAAGGCTTCGGCAAACCGTTTAGCCTCATCGTATACTCCCCTGGGGCCAACCGGATTAACATTGCCCCAGTAATTCTCCGGCTGGGGATGAATTTGAGGGTCTCCGTATACTTCAGAAGTTGAGGCTAGGAGAAAAGTTGCTTTTTTGGCCAGGGCTAAACCTAAGGCTTTATGCGTACCCAAAGAACCTACTTTAAGCGTCTGGATGGGAAGTTCTAAATAATCCCGAGGGCTTGCCGGGGAAGCAAAATGAAGTATATAATCAAGATCTCCTTTAATATAAATATAATCGGTTACATCATGTTTAATAAATTTAAAATTTTCATTATGAATATGAGAAATATTATCAATATTGCCTGTTATGAGATTATCCATTCCGATAACACTATGGCCTTGCGCCAATAAATAATCACATAAATGTGATCCTAAAAATCCTGCAGCTCCGGTTACTAATGATCGCGGCATAATAATTCTCTCCCCTTATTATAAAATTATCTTAGCTGAAAAACCTGATGAAACTTTATACTGTAAGTCATGATTGTTTTTCTCATATATAATTAATCCTTCGGTTTTTTCCATCTTTTCGATGAATTCAATCCCGGTCTCCGGTTCCATAATAAACACTGCAGTGGCTAAAGCATCCGCTTTAAAGGCAGTTTCGGCAATAATGGTAACACTTATATTGGGCCGGGCCGGATAACCGGTTTCAGGATCCAGCAGATGATGATACCGTATACCATTTTTTATAAAAAATCTTTCATAATCACCGGAGGTGGCAAATCCAGCCGGTCCTGTTTCTACAATTGCTGCTAATTTCAGGCCTGGCTTTCTGGGATGCCTCACCCCTATACGCCATTTATGATGCTCTGGATGATACCCGGAAATACGAAAATCACCGCCTCCTTCAATGATAACCGAATCAATTCCAGCTTTCTTTAAAACAGTTAGTGCCTGATCTAAAATATACCCTTTGGCCCCTCCTCCCAAATCAATTTTCATTCCTGACTCTTCAAATCGTATTTTTTTATTATCGCTTAAATTTATTTTTCTGTAATCAACTTGGGGCAGTAATTGCTTAATAAGTAGACTATCAGGAATAACCGCAGAATCAGGATTAAAACACCAGTGTCGCTTAATGACACCTATGGTTATATCAAAAATTCCTGAGCTTAACTGTGCTACCTGCAAACATTTTTTTATACAATCATACACTGGTTCCGAAATAGTTACCCATTTTTGATCCGCCAGCTGATTTACAGTATAAATCTCACCTCCTCTATAATGGGCCGAAAGATCTCTTTCCAAGTCTTGCATCACCGAAAAGGTACTGTTCAATAGATTATCAATTTCATTTTTTTGTATATTTTTATCATAAACTGAAATTCGAACATAGGTATCCATGAGAAATTTACTTTTAGTATACGGTTCATACTCAATTGTCTGCCTGCAGCCAACTGTTAGTAATAAACAAATACAGCAAACCCAAAATTCTTTCATCTTTTTCTCAAATAATTATATTCTAATAATTTCCCCAATAATTCCCTATGCCTGGAAGCTTTAAAACTTTTTAAAATTTTTTCTGCTTCACTATTAATAATTATTAATTCTCTCTCAGCTAATTTCACTCCCTTATATTTTTTAATATAATCATACACGATTCCCAGGTTTTCCGCACTGCTATCCGAAATAAGCCGATGTAAGTATTTTCTCTCTTTTAGGGAAGCCTTATTATACACCATGATAAAGGGCAGAGTAAATTTCCCATCTGACAAATCCTGCCCCACAGTCTTCCCCAGAAACTCCGATTTGCCGGCAATAT
>CAZKMO010000009.1:10830-34387 GCA_964554015.1 uncultured bacterium
CTTTTATCTGATATCCCATACCAAAAAGTTCACCGAATCGGCCTAAATTCATTATATCCTTCTCATTACCAGACTGTGACAACCCGGCTAACATACAGGAAGCTCTAAAAAGAATAGCGGTTTTATCTTTAATTATATTATAATAAATATCCTTATTTATTTCATGACTTTTAAAAACCTGTCTGAGTTCCCCTTCACTCATCTTTCTCACCAGCTCGGTAATAAGTTCAAGTATTTTAAAATTTTTAGTGGATATACCCAGCTCAAGAGCTTTGGCAAACAAATAATCACCAAAAAGCACTGCTGTCTTATCACCCCATATTACACTCATGGTTTTTCGTGCTCTTCTCTTTACTGCCTTATCCACAACATCATCATGGATAAGGGTAGCGGTATGAAGCATTTCCAGAAAAACGGGTATAACAATTGTATTAGTATCAGAATGTCCCACTAATCCCTGAGAGAGAAAAAACAATATTGGTCTGATTCTTTTCCCCTTACCAGATTTTATATAATTACAAAGTGGATGCAAAAATATTAATTCAGAATCGAACTGAGAGCTTAATTCTGACTCAAATTTTTCTAATTCCTCTCTTATGGGACTGCTAATATTTTTTAATGAGATTTTTTCTTTATTCATTAAATTAAAAATAAAAAAATTAAAACCATAGAGTTGTAATTTTATAAATTCCTTATGTATGACTCTATGGTTTAAAAAAAATTCTATTTATATACAATGTCTTACATATAAAAGCATTAAAAGATAAAATTTAATATTATTAAGCCGAAGCTTTCTATTTAAATGATACAACCGCTTCTTTTACATTCTTATATGATTCAAAAAGGGTAACCAATTTTGTAATCATAAATAAACTATGCACTTTATCGGTTGCGCCACAAATTTTTAATTCACCACCAGCATTTTTCAAGGAGGTGAAACACCCCATAATCACTCCCAATCCAGAACTATTCATCCATTTCACTTTAGAAAGATCCATAACAATTTTCTTTTTATCTTCTGCTAATAATTCTTTTACTTTATCATGAACAGCTGTAGTTTCCGGTCCGCCCATTAATTTCCCTTTCACACTAACTACAAATACATTGTTAAAATTTTTAACTCCAATTTTCATTATTTCCTCCTTAGCTTTAGAATCATATTAATTAATCTCAATATAAGATTTAATAAACAAAATAACAAATCCTTTTAAATAATAATCTCACCCTGTACTTTAATGTATATCTTTTTCATCCAATATTTGAGAAGAATATATATAAATTTCCGCATTTTTCTTCCAAGCATCTTTGGCCAGACCTGCTTTTTCCACACAACAATGCTCGAGTAATTCAATCTTATCCCATCCCATCTCAGGAGCAACCTCAGGTAAGTATGTACCTCCTCTCCCACCCTGTCTCACCCAAATCCCATGCTTACCTACTTCAATTTCATCAATAGAATCGATCTTTTTTAAGGGAGATAGAATAGAAATTTTAATATCAATATCATCCATTTCTTTTACTGTGATGGGATTATAGGCAAATCTATAATCCTGGGTCGCTGCTGCCACCGCCATATGAGAAACAATTACATAAAGAGGATTATCAGCTTCAAAATGACCTATGCATCCTCTGAGTCTGCCCTTATTCATTAAAGTGACAAAAACTCCTCTTTTTTTCTCTAAATTCTCCTCCTTAATGGAAAAAGAAGGTATATCCTCATTCTTTAAGGCATGTATAATGCTTTTTCGGGCAATATCAAAAAGTTTGCTTTTCTCTTCCTGGGAAAAATTTATTTCATTCATTAATATATCCTCTTTTTTTGTTGAATTATTAGCTTCATCTAAAAAAAGTGCTGCTCCATATCCAACCACTCTTCCTCTATCACTTATAACATCTCCTGAATTTGCATAGGGTAGTATTTCAACCTTATTTGCACCCAGTTCCTGTACTGCCAACATCATAGTTATCAGGGCATTTAATCCACAAAGAGTACAATCCAAAGAAGGTATTCCCTGTTGTAATAAAATTTGATTGGACTTCAGTACCTTTTTAGGATTGAAAGTCTGAATTGCTTCCAACATTTTTCTATCCGCGGCATAGGCATCAGTGTAATTTGGAAAATGCGACATATCCGAGCTGGCTACTACTAATATTTTTTTATCTTTACCACCCTGGGCAATAACTGCTGCAATTTCTTTACATTCTCGGTAGGAAACATCGAAACCAATAAGCAGGGGAATAATGGGGGTCTCCGGAAGTACTGTTTGCAGGAAAGGAATCTGCACTTCCAGACTGTGTTCATTCAGATGAGCCGCATTTATCCTATGAATTAAAGGGCATTCTGCTTGCATTAGTCTTACCATAGCTGTATCAATAGCAGCTAATCCCAAAGGAGTTTCATAGGCAGACCAATTTCCCACAGAGGCCCCGGATAATCTATAGTAATGGCTGGGACCTATCAGGACAATAACATCGAAATGAGAATTTTTCAGACAATTATAGCCATTAGCAGCAATCTGCCCGCTGAATTGATAACCGGCATGTGGAACCCATAAACCTTTGATATCGCCGGAAAATGAAATTTGCTTTGCCTTATCCAAATATTGGTTAATAGCTTCCTGTAACTCTGCTGCTGAACCAGGATAAAATTGACCAGCCCTGGCACAAGGCCGAATCTTTTCCTGAGCAGCCAGCTGGAGAAAACATATAAAAATTAGCATAAGGATTGTTTTAAAAATTTTCATTATGTCCCTCCCTAACTCTTATCTTAGAATAAAATATATGCATTATAGAGAAAAGCCAATTCTTTTCAAAAATTTCCTGATTAGATTAATCACCACTTTTACTGAAAATTGCTTTTATCGGTATAACTATTGGTAGTGTGGATATTATCAAACCAATAATATTCCAGCTCAACCATCCATGCGCTATTATACAATAAATTGGTGGTGTCATCACAATTATGAGCAATATCCACCAAGACCACTTCTCGCCCTTTTTAAATGCTCCCAGAGTAATTCCTGTTATGGCAACTGCATTAAGGATAAACAGTACATTAGCGTCTAAACTTTTTTCTTCAGTTATAATCATTTGAATACTGGCAAAAATACGAAACAAGGCCACAATTAACATTAAAACAACGGCTATTTTGATTGATTTTGACATTGCACCCTCCCTTAAAATAATATGGGTAATAATAAAAAATTTTTACTAAATCTGAAGTTTTGACTCGAAAAATTTCCTAATACTCATTCCCAGATTCCGGGAATCTTTTCACCACAGTATTCACAGGTTCCTTTTTTAACATGATTTTCATAAACCATATATCCAACCCGTCTGATCAGGGTTTTATTACAGGAAGGACAATAAGTATTTTCACCTTCATGTCCGGGAATATTTCCCACATACGCAAATTTAATTCCGGTATCCAGAGCAGTTTTACGGGCTTCAACTAATGTCTCTACAGGTGTCGGCGGTAAATTTTTTAATTTGTATTTGGGATAAAATCGGGAAAAATGTACAGGTACTTCATCCCCCAGTTCACTCACTATCCACTGACACATCTTTCTTATATCATTCATATCATCATTCAAGGTAGGAACAATAAGATAGACAATTTCACTCCATACTCCTGCCTGCTTCAAGGTAACCAGTGTTTTTTTTATCGGTTCCAATCTTCCCTGTACTACCTGCTGATAATACTCTTGGGTAAATCCCTTTAGATCAACTTTATAGGCATCAATTTTTGAACATAGATCCAGCAACGGTTTTTGATTTATAAATCCATTGGATACAATCACTGATTTCAGTCCCTGCTCCCGGGCACGGGCAGCCACATCATAAACAAATTCATGGAAAATTGTAGGTTCATTGTAGGTAAAAGCTATAGATCTGGAATTCATCTTCTTGGCATAATTTACTATATCTTCTGCAGTAAAATCAACCGTATACACCTCATTAAGACCTCGTCGTGCCAATTCCCAGTTTTGACAAAACAAACAATCAACATTACACCCCACTGTGGCTATAGAAAAGGCATTGGTTGAAGGCAGAACATGGAAAAACGGTTTCTTTTCTATGGGATCATTATGATAGGCACTGATCTTTCCATATACAAGAGTATAATAGGTACCATGGCGGTTTTCTCTTACCTGACAATGACCTCTTTGGCCTGGTTTTACTATACAATTCCAGGGGCACAACTGACACTGGATTCTGTTTCCATCCAGCTTTGTATAGTAACGTGCTTCCGTTGCCGTGGCGGCCACTGCTAAATTCTCAAAACCTAAACCAGGAATCACTGAGGCACAAGCAGTGATTAGCGACGATCTTTTAATGAATTCCCTTCTGGTTATTCTAACAGAATCATCCATAACAGCTACCTTATACCCAAAGTAAAAATATAGTAAAATTGTAAAATAAAATTAGCAATGTATAATCTGAGATTAAGGTGAAACTTTTCTGAAAAAATTATTTTATTTTACCCACCGGCATAATGATCATCACCTCTTCATTTATTCCTAATACTTCTTGCACCTGATCATCATGAAAAGCTCCGATAGCCACAGTACCTAATCCCAGTGATTCAGCCTGCAAATAAATATTTTGCCCAACATGACCGGCTTCCATATACACATACCGCTGAGCCCGTTCACCATACCGAACTGCTGTTCTTTGCAAAACAGCTGTTATTATAATAGAAACAGGGGCCTCTTGTATTGATTGTTGCCCCAGACAAGCCTGACTTAATTTTTTTCCCAAGGAACCTTTTTTTATTAATCGAAGAGAATGATTCGTATTTTTATACTTATACAAACCCGGAGTAAGACTTTCAGAATTATTGACCGCAATATAGATCTCAATAGGATAGGTAGCCCCTGCAGAAGGAGCTGTTCTGCCTCCCCAATCAGCTGTTATACCTTGTGCAGACCAGAGTAATTGTGAAATCTGTTTATTATCTAAAGTCTGATCAGCAAAGTCTCTTACCGAACGCCTTTGGGACAAGGCTTTTTCAATTGAGGTTTCACTATCAAGTTCTGGAGACGGTAGATTAAAAGATCTTTCTTGGGCTTTACCACTAGGCATTGATATAATTCCTGTGATTATACTTAAAAGAATTATTGATTTTAACATTTTACTCCACAATTTTCTTAGAATTGATTATAATTTATAACGTCCCTGAACTATATTTTTTAAATATCTTCTCTATTGATTTAATTTGTGTTTTTGCCATCCCTTTTTCTTTTACTATTTGCAGTAATTGCCTGCCCATAAAAATATATAAATCAACAATTGACTTATCGTATTTTTTTAATCTTAACAGATGTTTCTCGATCGTTTCTACATCACCACGGGTAATAGGTCCGGTAAGAGCCTCATTAATACCTTTACTCTTTATATTCTCTAAAGTTCCCTGGACCAGCGGCCAAAGGAATGCCGATTCTTCCTGGCTACGGTTCTCTCTTAAAAATCTCTCGACTATTTTCATTAATCCCACTAAAAAATTTGAAGCCATACTGCAGGCTGTATGGTATACTGCCTGCTCATCTTTATTTATCCGAAAGGATTTTCCTCCCAAACTTTCTGCCACTTTCCCTAATCTGGTATATCCCTCATCATCACCCTCAATAGCATAATATATATCTTCGGGAAGATAATTATCTCCTTCGGTAAAACTATAACAGGGATGAAACGAACAAAGGTGTATACTATCCTGCCGGATAACGTGTAAAATATCTGAGGTATATAATCCTGAGGTATGGGCAATAACTAAATTCTTATTCAAATTTTTATTTTTAGCTAATTCATGGGCAATACTACTGATAATATGGTCTTGTACACAAATAAAAAGTATAGTAACATCATTACCTATATCAGAAAGAGAATCCGAGGAAACCTGCGCATTACATTCATTCATACATTTAATGGCTTTATAGGTATTGGTATCAATAACCACAGATATCTTATAATCTACTTCTTTAAGCATGATGGCAAGCTGAAAACCTAAACGACCTACTCCAATGATGCCTATTTTTTCCTTAAGTGCAGGCATTATACCCCCTTTGAATTAAAATATAAAATTTTTGCATATTTATCAATGAAAACTTGTAAAAAATGAGAATAATATTTATATTATTTGATAAATATTTAATTCTTAACTATTAGCTATAAAACCCGAGTGAATACAGAAAAAACCAAGCCAAGTTCAATAGATACAAATCATGCAAATTAGAATTAAAGAAAATACATTCACCGCCACCTTTAAAGATGGTACTAAAAAGTCATTTCTGAATCAAACAAACCTTCTTGAGATCATCAATATAGTCTCACCATCCTCAACTAAAGATATTCTGTTAGCAAGAGTCAACAATCAGGTTGTTGACCTGAAATATAAAATTGAAGAAGACTGCTTCATTGAGTGGCTCTATAAAGACTCACCTCAAACACTTGAGGTGTATGGTAAGACACTTTGCCTTATTATCTTTAAAGCCTTTAATGAAATTTTTCCGGATGATCATCTCATTATACATTACTCTTTGGGAAATAATCTCTATTGCAGCAGTTTATCTGAAAAACCAATAAGAAAGAAATTATTAAATAAAATAAAAAAAAGAGTAAAAGAAATCATTGAAAATGATGAAGATATATCTCCTCAACATCTGTTGTTAAATAAGGCGTTGGAAGAGTTTATGATTAAAGGAGAAGAACCAGCTCTTATTTTAGGTAATCGAGAACAATCATTTTTAAGATTTTACAAAATAGAGGAATATGTTGATTTTCTTAATTCTCCTCTTTTCATAAAAACAAGATATATTAATATTTATGATATCGTTCATTATCCTCCGGGTTTTATTATTAAACTTCCCGAAAAAATGAATGATAAACATCTTCCTCCCCTCACTAAGCAAAAAAGTTTTATAAAAGTTCTCCGGGAATCAAGACAATGGAATAAAATCCTTAATGTTCAAAAAGCTGCTGATATTAATAAAATTATTGATAATAAAAAAATATCTGCGCTGATTAATATCTCAGAGGGGCTTCACGAAAAAAAAATCATTCAAATAGCCAACATCATTACTCATAATAGAAAACATATTCGTACTGTACTAATTGGGGGTCCATCTTCTTCCGGAAAGACAACCTTTACCAAACGGCTTGCTAATCAACTTAAGATCAATGGATTGAATCCGCTGATTCTTTCCCTGGATAACTACTATTTTGAGGCTGGAAATCCTCTTGACAATAAAAACTATACTGCCAATATTGAATCCCCCCGGGCAATCAATATAGAACAACTGAACAAAGATATTAAAAATTTATACCACGGTAAAACTGTGAAAATACCAAAATTTAATTTCAAAACCGGAAAACAAATCAACGGACATCTCTGTAAACTTAAACCTGACAATCCGATTCTTATTGAAGGTATGCACGCCCTTAATGACAATGTTACCATTACCATACCAAAAAAGAAAAAATTTAAAATCTATGTAAGTGCTTTAACTCAACTCAATATTTCTAATCATGTGAGAATACCCACCAGTGATATACGTTTATTAAGACGTATGCTACGCGGTTATAATTTTAGGAATCAATCTTTATCCAACACATTTCATCAATGGCCGGATGTCAAAAAAGGAGAAGAAAAATATATATTTCCTTTTCAGGAAAATGCAGATGTTATATTTAACTCAGCCCTGGTATATGAACCAGCAGTATTTCGATCTGTTCTCAAACCATTATTGGATGAAATTTCAAATAATGAATATATTTATTCGGAAGCGCAAAGATTAATACAACTTCTCTATTTCTTTGTTCCCTTGGAACCGGATATAATCCCCCTGAATTCCATTTTGCGAGAATTTATCGGGGAAAGTATTTTTAATTATTAATAATATTCTGGTTCTCCTGTTAATGAACTGATAAATCAATAAATTTCACACTATTTGATTATTATTTGATTCGATTTAACAAATTCTTATGAAATCAACATTTTTTATAATATTTTTATTTTGCTCTATCTAAAAGATGGTGAGTACCTAATGTCCAATAAATATAACAATTATACCTGGTAATATGTTTAAGGGAGGAACAATAATAATCCATAGAGAATCATTCAAATGACCTTTAAATATTATTAAGAAAATAAACGAAAGTTTGAAAATGAAACCTGATTTATGGTATTTATACAAAAATATGCTTAGAAGCCGTCTATTTGAGCAATCAGTTACTCAATTATGGAACATGGGGAAAATTTCCGGGGAAATGCATATGAGTATTGGTGAAGAAGCCATTGTGGCAGGAACAGTTCTGCAGCTTCAAAAAGGAGATGCCATGGCTCTCGATCACCGTGGGACCTCACCTATGGTTATGCGGGGAGTGGATATGGAACTCCTCCTCAAAGAATTCATGGGTCATTCAGAAGGTCTTTGTGGAGGGAATGGTGGGCATATGCACCTATTTTCCAAAAAACATTTAATCGCATCCTCAGGTATTGTGGGGGCATCAGGACCAGCTGCAGTCGGTTTTGCCCTCGCAGCTCAATATCTGCATCCGGGCAAGGTAGCATTAGCCTTTTTTGGGGAAGGAGCCATGAATCAAGGTATGCTATTAGAAGCAATGAACCTAGCTGTAGTTTGGAATCTACCTCTTATTTTCATTTGCAAAGATAGCAAATGGGCAATTACCACCATTTCAGCCTCTGTAACTGGTGGTAAATTAATTGAACGTGTTCAAAGTTTTGGAATACCAACTGAGGAAATTGATGGTTCTGATGTAGAAACTGTCTGGAATGCCGGACAAAAAGCTCTGCAACGGGCTCGTTCTGGTAAAGGATCTTCTTTTATCTATGCTACTTGCAGACATCCGGAAGGACATTTTCTTGGCGACCATCTTATAAGAATTACCAAACATCCTATTAAAGAGATGAAAAAAATAGCTGGTCCCTTGCTGAAATCTGCCACTAAAATTAGGGGAGCCTCCCTAATCCAGCGTACTAATAGTCTGAGGGAAGTCACCCGTTTAATAGGAAAGACAAAAAAACAACAATCATTTACGGGAAAAGATCCTCTCACCATTGCTCGTAAAAAACTTCAATCAGAAAAAAAACGGCTGCATGAACTTGAAGACGAAATCAAAGAGGAAATTAATACTGTGGTTACCCGTACATTGCATTCATTAAGCCACCCCTAAAATAGGATTTCTGCAATGAAAAACATGACATTTGCCCAAGCAATTGAAGATGCCCTGGCTACAGCAATGGAAAAGGATAAGCGAATCATTATTATGGGTGAAGATGTGCACATGCTTCGAGTGAATCTCCACACCCGGTTTGGCAAAAAACGAGTACTATCTACTCCCATTAGTGAAAGTAGTTTTGTAGGGGCGGCAGTAACCGCAGCTATGGCGGGTTTACGTCCTATTGTTGAGGTTATGTTGGTAGATTTCATTGGTGTAGCCATGGATGCCCTCCTTAATCATGCTGCGAAAATCGAAACTTTTTCCGGAGGTAAGTGGAATGTTCCTATGGTTATACGCACTGCCTGCGGAGGTGGTTATGGTGACGGAGGGCAGCATGAACAAAGCCTTTGGGGATGGCTGGCTCATATTCCAGGATTAACTGTGGTGGTACCTTCAACTCCTGCAGACGCTGGCGGATTAATGCTCTCCTCTATTCAATTGAATGCACCTGTCATCTTTTGTGAACATAAATTACTGGCAGATTATTGGTTGGATTATCTGGGAGCAGGAGGAAGAAAAACAGTTGAGTTTAATATTCCCCAACAAGGTGCAAGAGGAACGGTTCCGGATCAGTGGCGGCCACTCCCAATTGGAAAAGCTGTTATCCGATGGAAAGGAAACGATATTACCATGGCTGGAGTGGGAGTAAGCATACATCGTGCCCTAAAAGCTGCTGAGGTCTTGAAAAAAGAAAAAATCTCCGCAGAGGTTATCGACCTTCGTACAGTTTCACCCTTAGATAAACAAACACTATGTAAATCAGTAAAAAAAACCGGGAAATTGCTGGTTGTTGATGAAGATTACCAGAACTTTGGCCTTTCTGGTGAATTAGCTGCTGTTGTGTTAGAGGCGGGGATACCTGTTCTCTACAGTAGAGTCTGTACTGAAGATACCATTCCCTACAATCGGGATCTGGAAGATAAGGCTTTACCCAACACCGAAAAAATCCTTGAGGCTGCCTTGAAATTACTCAGGAGGTAAAATAAGTAAAGCTTTGATTCAACAACCTTTTACTATAAAATTAGAAGAAAAATCGCAAACCATGGATTAATGGCAGGGAAAGAAACTGTTAGTAAAGGTGCCTAAGTTATTTGTTCTCCAGAATTATCCTTAATTTATTTTACCTGAAAGGTATCCTGATCTGTATGTGCAAGGATTACATAATGTATACTTTCCCAGGATTTTTATGAAGCAGAAAAAATTGATTAAAATTTAACAACCCAAAATACAGACAATTGAAACCATGAAAACACCGAATGTAGAACTTTTTACTTTACTCTTGCTTTTCAAAAATCAAATAGATGAAATTATGCATTTCATAAAAGAGGATTTCACATAAAAAAAATTATAACATTTCTAAGATTAACCGGCAGTCTCCTTTTGGGTATTTTATTGCTGGGCTGCTTATGCCCTCAAGATCAGAATTTGGACCAGCTCTCCGATGAAAATTTTCTCCTGATCACCCCTTTCCGGAATATGTCTGATATGGGTCCCATTAATGAAGCCTTCAGTGTTGACAGCAACTGCCCCTGGGGATTCGAGCATCGAGGAATTGACTTCTTCACGGTTCAAAACCTGGCACCTTTCCAGGCAGTCTGTCCGGGTGAAATCAAAAAAGTTCACCTATGGAAAAATGATGGAAACAATAACTGGCAGGTGAACGTCGAATTAGAGTATAATGAAAATTTTTCTGTTACCTATGCTTTTGAGCCCCTGACCGATAATCCTGAGCATGGTCAGAATCAGTTGGAAAACATAATGGTAGATGAGGGACAAGAAGTTTCCCAGGGGGAACTCATCGGTAATCTTTTTTTCGGAGCTACTGGAGCCCATGTCCATTTCGGATTATACTATAAAAATGATGATATTTGCCCTGAGCCCTATTTCACCCAGGCTGCCCGAGATTCCATAATGATACTCCTTCATCAGCAATGGCCTGATGCCGATATGTGTTATGAATGAGCGATTAAATCCAGATAAATGCATACTAAAAAGTTAAAAAAAATTCTTTGCGTTATAGTCACTATATTCTTTCTCCTCAGTGTATTATTACTTATTTTTATGTTTCTGATAAGTTCCAGACCCGGAGAAATAGTGATTGGCAGAATCATTAGCAAAAACCTCCCTCTTCCAGCAGGATATACTTTCTCCCTTAAAGATGTGGAAACAAACCTGCTGAGCCGGGTACAGGTTAGACAGATCACTATTGATTATCCCGATGGTTCCCAATTTCTTACATTGAAATATGGTGCTCTATATTACCACGTTTTCGATTTAGTCAAAGGTAATATTTCTTTACGATCACTTCACCTAGACAGTCTGCATTGTACAATTAAAAGAGACAGTACCGGGAAAATTCTCTTACCCGCCTCTTCCTCCCCAAATCAAAATAGAGATAGAAAGGATATAGCAGCCGTCCAGATTCTGATTAAAAATATACATATTCTCCATTCCAGTATTTCCTACCAGGATCAGAAAATTCCCTTATCCTGTACCCTGCACGATATTAAATTCAACTGGTCCAAGGGACAAAATCAAGATATTTCATTCCGGTTTTCTTCTGACTCCGGAAAAGTTGTATACCGGAATAAGGATTTTCATCTGGGTCAAACCAGCCTAACTGGTGATATTAGGAGTGACTGCTGGCGGATCCCTGAATTCACAACCCGATGTGCCGGATTACTATGTACTGGCAAAGCTGAAGGAAAAAGGAGTATACCATCTGATTTTCGAGGTAATCTTTCCCTGCAGGGTCCTGTACAAGCATTTACTGCTTTGATACCTTCATCTCTGTTGCCTGGCTTAACTCCCCTAACCGGAAAGGTTAATGCTGTAATACAACTCGAGAAAAATAAAAAAGCAACTGGTTATAAAAGTACAGTGGATTTCAGGAATGTCAAATTAGGTTATCTCTCCCTGGTTCAGGCTTTTTTCCAGGCAGATTGGCAGGATTCCCTACTCAGACTGAATAACCTGGAAATTTCTCTGTCCGGAGGTCAAATTTCAGCAAAAGGATTTCTGGAAACTGGCAGCAGACTGAATCATCACCTTACCCTCAGGATGAATGATCTGCAATTAAAAGATCTCAGCGGAATCATTTCTCAGGAATCATCTGCTCTGCAAGGTCTGTTAAATGGAAGTCTGGTTTCTTCCGGTCCGCTTGCTTCTCTGAAAGATCTTCAAATCGATTCCCAACTGAATTTAACTAAAACCAACTATGAGAATATGCCCGTACCGGATATCAATATGAAGCTGTTAGTAAATACCGGATCTGCTTCACTGAGGGTAAATCAAGCTGAGAACACCCTTCAAAGTCAATGGCAATTTGAATCAGAAAAAATAAAGGGGGCATATACTCTTCACCTGCCCCGTATAGAGTATATTGCCGGTCTCTTACCCCTTTCTGATTTGAGAGGTTCAATTAGGGCAGAAGGGGAAATAAACGGTTTCATGCTTGACCCGGACATTTCAGCTCAAATCCGGGGCGAAGCAATCACCTTACACACTATCCCTTTGGATTCTCTCACCGCATCAGTTCTCTATCAGAATGGAGACATTTATGTAAAAAATGCAGAATTTTCCGGCAGCAATGCCTCTAAAAATTCTCTGGTGAATCTTTCTCCTGAAATTGATTTCAAAACAGGAATTTCCTATCAGGGAACTCTGTCCGGCTCCCTCAGTAATTTTCAAGGGAATTTAGGAGTTATGCTTACCAAACCCGAATTCAAAAATTTTGCCTGGGATAATGGTAATGTAGAGATCACCTTTGCGGAGGGAAAGGCACAGGTGCATCGCCTGACCCTGCGTAAGGATAGTCTTATTATCCAGGCTACCGGACAGTATAAATTCTCTCCCCCCTGGGGTTATCTGGAGGTCAGGGTGGGGAGTACATCCATCCCGGTTGATTCTCTTTTTTACTCTTCAGTGGACCACTTCATTGATCCAACCACTGGCTTGATTACTGTAATTTTTAGCCAAGATTCCACCCAAAGCTGGCTGGTAAAAGCAGAAGGAAATAAAATTCAGTTACAAAAAATCCTTTCTGTGTATAAAAAGAAAATCAAAGGGAAGGGAAGGTTTAACTTTAAGCTGACTGCTTCCGGAAATGATCAGGATCTATCCGGAAAACTCAATTTTCAAGCTTATTCCCTGGGTATGTATAAGAGTACCCTGGATTCCATAAAAGGCACGGTGAAGTTACAGGCAAACCAACTTACCTTACGTCCTTTACTATTGTATACCAGAGGAAATAAATCAGAAGCCGAGATCTTTTTTGAACTCACCAGAGAGCAGACCGGTGGATACATTCTAAACCGGGAGAGCAAGATTCAGGGACAGGCCCGGGGGACAAACCTGGATCTGCAATTTATACCACCCCTTTTGGGACTGGATATAGAGGTATCGGGCAGCAGTAACTACAGTTTACAATGGAAAGGCAAATGGGGCAGGCCCCAGCTGCAGGGACATCTTAGAGTGGAAAATGGAACACTCAGACTGGGACCGGAAGCCCAAACCATTCGATCAATGCAAATAAATCTATCATTATCTGATTCCCTGCTGCTGATAAATCCGATTGCCGGGATTACGGGTGATTCCCCCTTTCAATTACAGGGAAAAATAACCGGTAATTGGAACCGGAAATTTCAGGCATATCTTCAGCTGGATACCGAAAACAGAAAAACCTTTATTTTGGAAGGAATCGGTACGCCTGATTCCCTGCATTTACATTCCAGGATAAATAACCTGAGTCTTTCTCTAATGAGAAATTTCATCTCCGGGATGCAAAAGTTGGACGGACAGCTACAGGGTCAAATATCTCTATCAGGACCGTTGTCAAATCCACGTATCCTGGGAACTTTAAACGCCACAAATCTGACAGTTCAACCTCATATCCTCAATACTCCTTTTACCAATGGAATTGTAAAAATCATATTTAAAAATGATAAAATTTTTCTGGATAGTCTTTATGTAAGCAAAGACAAAGGCAGTATTACTGCCCGTGGCAACACTGCCTATTCCGAAGGCAAAATAACAGATCTAAAAGTATTGATTAAGGGAAAGGGGGTGAAAATAAATCGCCCTCATGAGTTGAAACTGGCCTTTAAAAATATCAATATGCAGTTAAGAAAAGAGCAAGATGAATATTTTCTCTCAGGTGATATTTTTCTGGGAGAATCAACTTTGCTTCGGGATATCGAGCCCAAAGCAGTAATCTCCTTTTTTCAAAAGGTGGAACGCCCCCTGCCTACACCGCCTCAGCTTTTTCAAAAAACCCGACTTCAGGTACGGGTACAGGAAAGTAAGAAAATCTGGATCAATAATAACATCGCTCGTCTGCGGCTGCATCCTGAACTTACTTTTATAGGAACCTTAGCCTCACCCAACCTGACCGGAAGAATATCCGTAGAAGAAGGATACATACTCTATCTGGACCGTAAATTTGAAATCGAGCAAGGCGTTCTTGATTTTACCAATCCCTATAGCATCAATCCTATAGTGGATTTTAAAGCCCAAGCTGATATTAAAAATTATCAGACCATATCCAAACAGGAATATGTCATATCCCTGGGAATTCAGGGTCCGCTTGATCAAGCCGGCATTACCCTCTCCAGCCAGCCGCCTCTGGAAAAGTCCGATATCATCACCATACTGACAGTCGGAGCCACTCGAAAAGAGTTGACCGGGAGTGATAAATCGGGAAAATCATCAATTGGCATGGTGTTGGAAGAAAGGTTGGGACAAATTTCCAGCAGTCAAGTAACCGGTTTTGCCAGCCGAAAAATAGGTAATGTATTTAACCTCAAAGATATGTCAATTCAGGGCAATCTGTTCCGGTTTGGAGAATCATGGGGGCCCCGTCTGGTAGCCTCCAAAGCAATTACAGATCGTATGAATATAACCTATTCTACCCGGGTGGGGCACTCCAATGATCAGAGCATTCATCTGGATTATCGAATTACCCCCAATTTGTCGATTGATAGTCAGACTGATCAAAAAGGCAAAGCAGGCATTGATCTGAAATTTCAGTGGAAATTCAAATGAAAAAAAAATATCTACTTTACAAGATAATTTTTTTAATGGCAGGTCTCTTAATTTTTTCTCTGAACAGAGCCGAAGAGCCCCAGTCCGGTAAAATTAAAACCGTGGTTTTTAAAAATAACACTGTCTATCCGGATCAGCGGCTAATTAAATTAATGGTATCCAGACCGCCAAACCTTTTCAGCTCTACCACCTTCCATCCCAAAATATATCAGGAAGATCTGAAAAATATTATTCTTTTCTATAAACAAAATGGCTATCTGGAAGCTCGCATTGTTGATTCTCAGGTTCGCCTGGATTCCCTAGAGCAGGAGATTCATATTTCTATTTCAGTACAAGAAGGTGAAATAACCCGCATAGAAGAAATCAGTCTTTTAGGAAATCAAATATTCAGCGATGAGTACTTACTGGATATCATAACAATTAAACCGAGAGATCCCTTTGCCAGAAAAGAAATAAAAGAGGCAACTCTTAATTTACTTCGTCTTTATGCAGATCACGGGTATCTGGAAGCGGATGTGATACCTGAAGCCAGAATTGATTCAACAGAACATCTAGCCATCCTGGATCTTCGTATAAGAGAGGGATTACAATACCAAGTGGGAAATATTATTTTTAAGGGATTGGAAAAGACCAAGCCTTCAGTAGTACATCGGGAATTGCAATTCAAACCAGGAGAAGTAATAAATTATTCCCATCTTCTGAAATCACAGCGCCAGTTATATTTAACCGGATTATTTCAAAGTGTTTTTATCCATCCCTTAGCAGCGGGAAATAAGGATTCCACCCGCAAGGATATTCAAATTGATATCAAGGAAAATCCATCCAGAGAGTTGAACGTCTCGGTGGGATACGGATCTGTTGAACGGCTTCGAGGAAAAATGGAGATGAATAATAGGAATATAGCCGGCAGTGCTAGAAAAGTTGGTCTTATTCTGAATGTCAGCTTCATTCAAAGAAGTCTGGAAGCTTCTTTTACCGATCCCTGGACCTTCACCACTCCCTGGCAGACTGATATTACTTTGGGAACCGAATACAAGGAAGAGCCGGGATACCATTTAAATCAGTATGGTGGTCATCTCACTTTAGGAAGAACTTTTGTTCAAAAAATGAAAGTAACCCTGCGCTTGCGGCTTCAGCCAGGTGAACTGAGTAAGGTTAAAGTAAAAAATATTCCCAAGGAAGTAAAAACCGATATTCGCAGCCTGGAGATTTCCCTGATTCATGATACCCGAAATAACCTGTTTAATCCTCAACAGGGAGTGTATACCGAATTTAATGGTGAACTTGGAGGTTCATTTTCCCGACGACTTCGTGGATTTTGGCGATTAAAAGGAAATTTCAAATACTTTCTTCCTGCTGGCTCTAATACTGTTTTAGGTACTGGAATGGAAATTGGCATAATGAAATCAGAGGGAGGGCTTTCAAATATTCCCCTGTCCGAGCGCTTCTATGCCGGGGGGCCGAATTCGGTTCGGGGATTCAGGTACCAAAAACTGGGTCCTCGGGATGAAGAACAGATTCCTCTGGGGGGGCAATTAAAATGGATATGGCATGTGATTGAAATTCGTCAAAAACTATATAAAATGTTCAACGGAACCGTATTCCTGGACATGGGGAATGTGTGGCTACGTCCCCAAGACTTTGGTTTTAATAAATTTCGTTTTTCACCCGGTTTGGGATTGCGATTGAATACCCCTATCGGGGTTGGGCGTATTGATCTGGGATTTAATTGGAATCCTGAACCCGGTGAACCTCAATGTATCTGGTCTTTTAGTATGGGACAGGCCTTTTGATATATATGAAATAAAAATGATCGCATTTGGATTTTTGGAAAATTTATTATACATAGTATAATTGAATAAATATAGGAGATAGTATTATGAAAAGATCTATTATTTATTTTGTTTTTGGTTGGCTTTTAATAATTTTAGCATCCTGTGCCCCCCAGAGCAGATTCATTAATCCGGAATACTCAAATAAAATAATTAATCATCCCCTTTTACTGTTGCCCCAGTTTGAAAACTCGGATTTTATAAAAAATGAAAACCTCTTTAATGAACTAAATATTTACTATACCCGAGAAGAGTATTATGCCTATTTTATCAGTAATTTTGAAAAAAGTATTAAAGACCAATCAACCTTCGAAAAAATTCAATATATGAGCTATGAGACTACCCCCCACTATGAGACCCGAATCCTAGATTTAAATAAGAAAGAAAAATTCACTTTTGATCTTCCTTCCCAGCCTATAAAACTGAATGTATCCGGTTCTGTATTTATTTTATTTCTGGAAGATTTAGTTCTCTCTTTTGTCAAAAAAACCAAAGAAGCCACCACCTCAACCAGAACCTATACCGCTTCCGGAGTGACAGAAAAAGATGTAAAACTTGATGCGATCAAGGAATATAAATACTATATTACTCTGGAGTCAAAATATGTTCTTTATGACAACCGTACAGGTTATCTTGTATCCTACGGAACCGTAACTAATTTGGAAAGATTTATACCTCCCACACCCATAGAAGACTCGATCCGCAGATTAATAAAAGATTTTGCCGGAAATATTTTTAAACAAACACCGTTTGAAAAATAAAAATTTTACAAGCAATCTGAACCAATAGATAAAATTGAATAAAATGAGAATTGTACTGTCAAATCTATCATACATAATAATAATTTAACATTATTATTATGTATCGGGTATTATAATAATCCTGTATATCCTGTTGGTCCTGTCAAAATTCAAATGAGGTAATAAAATTTAAACTCTTAATAATTAGACGATATATTTGAATTAAGAACAAAAATACCTTACATTACCTATATGAAAATCTTTCGGGAATATCAAATTAGTTTTTTACCATATTCAACAAATTAGGGAAAGGATTGCCAATGATTTCTGAATTATCAGCAGATCAACTGAAAAAAACCTTTGATGCCAAAAAATTAGGCATTTCATCCACAAAAGATATTAAACCGGTTAAAGATATCATCGGACAGGACCGGGCTGTTTCCTCTTTGAAATTTGGTCTGGATATCAATAATGACGGATTCAATGTATATCTTTCCGGTCCTCCCGGTATCGGAAAAATGAGTGCAGTGGTTCCCTTTGTACAAAACCTGGCCGCAAAACGTAACACTCCTCCTGACAGGTGTTATTTGCACAACTTCAAGGATCCTTATCAACCCCTTACCTGTTCTTTTCCTCCGGGGAAAGGAAAAGAATTTGAAAAAGACATGCGTCATTTCATCCAGCACGTCAGAGAAGAAATGCCTCGGGTATTTGAAAGCGATGAATACACTCAAAAGAAAGAGGAGGTTGTTGCCGATATAAAAAAAAGGCAGGAATCCCTCTCCAAATCATTCAATCAAGAAGCAACTAAAAAAAATTTTTCCATACAAGCTACTCCCTTGGGTATGTTAATTCTGCCCCTAAGGAAGGGAAAGCCTTTAAAAAATGAAGAACTTCAGCTGCTGCCCAAAAAGGAACAGGAAGAGATTGAAAATAAAAGAAACCAGCTTCAGGAAAAATTCCAACAAATTGGCAAGGAGCTCCGCACTCTGGAACGGGAAAAGCAAAATAAGCTCAGAGAGCTGGACAGAAAAGTTGCTCTGCATGTGGTGGAAGGCATGATAGATGATATTTGTGAGAAATATCAGGATAATGAAACCGTTACCAGTTATCTGAAAGAGGTTCAGGAAGACATAGTTGACAGTATTGATGTTTTTAAAACCGAAAAATCTGATGATCAGAACATTTCTCCTCAGCTGGCTGCTCAGGAAGATCATGCCCGCCGCCTGTTCTTCCGCAAATACCAGGTGAATATTCTGGTGGATAACAGTAAAAAAGAAGGGGCTCCGGTCGTGGTGGAATTGAATCCCAGTTATAACAATTTAATCGGGCGGATTGAAAAAGAAATGACCATGGGAGCATTGAATACTGATTTTACCATGATCCGGGCGGGCGCCATCCACAAAGCTAACGGTGGTTACCTGATACTGCCCGTAGAAGATGTTTTAAAAAATATGCTGAGTTGGGAAAGCCTGAAACGAACTCTTAAAAGTCATGAGATACACATAGAAGAGCCCGGAGAACAATTAGGCTTTCTTTCCACCAAAAGCCTTCGGCCTCAGCCCATACCCCTGGATCTGAAAATCATTCTGGTGGGCAGATCTTTATACTATCAGCTGCTGCACATGTACGATGAAGATTTCTCCGAATTATTCAAGGTCAAAGCAGACTTTGATACCAGTATGGATATAACCGACAAAAAGGTAAAAGATTTCCTTAGTTTTCTGGCAAAATTCTGTGACAAGGAAAATCTGCTGTGCATGGATAGTGGTGCCATAACCCGGATTATGGAGCATGCACTGCGGCTGACCAGTGATCAGGAAAAGCTTTCTACTCATTTTGGGGCCATTGCCGATGTCATCAGGGAGTCTCACTACTGGGCTCAAAAAGACAAGGGTAAACAAATAGAGAAAAAACATGTGGAGCAGGCTATAGAGCATAAAATTTATAGATCAAATCTTATGGAAGAAAAAGTAAGAGAGATGATCGATCGGGATTATATTCTTATTGATACTCATGGAAAAGCAGTCGGTCAGGTGAATGGACTTTCCGTAATTTCTCTGGGAGATTATATGTTCGGAAAACCCAGCCGGATTACAGCCAACGTTGCTCCGGGTAAAGAGGGAATAGTGGATATCGAACGGGAAGTAAAACTGGGAGGTCCTATTCACAGTAAAGGAGTTCTCATCCTGAGCGGCTATCTTTCTAAAAAATATGCTCAGCATACTCCCCTGACCTTATCTGCTCATCTGGTATTTGAGCAAAGCTACAGCGGTATTGAAGGAGACAGTGCCTCCTCCACAGAACTCTATGCCCTGCTTTCCTCCCTGTCCGGATTGCCCCTCAACCAGCAGATAGCAGTTACCGGATCAGTAAATCAGAACGGTGAAGTGCAGGCTATCGGAGGGGTGAATGAAAAGATTGAAGGATTTTATCAGGTGTGTAAGGCAAAAGGGCTGACCGGCAAGCAGGGAGTTATCATACCAGTGAGTAATCAAAAAAATCTCATGCTCAGGCAGGAAGTGGTGGAGAGTGTTAAAAAAGGAAAATTTCATATATGGGCGGTAAAGAATATTGACGAGGGCATTGAAATATTAACCAGCACTCCAGCCGGTAAACCGGATAAAAAAGGAAACTATCCTGAAAACTGTGTGCACGGAAAGGTAATCGATCGTTTGGAAAGTTTTATGCAGGAAATTAGCAAGCTGTCTTCCGCTCAAGAGGGAAAGGGGAAGAAATAATATATCTTTGCTTGGGAAGATTTATATTGATCCAAAGCAAAGCTTTTTTATTTTCTTCCTGTCATCCCCGATTAAAGATTGCGGGAATGACAGCATGAGGGAGCTGTAAATAAATTTCTTGTTTAACCTGAATCCGAAGTGTGAGTTTTGCCACAATTTTAAAGCATAGCTTTAAATTTTATTCCCGGTCCAAGTTCAATCTGGATCGGAGTTAGTAAATCCTAATTGTCTATGTCACTGATTGGTTTATTTATGCATTATATTCATTTAACAATTATAATCTGGTTTTATCATCTATCCAATTACTCGATTGTTTCCCGGTTATCTCGGTAATCCTTATCTTTAAAATGGAAACCGAATCAAGGTGCTGCTGGTCATAATTCAAATCAGTATTCTCATCTGCACCGTTGTGCTTCATTATAATATCCAATCCCTGCCGTTTCCCATCATCATTGGTTATTATCTCAACCTCTCCGTATCCCACCACCGAGCGATATATGGTTGTCCACTTGCAGGCCTTCTGATTTCTTTGTATTCTGGACGTTTGTTCTATTTCTATGCCTACAGTATTATTTTTTTTAATCAGGTCAATCTTCTTCCCTTCCTTAGCACAATGAATGTAAATATGATTATCCTGGTATCCGTAATTAAAGGGCAAAACATAGGCCCTATCCTGGTCCATAAATCCCAGCCTGCATATCTCTGACTTTTCTAAAATTTCTTCAATAATCCCTTTGTCCGAAATTTCTTGTTTTATGCGTCTCATGTAATTTTTTGATATCTTGGCTAATAAATCCTAAAAGTCGTGCCACACGAATTTTTTAATGTCTCAATTTATTTTATAACCGATAACTTCTGTACCCACCGGAAGTCCTCCGTTTGCATCTGTATCAGATAAATGCCGTTTGCAACCATCCTGCCGGAGGCATCTGTCCCATCCCAGGATACCTTATGATACCCGGCATCAACCCTGGAATCAACCAATACCCGGATTTGGCGCCCTAACAAATCATACACCGCAATAGTGACATAAGTGTCCACCGGCAGCTGGTAATCCAGAGTGGTAGAGGGATTAAAGGGATTGGGGTAATTTCGAGATAAGAAAAATTCCTCCGGCAGGTGATAGACTCTCTCTACCCGCAACGGCCCGAAAAATTTACTGCAGCCGCTCACATCCAGCTGTTCTACCTTATACCAGTAAATGCCCTGACTTTCCACCCGGGTATCCAAATAACTGTAACTATGCTCTTCCGAGCTATTGCCTGCTCCCGGAATTATTAAAGCTGTCATCCTTTCATACCTTCCTTCTTCTTCCAGACTGCGCCAGACATGAAACCCGGCATTGCCTGTCTCGCTGGCTGTTACCCATTGCAGCAGTATCCCTGTCCTACTGTTGGCGGCAGTGATATTGTCCTGCATTTCTATATTCAGGGACTGCTCACTTACTTCTTCGCTTAAATCACTGTTTACTGTATTACTGTTATTGCCATGGGGATTGGTTCTGGTAACAACCACAAAATAATACGTGGTGCTGGGATTCAATCCATCCACGGTCAGGGAGGATGCGGATTTGTCTGCAGTCATGCCTTCTTCTGTATAGGGCCCCCCAGGGGTGGTGCTGGAAAAAACCCGGTAGCCGCCGGTATCACCTGTATATGTAATGGGTGTCCAGCTCACTTCCATAGAGGTAGAGGTGGGAAAGCCAGCCGCCAGACCGCTGGGTGCTATGGTCTGGGTGCTTTCCCAGTCCCCGCCGGTTTGCTTGCTATTTAAAAAGGTCCTGAGGGTGGTATTGTCCGTATAAAGGCCGTTCCAGCGGAGGTCAATGGATACCAGGCTGGACAGGTTGCCGAGCTCAGTGGGTATGCTGCCTGTCAGGCTGTTGGAATGAAGAAACAGATATTGCAGATTAGACAGGCTACCCAGGGAAGAAGGGATGCTGCCTGTCAGATTATTGTTATCAAGATCAAAGGTACTAAGACTGGACAGGTTACCCAAGGAAGAGGGTATGCTTCCTGTCAGACTGTTGGTCTCAAGTCTAAGGTTTTGCAGACTGGACAGATTCCCCAGTTCAGTGGGTATGCTGCCTGTCAGGCTGTTGGAATGAAGATAAAGGCTTATCAGATTGGAAAGATTTCCCAAGGAAGAGGGTATGCTGCCTGTCAGACTGTTGGAACTAAGAATAAGATTTAGCAGATTGGACAGGGTACCCAAAGAGGTTGGTAAACTGCCCGACAGACTGTTGTCATTAAGGATAAGGTTTTGCAGACTGGACAGGTTGCCCAGTTCTGTGGGTATGCTGCCTGTCAGACTATTGATACCAAGAGATATTGTAACCACGTGATCAGCGGATACGGTAATACCATGCCAGGTGCCCTCTGTGCCGGGCATAGCAAAGCCATCCGTATCAATATCTCCATCTTTCCAACCGGAATTGTCATCCCAGTTGTCTCCGTCAGTGCTGTTGTAAAGGGCTATAAGAGCTTCCCGTTCTGAACTTGGAATGTTAGCATGCAGTAAACTCCAAAAAGCTAAAATAAAAAAGATTGTGAAGTATTTCATCATGGCATCCTCCTTTTTTTAATACATATACCATTACGGATAACGTACAAGATTAAAAAATCTTGGTATTATAAGATTATTTGATAATCTGAAACTTCAACTCTTCTTTTACATTTGAGAGTCATTTTAGCTTCATAAGCTATTGATTTTATTACATTGGTTCTATTAAAATTTCCTAAATCTCAGCGCAGTAGTATGAAGAGAAATCTTGCGTTAATGAATAGTCAAATAAAATAGAAGCCCGGTCCTCCTGGTAAATATAATATAGTAAGATCAAGTATAAATTTGAATGCAGAATTTTATTTTAATAAGAATGAAAATAATATAATACATTTTTTTACTGATGTCAATATTTTTAAGCAAGAAAAATATAAAATTTCTGCTAGTAAAGGTATTCCTC
>CAZKMO010000009.1:34487-38883 GCA_964554015.1 uncultured bacterium
GGGATCCACCCTGCAACCTCTCCCCTGGATTCCCGCTTAAAGATTGCGGGAATGACTGTATGGGTGAGCTGTAAATAACTATTGCTGCCCAAGATATTCTTCACCTTCTGCATAGTAGCTGTGAGGTGAAGAACACCTCACAAAGCGTTAAAATCCCTTTGTCCGAAATTTCTTGCTTCATGCGTCTCATATAACTTTTTTATAATTTCTACTTAGAATTTTACAACCGTACCAAATATAAATAATATATCTTTACTTTGTAGAATTTATATCAATATAAAGTAAAGTTTTTATTTTATTTCCGACCCAAGTTGCACTTAGATCGAAGTGAAATGTATCCTTTCACCTTACCGGCTTCCATTCCCTGCATTTCGAGCCGGTTTTAACCGCCTCCAGTTCTTCTGATCCTAAACCATATTGAAAAAATGCATTACGCAGCCGGGGCAAACAATCCTTATGATTCATCATCATGTGATTATCATCAGCAATAAATAACTCATAATTTTTTATATACTTCCCTAATTCCCTGCCGATCTGATAGGGTGACATATGATCATTCTTGCCGGCCAGATAAAACACTTCCGTTTCCATTTCCCGGAAGCTTTCCAGGGAGGGATAAGTCGGAGGTAGGATTCTCTGTTCTTCAATCAAGTGAAAAACTGGAGAAGATAAATCTCTGTAACAGTAATATATGGGATCAATATAATCCGGCTCTGGCCCCAGAAGGTATACGCCGTCGCATTCGAGAGCCCGTAAAAATATTCCCGCTCCCATTTGATCATAAAGTGCCTTATTTGCCTTTAATTGGGAAAAACTATACCAACTGTACCCCTCCCTATCAATATAAGAGGAATATGTATTTTTGTTGTTTTCATAGAGTTCATTAATGACAACAGCCTGATAAGGACCCGGGTCCTGATGTTCATACCCGAGCCGCAACAACAACCATAATAATTCCAATGTGGGTACTGTTTCTCGATCCATAATGGTTTTCAGTTTGGATTCAAGTTCCGGATCAACCGCATTCAGCGATTTAATCAAATGTTTAGATTCAATATACCCAAGCTTCTCCATAATAAGTGGATTGGGAGCACAACGCATAAATACTCTTTTTACCTGATGGGAATACTTAGCCAGATATTCCTGAGCCAGGTATCCTCCTCCGGACCGTCCATAAATATAAATTTTGCTATCCGGATGACCCGAAAACAGATCCTGTCTGATTTTCTCAATATCTTCCACAACCTGTCGGGAGGAAAGTACTTTATATACTCTCTCCCAATTAATAGAACCATCATCGTTTTTTACTTCAATGTAGGAATATTTTCTGCCTCTGTGCTGGTAACGTACTAGATTAAAGGATTCATAAAATTGATACCTTTTAGCTAATTCATCCACTTCGCCAGGCTCTCCGTAGTTTTGCTGACTGTCTTGAAAGAAAAATATTGTGGGCCTGTCAAAATCGAAATTTGAACTTAGTTGATAATAAAGAGTAAAAGTACCTTCCTGGGGATTAAAATGATCAATAGGCAGTTCAATATTTCTATTATAAAAATCTTCCTGAGGGTAGAGATGATCCTGGGAATAAGATACACTGGTTACTATAAGTATAACTATGAATATAAAACTTTTTGAACTCATTTTATTCATCCTTTCAGTAAAACTTCAGAAAATATAATAAAATTGAAATTAGTAGTGAGACATGGAACTTAGCCTTTTATGTACTTATGGTATATATATTACAAATATATACGTCTCTAAAAACAGAAATGTTTCTTAAAAAAATGGATCATTTAATTTTCTACAATCTGTGTATTTCTGTAAGCATAAACTTTTAATTTCATTTTCGCTTTCTTTAACTTGGATTAAGGGGAAAAAAAATCATGATTTTTTTTTTGCAAAAATCAATTAAATTACTTAGGATAAGATATATCACCCCGATACCTAATAATAGGAGTAATTATATGAATTTTCAAAATATTGTTGCCTACTGCGGCCTGACCTGTAAAGGCTGCCCCATTTACTGGGCAACCCGGGAGCCGGATAAAAAACTGCAGAAAAAAATGAGAACTGCTATTGCCCGGATTTGTAATGAACAGCTGGGTACAGATTACAATTATGAGAACATAAACGATTGTGACGGTTGTCAGACAGCCTCCGGAAAACTGTTTACCGGTTGTCTTGATTGTGAAATCCGCACCTGCGCCCGAACCAGGAAGGTAGAGACCTGCGCTCATTGTCCGGACTATATATGTGAAAAATTAAAAAAGATGTATAAAACGGATCCCACAGGTAAGGTCTGGCTGGATGTTATAAAAAGTACTCTTTAAATTAACTGTTTATCAAGTTTACATAAATAATCTACTTTTACAAGAAGCATAAAAATTTTCCTTTTCTAATTACATAATATAAAAAAAAACGATATGCTCTTAAAATTCAAGAGCATATCGATTATAAGCTGAACATATTATTTTTTAAGAAATTTCAATTTTTTTTGCTTGTCGTTCTGCTTCTTCTTTTTTGGGAAGAAAAATTTTCAAAACACCCTTCTTGAAATCTGCTTTTACTTTACTTGCATCTACTTCACTGGGAAGCGGTATATCGCGATGAAAAGATCCGTAGGAACATTCCATATGGTAATAGTCACCTTCTTTATCCTCTTGTTCCTGCCTCTTTTCTCCCTGTATGGTCAATATATTATTATAAAGAGAAATATCAACATCCTTTTGATCCATTCCGGGTAATTCTGCGGAAATTTCAATCTGTTTATCATTTTCTTTAATATTTACCTGAGGATAGGTTCTTTCCCAGGGTGTTTTAAAGGGACGTATACTGAAATCATCAAAAAAATTATCAAAGAGACGATTCATTTCCTGCCGCAAAGTTAAAAAAGGATTTTCTTCTTCTCTTCTTTTTAAAGATGAACGAATTTTAGTAGGTACAATATCTTTAATCTTCATAGGTATCCCCCCTTTCTTTTTAGGATTGAATTTCAATTTTCCTTGACTTTGCTTTTTCAGCTTTGGGAAGTTCTAATCGTAAAATACCATTCTCATATTTGGCTTTGATTTTATCCTGATCTATGGTATCACTTAAGGTAAAAGAACGATAATAATCACCTACCTGGTATTCGGAATGGACTAAAGAATAATTCTCAGGGTTTTCTTCTTTTACACATCCTTGAATGGTAAGTACATTGTTTTCCAGAGTGATATCAATAGACGTTTGCTCAACTCCGGGCATATCAGCCAGAACCGTGATTCTATCTTCTTTATCTATAATATCGGTAGGTGGAATAAAACATCTACCTGATCTGGTTCTTTCCACTTTATCCACATCTTTTTTTTCTTTCTTCTGAACTTGGGTCTCAGTCATGGTCATCACCTCCTTTTAATTAACTGGTTGAAATTTGAATCTTTTTAGGTTTATCTTCTTCTCGTCGTGGTAAAGTGACGGTTAAAACTCCATTATTCACCTTGGCATAGATCTTATTATTATCTACTGAAAAAGGAAGACTTACGGTTCTTTTGAAATTTCCGTATCCGCGTTCCTGACGATGATAATCCTCATTCTCTTTTAAGGTTTCCAATTTTCGGTTACCTTCAATGATCAAAACCTCATTTTGTAAGGTTATACTAATGTCATCTTTTCTTAATCCCGGAATTTCAGCCTTAAGTACTGCTTCCGTATTATTACTCCAGAGATTTAAGGGAGGAAAGGTCTGAAAAGTTGGTGATCCGTAATCCTCAAAGAGTAGATTCATATCATTGGTCATATCATCTAGATTTTGCCAAAAATTTGTCGGTTTAAAAAAACTACTTACATACATAATCTACACCTCCTTCAAATTTTTCCAAATAATTACTCAAATAATCTTTTGTTAAATAAAATATGCAAGCTTTATGCCATAGCTCATAATTATATATTAAATAATAACTTATCAAAAATAATAGTACAATTATACTTATGTCATTCTGACAATAAAAAATACTCTTCTTGACAAAATGACAGTCAAACTGTCAATTTTACAGTATTTCCTTTCCCTATTTTTCCAAATAAAATACTTGACAATGGATAAATATTTTTTAATTTTCTAATGATATAAAAATTGTAATTAATTATGAACATCACCAAAAACATATGGATAGAAGATTTATTGGATAAATATCCCCAGGCGCAGCAATTCTTATCTACAAAGGGGATTGTATGTATTAAATGCGGTGAGCCGGTCTGGGGAACCCTGGAAGAACAAATTAAGGAAAAGGGATTTTTGGAAAATGAGCTTAATAAATTAATTTCGGATTTAAATGAATTTTTGAAAAATAATCCTTAATCCTCTGAATTAATTAGTCAGGATAGTATGATGAATAAAAAACGTCTTTTCTTAATAGATGCC
>CAZKMO010000010.1:0-20912 GCA_964554015.1 uncultured bacterium
ACTCTTTCACCCTCACCGGATAAGGCGGTCTTTCATATTTTTGGGGAGGATTTTCTTTTAACTGCTGCAGTATTACTTCAATGGCTTTTTCCAGTTGGGGATCATGTCCTGCAATTACTTTTTGGGGAGTTTGATCTACTTCAATATCCGGAGGTACTCCTACATTTTCCACCACAAATCCCTCTTCCGTCCAGATTGCCAGGTTGGGTGCAGTAATATATCCTCCGTCAATAAGCCGGGGGAAGCCCAGGATTCCCACCAATCCTCCCCAGGTCCTTTTACCGATAAGGATTCCCAGATTCAATTTCCGGAACATCCAGGGCAAGAGATCTCCTCCCGACCCGGCGGTTTCATTTATCAGCATTACTTTGGGACCGTGAATAGCTGCGCTGGGAGTACGGATATCTTTTCCGTATCTCATATTCCAGTGGCAGATAGGGGGGCGCCGCAGCAGATCGATATAGTAATCTGCCACCTGACCTCCGGCATTGAACCGTTCATCTATAATAATAGCATCTTTATCAGCCTGAGGAAAAAAGTAGCGTTTAAAGTAAGTATGCCCCAGAGTGGTGGTATTGGGAACATACACATAGGCTACCCTGCCCTCTGTGGCCTTATGCACCTTTTCCAGGTTGGATTCAACCCATTCCCGATTTCTGAGAGAAGATTCACTTTCAATAGGCACCACATCCATGGTCCGGGAATTTATCCCATCCGGATTTGGGCCCACTGTCAGGGAAACGATTGTACCGGAGGTGTTTTCAAATTGTTTATACAAATTCTCCTCAGCATTTAATTCTTTGCCGTTTACTGACAGTAAATATTCACCTGCTTTTACTTCCACCCCCGGCTGTTTTAAGGGAGAATGAAGGTCGGGATCCCAGTTCAACCCACCGTAGACCTTGGTGAATCTGTACCGGTCATGGTCAATGTCATAATCGGCTCCCAGAAGCCCCCCTGGAATGTTTTCAGCTTCCATAATATCATCTCCGCCACCCACTCGGTGATGTCCCACCACCAATTCGCTGCACATCCACATGATGATTCGGTTCAAATCATTTCTGCAGGCAACATGCGGCAGAAACTGCATGTATTTTTCTTTCATGGCCTGCCAGTCACAGCCCTGAAAGTTGGGATCATAAAAATAATCCCGATTGATCCTCCAGGCTTCCCGGAAAATTTGATTCCATTCTTGCACCGGATCAATTTTAACTGCGATAGCATCGGTATTGAGCTTCCCGATTCCCGGATCAATGGTGGCAGCCACATCCACAATATGAAGGCTGTTTTGGGTCCTATACAAAATTTTCTTATGATCTGCCGATAACCGATAGCTTCTCAGACCGGAGAGCAGGGTCTGGATTTTTTTATCTTTTAAGGAAAAGGAGTGGAGAGAGCCGGTTTCTTCATTCTGTTTAATAAAGTAAATTTCACCTTCATTCCCTGCAGTAAGAGACCTGTAGTCGGCAGGATCAACCGGAAGAGCAATGATACGATTTTCAATATCGGCAAGATCAATCTGAACCGGATCTTTTTCCTTCTGTTTTTCTTCTTTTTCTTCCGTATCAGTGTCAGTAATTGTTTCTTCATCGCTTTCTTTGGCCAGGGGGTTTTTAATCTCCTTAGTTAAGGTTATTAAATAGAGATTTCTGATCAGTTCCATATCGGCACTGGACATGGCAAACCAGTGTTTTACCGGACCGGCATTGGTGGAGGAAAAAAAGTAGAGGTACTTTCCGCTGGCATCAAACACGGGTTCACTGACCTCACTCATTCCCTTAGTGACCGGAAAGGATTTATCCTCCTCTAAAGAGTACAGGTAAAGCTGTCTTATATAAGACTCTGTATTCAGCGTATAGACAATCCATTTGGCATCAGGGGACCAGTTTCCCTGAAAATAACCAAAGGCTCCGGGCATATAAATCGATTCCGTAATGATTTTTTTTATATTACCCGATTCAACTCCAGCCCAGTATAAATTTCTGCCATTATCAGAAAACATAATTTTTTTACTGTCCAGAGACCAGGTGAGTCCGCTGTAAAAACCGGTTCCCTTTAATACAATGTTTTTCACCTTATCCTCATCTCTGTACAACACCTGCAGGGCATATTCACCCGACTGATCGGAAAAATAAGCAATTTTTTCTCCGTCCGGGGACCAAACCGGATCTTGTTCATGTATTCCGGAAGTACTGGTTAAATAATGAGGATCACCTTTTTCCGCTGGTACGGTTACTATATCTCCCCGATATTCAAACACAGCTCTGGAACCGGAAGGTGATATGGCAATATCATTAATCCATTCAAATCCTTTAACGTATCTGGTGCGGAGAGCAGGAAGGTCAGTAGCGATGTCAATTTTCAGTTGCTGCTGCTGATTATCTGAAAGAGAATAGAGATGAAGATAGCCAGCCTGTTCGAAGATTAAAGTATTATTTGAACCCTCTACATCCAGTACCGGAAAGTCGGTGAAATGAGTTAACTGGGTGGTGGATTCATCGGTGGTATTAAAAGAGAAAATATTAAATTCCCCATTTCGATCAGAGCGGAAATAAATAATATTGTTTATCCAGACTGGATCTGTATCATTGCATCCACCTTGCGGTTGTGGTATTATTGTTTCTGAGTAATCATGTACATTCATGATCTGAATTGTAGTATGAGTACCACCCCGATAATGTTTCCATTCCTGATATACTTCAGCTAAGGGTACATAGGCAATATGGGAGCCATCCGGTGAATAGCAGGCTTTAAAAATCCGGGGTATTTCCAGCTGCTGGGGGAATCCACCCTTAATAGAAATAGAAAAAAGCTGGGAATAGAAACGGGTAAAAGAGTTTCGGGAGGAACGGAAAATTACAGACCTGCCCTCAGGAGTAAAGCCACAAACATAATCCCCGGCTGGATGAAAGGTAAGTCGTTGCGGAACTCCACCCTGGGAAGAGACAATATATACATCTGTATTCCCTTCATATTGTCCGTTAAAGGCAACTAAATCTCCCTGGGGAGAAAAAACGGGATTACTTTCATAACCCGGGTGTGAGGTCAGCCGTCTCCAAGAAGTACCGTCATGGTTTCCAATCCAGATATCACCGGCATAGACAAAGGCGATCTGTTGGTTATGGATAGCTGGCTGGCTTAACAATCTGGTGTTTTGAGTGTCAATTGCCTTTAGGAGGGAAAAAGAAATAGAGAGTAAAATTAAGGTTATGGGGATAAAAATAATTTTTTTCATAACTGTCTCCCTAATTTAAAGAAAATATTCCTGTCTTTTTAAATTTGCTAATTATTAATATGGACAAATTGATTGATAAATTCACTAATTATAATTATACTGTAAAAAGTTACAAAAATCAATAATAATTTTTTAGATTATTTTTTGTCTTGACTCTATAGGCAAAAATTTTTATCTTTAATAAGATTTTATTTAGGTTATAATTATAGAAGATGAAAACCATAACTAAAAGACAATCAGCAGTATTAAAAGGTATTATTCAGTTATATGTAGACAAAGCTGTACCAGTGGGATCACATCATCTGGTAAAGCATAATTTACATTGCAGTACTGCCACTATTCGTAAAGAAATGATGGATTTGGAAAAGAGGGGATTTTTAAAGCAGCCCCATACTTCAGCCGGACGGATTCCCACTACCAAGGGATATAGATACTATATTGATACTTTGATGACTATAAAATTTCCCAATAATAAGGAACAAAGCAAAATTCATAAAGCTATTAAGGAAGCTAAGGGAGATTTAAATTTGCTTCTGGAACAGGCGTCTAAAATTTTGGGTGAGATTTCCAGTGAATTGGCAGTAGTTTTAACTCCAGGTATGTCGGAAGGAAAATTTGATCGTATGGAACTCATTGGTCTTTCTGAAAAAAAAGTCTTAGCAGTGATACATGTACGCAGTCGTCTGGTTAAGACCTATGTTTTAGAAATTTCATCGGAATTAAAACAAAATGATTTAGAGAAGACAGCTTCTTTAATAAATGAAAGATTGAGTGGTTTATCTTTAAATCAGATAATAAAATCTATAAACGAGAGAATGAAACAGGTAACCCTTCAGAACACGGAATTATTAAATGCTTTATTAAAAACAGCTCCCACTCTTTTTAATTTTTCCGAACCCCTGGATATCCACACTTGTGGCACCTATAATATTATTAATCAGCCGGAATTTTCAGATGCTGACTTGTTAGGACAATTTTTTTATTTATTGGATGACAAAAAGAAATTAATAAAACTGTTTAATCGCAAAGTAGAGAAAACAGAAATAACCATTGGATCCGAAAACGAAAATGAAAAATTAAAGAATTTTACGGTTATTACCAGTAACTATCAAAGGGGAGAAGATTTTGGAACCTTAGGAGTAATTGGTCCTACTCGACTACGATATCATACAGTTTTACCCTTGGTTGATTGTGTCAGATCAACCATCAACTATTATCTTAGTTAAATTTAATTGATTTAATAAGTATAGATTACTCATGACCAGTAACAAAAATAAAACCAAAGAGACGAAAAAATCAGGAAAAGTCAAAAAGAAAAGAAATACAGCTACGACGCAAAGGCAAAAAACTGCAACCGGGCCTACTAAAAATGAGTTAAAAGGAGAATTAAGGGATCTGACCAAGGAAAATGAGTATTTACAGGATACGTTGTTAAGAGTAAGAGCAGAGCTGGATAATTTTAGAAAACGTACTGAAAAAGAAATGTCACAAGTGATGAAAAATGCCAATGCCGAGTTGATTAAGAAGTTGTTACCCATAGTTGATGATTTGGAACGGTCACTTGATCCTGAGCATAAAGTAACCAAAGATGGTGAGTTTTACCAAGGCATAGAATTAATTTATAAAAATTTAATAAACATTCTTGAAGAAGAAGGTCTTGAAACAATGCACTCAGAAGGCGAACCTTTTGAAGTTGAATTGCATGATGCCTTAATGCAGATGAAGAAGAAAGGTGTTGAATCCGGGGTTGTTATTAAAGAACACCAGAAGGGATATTTATTAAATGGAAGGATTTTACGTCATGCCAAGGTTGTGGTTAGTGAGTAAATTTTTAGGGGAAGGCTGACATGACGAAGCGTGATTATTATGAAGTTCTAGAAATTCAGAGAGAAGCAAAAACAGAAGAGATAAAAAAGGCTTATAGAAAACTTGCTTTCAGATATCACCCTGATAAGAATCCGGGCGATAAGGAGTCGGAAGAAAAATTTAAGGAAGCATCAGAAGCATATGAAATATTAAGTGATCCCGAAAAAAGAGCTCGGTATGATAGGTTTGGGCATGCTGGAGTGAAAGGTGCAGGTGCAGGCTCAGGATTTAATGGTTTTGATTTTGATCTCTCTGATGCACTGCGTACCTTTATGGAAGGATTTGGTGGTTTTGGAGATATTTTTGGAGGGGGTAAAAGAAAGAGCGGCCCCTTGCGAGGTCAGGATCTTCAGTTAACGCTGAAGTTATCCTTACTAGATATTTCCCAAGGAGTAGAGAAGAAAATTAATATACAAAGAATGGTAACCTGTGAGACCTGTGGAGGGACAGGTGCTGAAGATCAGAATGCCATTGCCAGCTGCCCGGAGTGCAATGGATCGGGACAAATACGACAGGTAAGTCAGTCATTATTTGGTCAATTTGTTAATATTCGCCCCTGTTCTCGTTGTGGAGGTGAGGGTAACATTATAACAAAACCCTGTTCTGATTGTAGGGGTCAGGGGAGAAAAAAAGGAACTTCAACTATTACAGTAAAAGTTCCACCGGGAGTATCTTCCGGTAATTATCTAACTATAAGAGGGAAAGGAGACGTAGGTCCCAAAGGAGGGCCACCTGGTGATGTTCACATTGTCTTTGAGGAGAAAAAGGACGAAATATTTGAAAGACATGGTGATGATATCCTGTATATTTTAAATATCAGTATTACGCAAGCTGTTTTAGGTGATGAAATAGAAATTCCGACTTTAAATGGCAAAGCAAAGTTGTATATAGATCCGGGGTCGCAATCAGGAAAAATATTAAGGATGCGCGGTAAGGGAATTCCGCATTTGCATTCATCACGTCGGGGTGATCAATTGGTGAGGGTGGTTGTATGGACACCCAATAAAATATCACGAGAAACAAAAAAACTTTTCAAACAACTATCAGAGTTTAAAGAGATTTACCCAAAGGTATAGTAATGTTAGGTTTTACTCCTAAGGAAAGTAAATTTATTGTTTTTTTACTGGTAACTTTTTTAATTGGCTTGGGGATACGAGTATTCCAAATCAAATGGAAATCATTACCGCAAACATCTTCTCTAAATTTGGAAAATTACCATAGTAATACTCATTCCAGTGTGAGTGATGTTTACGCTGACAGTAGTATTCAGGCTAAGGGTATAGATGATATAAACAATAAATTTGTTTTTATAAATACAGCAAATCTGGATGAATTTAAACAATTACCAGGGATTGGTCCGGTAAAAGCAGAAAGAATTATACAATACAGACAAGCAAAAGGTTATTTTAGTTCCATCGATGAGTTAAAAAAGGTGAAAGGAATTGGGGATAAAACTATACAGAAATTAAAACCATTTTTAAAAATAAATGTAAACAACCAAAATATAATTATGGAGGAGAACAGATGAATAAACGATTAACGGAGAGCTTTATTTACGAAATAATTATTGTGGTATTAATTATTTTCTTATTATGGGCTATCCTGTATCCCCAAAAAGTGTGGGAAAAACAGGATAATTTACAGCAAATGTGCAGGGCGAGAATGGAAGCTCTTCAGCAATGTGAATATCAGTATTATGCTAATTTTCAAACGTATACTGACAGTATCCCTAAATTAATACAAAATATACTGAATGATAGTACTGCCCTGGCAAGAATAGATTCGATATTACATTGGGAAGAAATAGTATCAAAGAATACATTCAAAAATTTTGTGATGCAAAAAAATCTGCCAGAGGATTTAAAAAATCTAATTATGACTAAATTAGAAGCGGGAGAGCCAATATTAAATCTTTCCAGATGGGATTCGTTAGGATACCATCTTGTTGCTGAGTTACAACAATACCTGTCCGGACCCGATTCTCTGAGAGATGATCAACTTATTAGTAATTCTATAGAATGGAGAGAATTATTATCTAGAAGTAAGATTTTAAATATTTTAGAAGAACAAGCTACTTCTACCAATATGAAAAGATATATCGTAAGAGAATTCAGAAGAAATGTAGATTTAACCCAGACCCGTTATTGGGATCATTATAAGCCTTATTTTCATAACGAATTAAATAAAATCATTGATTTTGCTTTAAAAGAAGATATCTGGACTAAACATGAGCTAGAAAATCGAAATAAATGGGAAGAAGTGACCAGACCGCAGTGGTCTCTGCAGTATGACACCCTTTCTCAGGTAAAAAAGGATTCCATTATTGAAGAGCAAAAGAAGATTTTATGGGATCAAAGAAAAGAATTGATATGGAAGCAGGATCGGGATAAGCTATGGAAAAAAGAGGGTGAAAGATGGTTAGAAGAAAATTCTGAGGTTTGGAGAAGAATTGTAGATAAAAAGTGGACTTTGGAGAGAAAAAAGGAGTGGCTGGAGAACAAACTTGCTACTTTACCGGATTCTCTTCAGGAAAGTTTTGAGGCAGAAAGAGACTCTCTGTGGAGAACCATTGTTGACAGTCTTAAAGAACAGGAATATAAAGATTGGTTAGCTGATAATAAAGATTATGTAAAAGAAGTAAAAAGAGATCTTTTTGAAAGTGATAGAAGAATTACCTGGGAAGATGAAGCATATCAAAAATGGGTTACAGACAAAGAAAGAAATTATAAAGAATTTTGGCAGGAAATCAAGGATCTCATGTGGAAAAGTCAGAAGGATGGTTTATGGGAACAAGAACAGGAAAAATTAAGGGAAAAGAATGCTGCCTTAAAGAATTTGTTTGCTTCTGTGAAATGGATTAATATCCTGGGAAAAGAAAAGATTGTAGATATGGTGAATAATCTTGACCTTCCAAATGATAAGGAATTATGGAATATAATTGTCAACACTAAAACAAAGACCAATTCTGTACTCTATGATTTAGGAATAGTTCCTTTATTTATTAATAATCTGATGAAATTTGCGACAATCGGTCCGGTAGCTAAAGCCACATATCTAATAAGTTATTCTGATACTACAACACCACCAAAATTTGAGATAAAGTGTCCCATAGTTAAAACCAGAAAATCCACTAAAATAATGATTATTGACACTGTGCATATTCATACAGTTACCATCGATACAGTAGCTCAAGATACGATAGCTAAAGATATAGTAGCTAACGATACATCCTATAAAAAACTTCATGCTCCCTTAATAGAAAAAATTTTTGGCGGTCGAGAAATTCGTAATCATGGTAAAGTCGACCAAAATGGGAAAAGTTGGGAACAACAAGGTTTATAAATAAAAATAATTTATTAAGTGAACGATCATTCTGACAACTCTTATATAGGGTTATCTATTAACCCGGATCAAATGTGTCTAGTATTGATGCAAAATAATAGTATCCAGAATCTTGCTTCTAAAGATCTCGTACAATCTTTTGATATGGAAACTATACTATCGCAGAATAAATTTTTAGACACCCAGAAGGAAATTTTACAAGATCTTTATAAGAGTTTAGGAAGTGGGCAGGAAGTAGGGATCTCACTATATAGTGGTTGTGTTCTTATCAAGCGAATACCGATTGCGCTTGGACTTGATAATCACATTATTAAGGATCAGTTATTTTGGGAAGCGCAACAATTTATTGTCTCTTCTTTGGGTGATTATATCATTGATTACCAACGATTGCCGTTTCAAACATTTTCAGGTAACCCGCTTTATGTGGTAGTATTAATCAGGAAAAAGATTTTAGCAATAATCAAACAACTGGTAGAGAAAACCGGCATGATATTAAAAGATATTGATGTAGATGTTTTTTCTAACATCCGATCATTGGTTGTAAATTATCAAATTAAAGAAGGGATTAATGTTCTGGTTGATTTACAAAGAGAATATATATGTATCATTTTTATCAAAAATGAGGAATTTTTTCTTTCTAATATTATTTCATTACAAAAAAAGGATAAAACGACTATAGTAAATGTTGCAGAAATAAGTGATTTATTATTGAAGGAGTTAAAGAGATTAATTTTTGGCCATAAGATAGTAAATAAATTAGAAGATATTAATACGATTTATTTATCTGGTGTTGAATTAGTTCATGATTTGCAAGGGAAGTTATCACAAAGTATAGAAGTCCCTACAGAGATTATTAATCCATTTTCTAAGATAACCATATCAAAATCAGTGTTGAATAAAGATGAATATGGGAAAAATCCTGAAAAATTTACTTCGTCGGTTGGAGTTGCCTTAAAAAAATATACATAATATGTTTAGGATTTGGGAACGGGGAAAGAGTTAAAGAATTTAAGGGAGGTTTGTTATGGTAGATATTAATCTTTTAAAAGATGATGATGAAGATGAAAAGGAAGAAGGTAAGGAAAAGGGTAAAGAAAGTACTAAGGGGAAATCTCATGATGATAAAGATGATTTAAGCAATGGGCTGGACGAAGGATTAGATTTCAATGATGAGGAGCTTGGTGGAGATTTAGAAGGAGGTGAAGAAACTGATTTTAATTTAGATGATGAGTTAGGTGGGGGCTTGGATGAAGATGAAGAGCAAGACCTGGATAAAGAATTTGGAGAAGAGGCTTCTTTAGAAGATGAGGGATTTCTTGACGATGAATTAGGTGAAGGGGAAGAAATACCTGATTTAGAAGGAAAAAAAGAACATGATGAGGATACGGATTATTCTGTTGGTGAGGTTAAGAAAAAAGGAGTATCTCCATTTTTATTGATTCTATTAGTAGTTGCGATTATAGTTGGGCTGGGGTATCAGTTTGTTTATCTTCCTAAAGTGGAAGCACTCAAAGATATGCAAAATAATGTTCCAAAGCAACCAGATATGCAGAAATTGATTGAACAGCGGCGTCAAAAACAATTAGCTGCTAGTAAGAAGGATAGTATTGCTGGTCCTGAAATAGTACCACCGGAGGCGACGCAGAAAACAGCTACTCCTGAACCAACTGGGGAAGAAAAGCAGATCGTTAGTAAAAATATTAAACCCATTACCTTAGTTCAAAATACCGGTTCTCTGATAGCATATCTTTCCCAGAACAATAGTTTAGGAACCATTATGATAGATATTGATGATAACTATTTTAGAGCTGGCTATGCTTCTCTAACGCCCAATGTGGGTACAGAAATAGCTGCTAAAATCAAGACTATTTTTAATGTTGACAAGTATGAGTTGTCTCCTGAAGATAGTTACAAAACAAATGGAACCATAAGGTATTGGGGACTTATTTCAGGAGAATTATCCGGCGAAGTATTACCTAAAACTACTTCTATAAAAAAATTCCAAACTGCACAATCTTTACAACAATGGTTAGAAACCACTGCAAAAAATAACTCATTACAATTTACGGAAGGAGAAATTTTTCCTGCTAAAAAAGAATCGGGAAGCACCAGTATTCCCCTGCGGATTAAAGTTGAAGGAGTGAGAAGCAATTTACTAAACTATCTAACCCTGGTAATGCAAAACAGCGGTGATTATAATCACGCCTGTGAATATAACCGACTTTAAGGGTGAGAAAATCAAATTCATAATTAATATAACCTTAACCAGTTAAAGTTTATATTTGGGTGTGGTACGTTTTAGTGATTAGGGTAATTGGAGGGCACGTAAAAGGAAGAAAATTATTTGGACCTGCTGGTCAAAGATTCAGACCTGTAACCGGTATCGTCAAGGAATTTATTTTTTCATATTTACAATTTCAAATTAAGAATGCAGTTGTGCTTGATCTTTTTGCCGGCAGTGGTGCTGTAGGTATTGAGGCACTCAGTCGGGGTGCTTTATTTGTATATTTTATTGATAGATCAAAATATAGTATTAACATACTAAAGAAAAATTTGGAAATATGCAATTTTACCCAAAAAGGATCGATTATACAAGGAAATGTCTTTTCACAATTACCCAGACTTGGGGAAAAGGGACATACATTTGATTTAATATTTGCTGATCCTCCTTTGCATCATAATCTAAGAGCTAAAATTGTTACTTATGTAGATACTTACGGTTTGCTGAAAAATAAAGGAGTACTCATTGTAAAGCATAAAAAAATGGATTATGATGAGGATAAACATACTATAGAAATGGTTAAACAAAAAAATTTTGGTATTAATGTTTTATCAATATATATTTAATTATCTTTAGTTTGAAAAAATTAATATAATTAAGAAAGGAAATTATGAAGACCGCTATTTATCCTGGTACATTTGATCCTATCACCAAAGGTCATTTAGATATTATTGAACGGGCAAGTCGTCTTTTTGATATTATAATTGTTGCTGTTTCTGATAATATAAAGAAAAAATCTCTTTTTTCGTTAGCGGAAAGAAAGAGATTAATTAAGGGAGCTGTCAGGGATATTGATAATGTTAGGGTGGAAACCTTTAATGGTTTATTAGTGGAATATGCCGAAAAAAGAGGGGCTCATGTAATTATTAGAGGGCTGAGAGCAGTTTCAGATTTTGAATACGAATTTCAAATGGCCCTTATGAACAGAAAACTAAAACCTTCTTTGGAAACAGTATATTTAATGCCAAATGAAGAATATATTTATATAAATTCTTCAATTGCAAAAGAAGTCGCAGCCATGAAAGGCGATGTTCATTTATTTTTACCTCCAAATGTTAGCAGAGCATTAAGAGAAAAATTTAAAAAATAAGGGAAAGGAAATTTTTCGTATGGAATTTTTAAATACAATTCTAAATAAAGCTTCCCAGAAAAATAAACATATTGTCCTGCCCGAGGGATTTGATGAAAGAGTAATTAAAGCAGCAGAGCGATTAGCCAAAGAAAAAATCTGTGGGGTAACAGTGCTTGGCAATAAGAAGGAGATATATACCCAGGCCAGAGAAAAAAAAATAAATCTGGAACAGGTAACCATACTAGATCCATCTCAATCTCCTCATCTGGATCAATATATTACTGAATATTATGCGTTGAGAAAGAATAAAGGGATTACCCAACAAGAAGCTGAGCATATAATTTCCACACCTCTTTTTTTTGCAGCTATGATGGTGAGAAAGGGAGAGGTAGATGGGAGTGTTGCCGGATCCAATAATACAACTGGTGATGTTATACGTTCCGCTCTCCACTGTGTTGGCCTGAGAGAGGGAGTATCAATAGTTTCCGGTGCTTTTCTTATGATAATCCCCGGTTGGGATAGAATGATTATTTTTGCTGATAGTGCTGTTGTTCCTAACCCTGATGCTGAAGAGTTGGCCAGTATTGCCATAGCATCCGCACATACGTATCATCGTCTTACCGGTTTAGAACCAATTGTGGCCATGCTTTCCTTTTCCACCCATGGTAGTGCCAAACATGAACTGGTGGATAAAGTGGTTGAGGCAACCATGCTAGTAAAAGCAAAAGATCCCTTATTAAAGGTAGATGGAGAATTACAGGTTGATGCTGCCATAATCCCTGAAATTGCCTTAAAAAAAGCACCGGAAAGTAAGATTGCCGGAAAAGCTAATGTTTTAATTTTTCCAGATTTGAATGCGGGTAATATTGGTTATAAATTGGTTCAGCGATTTGCCCGAGCCGAAGCAGTAGGACCTATTGTTCAGGGACTTAAAAAGCCGGTTAATGATCTGTCCCGGGGCTGTAGTATGGATGATATTGTTCATACAGCAGCTATTGCAGCCTTGCTCGCGGATTAAGGTTGCAATTTATAATTAATGTACTCCTTCAATTACAATTAATAGGTTCACTTTTATAGATCCTTCAGCCTTATATATAAATCTTTATTTTTTTTCCGTAATTAATATATAGTTATTTTTTAGCTTTAATATGGGTGGTTGAAAATCATCCATTATATTTTTAACTAAATAATTATTTTATTAAATAATAAATTAAGAATGTTTATTATAAGATCTTGTTTTTTATAAAATTACAATCTTTAAAAATAATTTTGTAATTATGGTATATTATTTGCCCCTATTAAAAAAGCCAAATAGAAAATTAGGGAACAGGTAAATTATAGGTTTGTGAAAAAAATAATTTATGAATTTATGCTGTAAGAAATTTTTATTAAAAATTTTCATTTTTGTTTTATTGTTTGCTTTTTATTCAGATAAAGCAAGAGCCGGGATTTTAGCCAGATTAGAAATATCAAACGTACCCTCCTCGGTTCAGGCAGGGCAACAATTTCCCGATAGTATCGAAGTTACCGCCTATGATCAATTCGGTCAGGTAGAGGTCACCTATAGTGGTTTAGTCACCTGGCATTCATCAGATACACACCAAGAGGTGTTACTTCCCACAGATGATGGCACTGAATGGACTAATGGATCCAAAAAATTTCCCGGAGCTTTATTTAAATTATGTACAGCCGATATCCAATGGCTTTCAGTTTCTGATGGTGCTATTAGTAGTACCACTTATACCTTATCGGTTGATCCGGCCAGCCTAAATAGTTTTACCTTAGCTGGAATTCCCACAATGGTGGAAGCAGGTACCTATTTTAATAATAATATTCAAATAACTGCTTATGATATGTATGGTAATATTAAAGATGATTATCAGGGGTTAGTAGATTGGATATCCAGTGATGGATTTCCTTACCCGGCAGATCTTCCTGTGGATGATGGGACCGGGTGGAATAATGGGAAAAAAACTTTTTCAGGTAGCTCTTTTACCCTCTATAATACTACTGAGCAGACTATTACAGTTCAGGATGGTGGTGTTATCACAACTTCCGATCCTATTACAGTATATGCCACCGATCTGGACCGTTTTGAATTAAGCAATGTTCCTCCTTCCGTGGTAGCGGGAAAGCAGTTTAATTATAATATAACTGTCTCTGCTTTTGATGAATATAATAATCTGAAAACAAATTATTCCGGTATAATTACCTGGAATTCTTCTGATGGTTCCCCGTATCCTGCAGCCTTACCCTATGATGATGGGACTGGATGGCAGGATGGGAGTAAAACATTTATTGGTTCTTCTTTTATTTTATATAATACTCCCTCCCAAACCTTAATTGTTTCGGATGGGGCCATAAGTAAGGCAAGCTCTTCAATTCTGGTGTTACCCGGAGAATTGGGTGATTTTACTATGGAGGGATTACCGGAATCAAGGACAGCAGGACAATCGTTTGCTTATGGAATTACCGTTACTGCCTATGATAGCTATAACAATCAAAAAACTGATTATGAGGGACTGATTGAATGGAGTTCTTCAGATCAAGAACCATATCCAGCCAGTTTACCGGTTGATAATGGGAGTGGATGGAATAATGGGAAAAAAATATTTTTCGGATCCTCTTTTATTCTCTATAATTCTCCCCAACAAACGATCACTGTAAGCGATGGTGATATCAGTACCACCAGCAATAGTATCACCGTTACTCCTGCTTCCCTGGATACCCTTAATTTAGCCTGTGGATCAGTACAAACAGCAGGCATTCCTTTTTCCCTTGCAGTATCCGGTGCTCAGGATGAGTATGAGAACAGTTGGTCCGGAACAGTGTCTGTCTTTTCTAGTCTAATGGGAGGAAATTCCCCCAATGGATCCGCTCCTGTTTTTAATGATATTCAGGTTACCAATGGTTCAGGACAAGCAAATCAAATATTGGTTAAAGCAGAAGTTGGGGTGGAATTAACCGGGCAAGTGAGTGAAATTTCTGCAGCGGTTGATAATATTACTGTCAATCCGGGCAGTTTATCCCAGTTAAAAATTAAAGATGCTCCTCTGGATGGGTCAGGGGAAATTATAAATGCTACCTTGAGTGTGGGAGAAAGTATCGATTTGTATGCTGTTGGTTATGATGCCTATGGAAATTTTAGAGAATCAGAAAATGTTGATTGGTCCTCAGAAGGATTAAGCCCGGAAGTTACCATGTTTAATAAATCAACCATCACTTATAGTCCTAATGCACCTGGTACAGGCAACATCAGTATAGAGAAATCACCATCTGGTATTTCTACCCATACCGGGACCATTACCGTTATCCCCGGGAGCGTCTCCTATTTCACCATAGGTTTGATCAATACTCAGGTTGCGGGGCAATCTTTCCCCCTGCATATTACTGCCTATGATCAAAATGATAATATAAAAACCAATTTTGACGGCACTGTCGATATTACGGATGCTTCCGGCAGTATTCAACCCGCAGTAAGTACAAATTTTGTAAATGGAGTTTGGAATGGTAGTGTTACTATTAATGACGAATACTCCCAGGATATTATTACCGTCCTTCAAACCGGGGCAGAAGAACCTGTTCCCCAGGGAATATCCAATAGTTTTAATGTAATAGAATCACCCGGTTTGAGGATTTTGGATTTCAAACCAGTTACAATTGATGGTTTCAGTCCAATAGAGAATGTAACTGCTGATCAGAATAGTGATTGGTATTTGGCAATGGAGGTTAAAAATCTCAGTAGTAATAATATTACCCTGGATAGTATCCGATTGGTAATCAGAGTTGACGGCATCATAAAGGATGATTATAATTTACTGATGCCGGAGATATTTACTCATAGCGGTACCAATATTTTGCCCGGCCTTTCTCAGGACACCTTAATCATAACCGTTGACAGTACCGGTGCCGATGCCGGTTCTGCTATTTTGCAGAGTTTTTTATATACCTCCACCATGGCGGGCATACAATTGACTGATCAAGCCCTGACTGCGGTTAATATACAGTCTCCCGCTGATTTGATTATTAACGAATTAATCACTTCCCAGGATCAGGTGACTATTGCCCAGGATACAAGCTGGACTTTAAAAGTTGTTCTCAGTAACCGGGGTGAGAGTAGTGTTTTGATTGATTCGGCTGCTGCCAATGTAAGTTCAGCCCTCACTCTTAGCAGAGGTGACAATTGGGAAATCCAAAGACCTGATTCACTTACCGGGGGAGGGTGGATTCTGGAAGGTGAATCTATAGACAGTCTTATTTATAAAGTTATTCATACCGGTGAAAATAGTGCGGGAGAGTGTGAAATAAATGCCACCATTTCAGGAAGGGAGATAAATACAGCCCGACTTATTTCTGTCAATACAGAAAATACTGGGTGGGCTACCATAACCATAGAAGAGGAAGCTGAATTAAGACTTATTGAACTGACCAATATAGCGCCAAATGCACCCCATGTTAATGTTAATCAAGAGTTTAATATGAGGATTAAAGTGGCCAATACAGGAGGTGACGGCTTACATGATGTAGTACTGCTATTAACTTCAGATCATCCCTGGTTTAATTTTCCCACCAGAATTCCGATTAATTCTCTAAAAGGTGGCGATACTACTCAAATTACCATAAAGGGGAATGCTTTTGAAGCTTATCTTCTCAATGAAATTTTTCAGGTGAGTGGCAGAGGATGGACTGACAACAAGAATGATTCTCTTTTCAGTGTATATCCGGTTGATGATACAACCATGGTACATGTTCAGCAATCGGGGATATTAACCATTCAGGATATTTTCACCTCAACCAATACAGTTATGGGAGGGCAAATTGAACCCTGGTTAGTTAATGTTGTACTTGCCAACGGAGAATCCGATGCTCCCGTTGATTATTATGCGGAAATAGTAATAGATACATTAAAATCCAGTATAAGTTTCTGGTCGGGAGATTTACACCTCACTGATTATATAATGGAATGTATAACCCATGACATAAGTCTTAAAAGTGGAGAGCAGGATACTTTAGTATATCAGGTAAATCTAACCGGATTATATGGCGGAGAGATTGAGGTAAGAGCCAATATTTGGGGAGTGGAAAAAAATACCCTAACATCCAAACACTATGTGGATGAGACTTCAGTATTTGTTCAGTCCAATCCGGCTTTTAGAATTGTTTCCACTAAAATAGATGCTTACAATACCACTGAGGGCGGTAATGCCTTTGTGGATATCAATCAGGAATTTAAAGTAATAGTATCTGTGGAAAATGGCTTGGGTCATGCTGTCAACAATATTAATGTTCATCTGGATAGCCAGGCATCAGTAATTGAAAATTTCGATTTACTAATTCTTTCTTTAACCCCGTCTCAAAGGGATTCAGTTGTGTTTTACCTCACGGCTGCGGATGAAAAAAATATTACTGGGGAAAAATTCATCGCTTCCATAACGGAGGCTAAAAAAGACACAACCAAGATTTCGGTTGGCACTGCTTTAGATTCTGTAGCCATTGCTTATATTCAGGAACCGGCTCATCTATCTCTGAAACTTGAATTAAGTAATTCTTGGGGAGAATTTACTACCAACCAGGTATTTACAGTTACTGCCTTGTTAGAAAATCAGGGATCTGCAGCTGTGGACACATCCGGGAAGGTTATGATTACTCTGCCTTCTCCCTATACTCTTACCGGATCCAGTAATAATGTCTCCGGTATCACGCTGGATTCACCTGCCATATGGAAAATTAAATCTCCTGATATTGCTACTGAGGAACAATCCATCAGTGTTACCATGCATAAACCGCCTTTGGCTTTAAATACAGGGAAAGTTGCAGATGTGGAAGAAAAGACGCTTTACTTGGATGTGAAAACCAATAAAAGTTTTCTCACTATCAGTTTGGGAATTTCCTCACCACCCGGAGCAGTCAATCAAAAAGTATCATCTGATCAGCATTTTGTGGTTAAGGCGAGTTTGAGTTGGAATTATGTCAGAGATATTACTGCCAGTATATCATTGCCCACCGGATATACCACTTCGGATGATTATGATAAAAAAGTTATATCCAATGAGGTAGTCTGGCAGATTAGAGCTCCAAGTACGGCAACAGATATTAGAACTATTTATGTTAATGCCTCCGGATATGACGCACTTCATCCAGAAGATGTCATTATATCTGCGGAACAGAAAAGAATTGAAATACAAACCGTAACCAAGGCTAATCTGGCCTTGCATCTCGATATTGAAGATAAATCGGTTTCTCCCTATCAGGAATTTTTGCTCTATGCAGAAATAGAGAATAAGGGCAAAGCTGACACTATTGGTACAGCCATGATAACCCTGGATGAATTACCGGCAGGATATTCCACCCAGGAGTCACCCGTGCATTTTGCCATACAAGGGAAAACCAGCTGGACCATAAAGGCACCACCTTACTCTACCGGTGAAACAGCAACTATATCAGCTCATATTTCATCCATACCTTTGGATCAAAATACCTGGGAAGAAGCCTATGTCAGTAAAATAAGTTCAGATATTGGTGTAACCACAGTTGGAACCTGGTTATCGGTTACAGAATTAAGGCAGCCTGATTCAGTTGCCAGTCAGGTTATAAATGGACAACATAATGTCTGGTTAACCGGATTTGAAATGATTAATCGAGGAGAAGCAGGTGCAAATGGAGTGGTGCTTAAGAAAATACAATTTAATGTCGTAGATTTTTCCTATCAACCCTTAAATCCGGCATCAATTTTTAATAACATCAAAATTTGTAAATTAGTTAAAAAGAATGGAATCTACCATTTTAATTTAGATAGTTGTTTATCCACCCTAGCGGCAGCACAAATTCCTTTAAGCAATCCGGTAGAAATTACCATTGATGAAATGAGTCCAATTGCAACCCAGGATACTTTGGCCATTGCTTTGTTAGCCGATTTGCGGACAGTGGAAAATTCAGTTAACTTCTTGCTGGAGATGCCTGATAGCTCTTACATTACGGTTGTGGATGAGTACGTTCCCTATGTTTCCCTGCCGGTGCTGTCACCTTCCGGGGAACAGTTTGAATTGCAGAGCAACTGGCGGAAACAGGTAATTTCAAATAAAGATAAAGATGAACTTAAAAATTTTCCCAATCCTTTTGGATCTCCGGGCATGGAAAATACCACCATTGTATATAATCTTGATCGGGATACAAAAGTAAAGTTTAGAATATACAACTTAATTGGAGAGTTGGTCTGGTCAAAAACCTTCAGCAACACAGATCCGGAAGGAAGAAAGGGATATCATTCCAGAGGAAGTAACCAGGTTGAATGGGATGGCACCAATGATAATGGATATGCAGTGCTCAACGGAGTTTATATTTTAGTTATGGAAACCGGTGCTGGTGAGGTAAAAAAGACAAAAATTGCAGTGGTAAAATAGATGAAAAGCAAGGTTATTACATATTTTTTAATTTTACTGATACTCTCCGGTACAGGATTTGCGCAGCAACAAGGAAATGCCGGGGTGGAATCTTTATTTTTGAGAATTGGATCAGGAGCAAAATATTTAAGTATGGGGAGTGCTGCCTCAGCTTATCCCAATGATGCCTATGCTTTTGCCTGGAATCCTGCCGGTATGATGGTAGTGCAACAAAGGCAGCTGGGATTTTCCTTGTTTACTTTATTTGAAGGCGTACAGTATCATCAGATTGGGTATGTGCATCCCACCTTAAATTTTGGGACTTTTGGATTTGGTATTGCCCGGTTTGGTGTGGATGATATTCATTTTTATGATGATGTTAATAATGTACCCGAAGACAGAGGAATATTTAATTCTTGGAAAGTAAAAGTTACTCTTGCTTATTCTCTCACTGTTTTCAAAGGATTTTCCTTGGGTATTAACGGGAATGCTTACAGAGATGTATTGGGAGAGTATTCGGCAAATGGATTTGGGATGGATGCGGGTGTACATTATGGGATATCCAGCAATAATTTTTTAAATGATCTTCATTTCGGATGTACTGTATATAATCTTATACAACCAAGTTTAAAAATGAATGCTGAACAGGATATTCTTCCCTATAAAATAAAGGCAGGACTGGCAAAAAAGATATCGATCAGTAGTGCATATTATTTATTATTAATGGCTGATGTTGACCAATCAAAATACAGAGAAAATGAATACCATTATGGGATGGAGGTCGGTTTAGGGGATGTGGTTTTCATCCGGGGAGGATATGATACAGATAAAATCACAGCCGGAGTTGGCATACGATTTTCAAATCTGCAAATAGACTACGGTATTAAAGCCATTGGAGATGCAGACTATTTTCCCTTCAGTAATCTGTTTTCTTTAAAATTATATTTTGGCAAGACCATTGCAGAGCAGAAAGAATTACTGGAAGAAAAAAGACGTCTTGAGATACAAAGAAGATTTAATGCCAAAGTACAAGCAGAAAGGATGCGGGATATAAATGAAGGTCTGAAAAGTGGTACATCCTACTTGGAAAAAGATGATTACTATAATGCCAGGGTAGAATTTTCTAAGGTTCTCCGTATAGATGAAAATAATAAAAGAGCAAAAGAGTTATTACAGGAAGCAATCGAAAAACAGCGTTTAGCTGAACAAAGGGAGCAGGATCAGCTTTTGGAACAAGAAAGAGATAAGGTTAGTCAGAAAAAAGACAGCACTTTTATTCAGAAAAAATTAACTGAGGGAATTGAAGCCCTGGATAATAAAAATTATCGCAAAGCTATTGAGAAATGGGAAGAAGGGTTGGAAAGAGATCCGCAGAATAAGAAACTTAAAGAGTATATACGACAGGCAGAGGATAATTTAGTGGATCGTATTAATGAATCACTATCCCGGGCCCGAAGATTAATCAATCAGGGAGAAGTGTCCGAAGCCTATACTATACTCAATCAGGCCAAAGAGCAGTCCCAAGATAATGAGAGAATTTATAAGAGAGTGGTAAATCAGATTACCAGCCTTAACCGCAGTGTAGATTTTGCTACCAACTTTCAACAAGGGAAAAATTATTATGATGAAGAAAAATATGACTTGGCTGTCCAGTATTTTAGTAAAGCGCTGAAAATCCAACCGAATAATGATGAGGCCATTGATTATTACAGGAATGCCCTAGCCCTAGCCAAAGGA
>CAZKMO010000010.1:20922-38659 GCA_964554015.1 uncultured bacterium
GATTTAATTTCGATAATTTTATTGACGATATTTCGGAAGAAATGACAGAAGAAGTGCGAACTATGTTCAATCAGGGTATAATTTTTTACAGACAAGGTAACTACAAGAAAGCATTGGAAAAATGGGAAGAGGCCTTGCAATTGGATCCCTATAATATTAAATTATTAAAGGCAATCAAAGGAGTGAAGGATAGGATAAAAACCTTTCAAAAGACTAAGTAATCTTAAATAAAAATATGTTTAAAAAAGTAAAGAAAAAAGAATTAAAAGTACCAGCTGATATCGGAAATCTGGGTGAAATGCGGGATTTTATCACTAAGGTAGGAAGAAAGTACGGTGTTAGTGAGAATATTATTAACTCTTTTAAAATGGCTATAGATGAAGCCGGTACCAATATTATTCGCCATGCCTATCGGGATTGGGAAGGATTTATAACAGTCAGAATGATAATCCGGGAACAAAGCGTTACTGTTTCTCTGATTGATCAGGGGAAGACATTTGATCCCAGAAAAGTTAAAAATCCGGATTTGGATAGATATGTGAATATAGGTAAAAAGGGTGGATTGGGTATATTCATCATGCGTAAGGTTATTGATAATATTGACTATAGAAAAACTGTGGAGGGCAATGAATTACGTTTAACCAAAAATAGAGAACTGGAGGTTTCTAGAAGATTCTCCCTTCCCGAGTTAAGTTTTTCCATGAAGACCCGATACTCACTCATTGCTTCCGGAATCCTAAGTTTTTTTATACTGTTATTTTCGATCTGGAATTATATTTATCAAGGGAGAATAGTGTATAATTCCTATATTACCCAAGGGACAAAACTGGCTTCCACAGTGATACAGAATTCTGCTGAATACCTTGCCAAGGAGGCCACTTGGGAACTGGCTAGAATTTCAGCTGAATTACAACATAATCACACTCCCCTGGTTTCAGAGATAATTATTGTGGATAGCACTGGAACCATTCAAGGTGCAGTGAATACGGAAAACCTTTTGAAACAATATAGACTGCCCAGAAAATACCGACAAAAATCGGATAATGTATTTGTTTATGATTTTGCCAGAACCGGTAAGGTGTACGATATAATAAAACAGGCAGATTTTGAGGTTGATGATGAGCAGTTGGTGTTAGGATCGGTACATATAATGCTGAATAAAAGATTTGTAGACAGTAATGTTGCCCAACGAAGGGAAAGTATTTTCTGGAGATCACTGGTTATTTTGGTGAGTGGCTGCATTGGTGTTTTTGTGTTGGTTTATACTACCATGAGCCCTTTCAGGAAGCTATCGCATTGGGTAAAAGCACTGGGTCGAGGAGAAGCGCAGGATGTTATGGAGTTTGATAATTCCGATGAAGTGGGGGAAATAGCCCAAGCCTTTAATGACATTACGGAAAAATTTAGGGAGACCCAGGAACATCTGGCGGAACAGGAGAGATTGCAGAAAGAAGTTCAGGTTGCTCAGGATATACAGCAAACTCTGCTCCCAGCTTCTTTCCCAGATATAGAAGGATATGAAATAGCTACCTACTATGAAGCTGCTAAAGAAGTAGGTGGTGATTATTTTGATTTTGTAGAAGTGGATAAGGATACCCTGGGTATTGTGGTTGCCGATGTGTCGGGTAAAGGAGTACCCGGGTCTCTGGTTATGACCATGATTCGTACTGCTCTCCGTACTGAGGCTCGGGCTAATAAAGATGCTGCTGATGTGTTGGCAAAAGTAAACAGTTTTGTTATAAAAGATATGAAACGGGGTATGTTTGTTACCATATTCTATGTTATTCTTGATTCCAAAAACCGTACCATTAACTATGCCAGTGCAGGACATAACCCCATGATACTTTATCGGGGCTCCACCAAGAAAAGCTACTATTTAAATCCTAAAGGATTTCCTATAGGTATAAAGTTGCCTGATGCAGCTCTGTTTAATAAAACCATTGAATCCGATACCCTCCATTTGAGACCAGAGGATTCTTTGATTGTTTATACAGATGGTATTACCGAGGCCATGAATCATAATAGAGAACGATTTGGTGATGAACGATTTCTTTCTGTGATCAGAGAATATGGGGATTTAAATGTTGAGCCTTTTGTCAATAAAATTAGAGATGAGATAATTATTTTTTCGGAAGGATTTGCCCAAACCGATGATATTACTTTGGTGGCCATCAGGGAAAAACTGAGAGCTGAGGATGTTTTGTTTAATCACAGATTGCGATTAATGAAATTAGTTGATGCAAAAGGTTTAAGTGTTAAGGAAGCCTGTAAGAAAGAAAACGTATCTACTTCAACTTATTACAAATATAGAAAGAAATACCAGAAAAGCGGAGTAGAGGGCTTACGAGGGAAAGGCAAGGTTACCAGAATTGAAGAAAAACATATAAGTATTGAGGATCGAGCCAAGATAATTGATATTATTAAAAACAATCCTGATTTGGGGGCAAAAAGAATTAGTGAAGAATTGAAAACCGATAAATATGATAAGGTTGATATTGATGAAAAGAGAATTTATGATGAATTAGTGAAGAGTAGACTAAATACTAAAGAATTACGCATGGCCTTTATGGAAAAGGGAGACAGTAAACGTTTCAAGAGACCAGGAACTCCCTTTGTTTCATTAGATGGTAAGATTTTAACCAAATCCACCCTTATCGAACCGCCTCGAGAATCAGAAGAGAAAGAACGGACAAAAAGAAAAGAGAAGAGAAAAGAACCCAAAGAGATTCTATCGGAAAAACCGGAAGAAGTAATAATTTCCGAACATGAGAGTGACGAACAAGAAAAAACAGATACAGTATTACACGATTTTTTGGGATTATCAAAGGATGAGGATATAGTCACTCCAGAATCAGTTGGAGAAGACCAAAGTGAGGTGGTGGAAGAAGAGCAACAAGATCAAAATCTCCGAGATGGCCATCCCTTAAAAAGTAAGGAAGAAAGTGATCAGGCAGAAGAGATTTTTGACCAGGAGGACCACTATTTCACTGAAATTTTAGATGAAAAAGGAGTGGAAGAAGAAATAGCATCTTTTGCAGCGGATGAATTGCTGGATGAGGAACATGAAGATATTGCCTATGATAAAGATAAAGGAGAGGAAGAGGAGAGTGGTTTTCTTAAGATGTCGGAAGGGTTGGATCTGGAAAAAAGAAAAATAATTGCAGAAGAAGAAACAGGGAAGGAAGAAGAAAAGGCAGTCAGAGAAAAAAGAGTTAAGCGCTTCTTAAAATCTGGTAAATGGTTTTATAGGCAGGAATCTTATGAAAAAGCAATAATAGAAATAAAAAAAGCATTGGATGAAGATCCAACTAATTTAGTAGCCTTTCAATATCTTGGGGATGCTTATTTTAAGATCGGGAATTTAGATAAATCAGAATATTTTTATGATAAGGTCCGCCGGGTACAGCCGGATAATCTTACTGTTGCTGAAAATCTGGGAGTTATTTATGCGAACCGAGGTGAATATAAGAAGGCAGTCTTTCAATGGAATGAAGTATTAAAAAGATCACCGGAAAGAATGGATTTATTTGAAAGAATTAAAAGAATGCAGCAGAGTTTGCGCAAACAGGTTTTATGAGTGAAAGTAATTTTTTACAATAACAGTTATTTATAATGCTAACATTATGCAAGACCTTTTGTGGATGTAGATGTTAGTATTTTTTCCAATATATACAGAAATTTTTCTATATCTTTTTTTTCAATTGTCAGGCTAGGATCGATTCTTAGTATATTCAAACCCGGACGTTGGGCCAGAATATATCCTTTATGTAAGAGTTCTTTATGGATCTGGGTTGTGTGGAATGTTTTGGGGCCACTAAACATTTCCAGGGCAATCAACAATCCTCGGGATCTAATTTCTTTAATCATGGATGTTCGGGCCTTAATTTCCTCCAGTCCTTTTATAAGCAGGCTTGCAATACTTTTACTTTTTTCAATTAATCCTTCCTCTTTTATAATCTTAATAACTTCTTGAGCGATTGCCGCCCCCAGAGGATCATTTTGATGGGATTGAGCATATTTTAACTGTTTTTTATCCACTTGCTCTGTTACGGTAGAAGAGATGGCAGTAACACTGACCGGATAACCGTTTCCAATACCTTTACCCATAGAAACAATATCCGGCGATATCCCGTAATGCTGATAGCCGAACCATTTTCCAGTGCGTCCCATTCCGGTGGTAACTTCATTAACTAAAATAAGTCCATTATTTTTTTTAATCTGGGCAGTAATATTTTTGATGAGTTTTTCAGGAGGAAAACGAACCAGTCCTGATGAACTACCCGGTTCAAAAAGGAATCCTCCGATTTTACTAAAGGGAATTTTAGCCCAGTGCCCACATTGTGACTGACATTGATAATCATGAGTGCATTCAGTACATATTGCCCAATCGAAAAGAAACCATTCATCAGGTTGTTTTTTGCTGGCAGATCCATAGGCTCCGAAATAAGAATCAGACATAGTCATTAGCAGGGGTTTTTCATTTATTAATTGAGCGGTTCGAACTCCATATTCAACAGCCTCGCTACCCGAACATAAAAATACACATTTGCCTCCTTTTAATCTATGCAGGGATAAAATCCTTTGAGCAGCTTGCTCTACTATTTTACTAGAGTAATTAAAACCTGTGTGCATGATGTTTTTTGATTGTTCTGCTATAGTTCTAATCAATCTTTTATGCCCGTGTCCAATCGAGATACACCAAACTCCGGCTTCCAGATCAAGGTATTGTTTACCTTGAGTGTCGTACAGGTAACAATTTTGGGCTCGGACAATATTGGTTACCATCAAATCATACCCCGGATACCAGATTACATGGTTCATACATTATTCCTTTCAAATATAAATTAATATATAATATAAAATTTTTAAAATTATAACAAAACTTAAGAAAGCATTAAATTAATTTATAGAAGATGGAGGTAATAAAGAAATTATTTGTCAAATTACATTGATTTCTTTCTTTAAATTCAATATATTTAATATTGTGCTTATATTTTAACATAAGATTTTTTTTCAAACTAAAATAAATTGTTTTTTTTAAGATCTCACCCGAAAAGAGTCAATGTATGAATAGTATAACATTACATAAAAAGATGGGCCAGCATTTTTTAAAAGATAAGCATATAGCTGAAAAAATTGTTAAGATAATTGAGATACAAGATAATGATTGGATTCTGGAAATAGGTCCGGGAGACGGGGTGCTTACTCAGTTTCTCATTAATACACCGGCTCAAAAAATAATTGCAGTTGAGATAGACCATAGATTTACCCAACTACTCAGAGAAAAATTCAATCAGGCTGAAAATCTTAACATTATCGGTGAAGATTTTCTGGTATTTGCCGAGAACTTTTTTAATACACTAGATCGAAAAATTCATGTGATTGCAAACCTTCCTTATTATATTACTACCCCTATTCTTTTTACTTTGCTAGATTATCGGTCTAAATTATTGACTTCCGTAGTCACTATTCAGAAAGAAGTAGCTGATCGATTGATAAGCTCTCCAGATACAAAAACCTATGGAATTCCTTCCGTATTGTTTCAATTATATACTGAGATAGAACGAATTTTTACAATATCTAAAAATTCTTTTTTTCCGGTTCCAAAAGTTGACTCAGCCGTGGTCAAAATAAAATTTTTAGAAAAGCCACTCTATGCATTGGAAAATGAAAGATTTTTTCGTATAATGTTAAAAAAATTATTTGGACAAAGGCGAAAGATGATCAAAAACACCTTAAAAACCATAATCCCGGAAATGGAATCATTTACTACCCTCTCAGTTGATATAACCCGCCGTCCAGAAAATCTTACAGTTAAACAGTTTGTCCACTTAAGTAATGAGCTTTACGGTTTGTATAAGGAAAAAGATCATGACAGATCAAGATAAACAGGAACAAAAGGTCAATATAAATGAATATGTCCGTAATTTGGTTCAAAACAACCAGCTAACATTATTGAAAACCATTATTCTGGATTTACATCCTGCAGATATTTCAGAAGCAATAACCCACCTTGAGAACAAAGAGCAAAGAATGCAGATAATAAAGCTGCTGGATGATAAAACAGCAGCCGAAGTACTTATTGAACTTGATATCTCTATTTCTCAGGAATTAATTAATAATATGGATGAGACCAGAATAGTAAAAATTATTTCTCTAATGGATTCGGATGATGCCACCGAAATTGTGGATGAATTGAATCCTGAATTTACCCAGCTTATTTTAAAAGCGCTTCCTTTAAAGGAATTTCAGGATATAAAAACCCTTCTTCTCCATGATGAAGAAACTGCCGGAAGAATCATGGCCCTGGAAATTGTGGCGGTACTTCAGAACAGAACGGTTAAAGAAGCCCTGGAAGTGCTGAGAATAAAATCCAAGGATGTGGTTGATATTTATAATATTTATCTTATAGATAAACACGGCTATCTGCAGGGAGTGGTTTCCTTGGCTAAACTTGTCTTATCTGATCCTAAAACCCGGCTTATGGACATAATGGATAAGGATTTTATTGCAATTCCTAAAGATACGGATCAGGAAGAAGTAGCTAATATTTTTCGTAAATACGATCTGGTGGCAGCTCCAGTTGTGGATGATGAGAATCGTCTCATTGGAAGGATTACTGCTGATGATATTTTGGAAGTTCTGGATGAGGAAATTACGGAGGATATGAATCTGATGGCTGGTATTACGGATGAGATACCCTATGAAGGATCAATCTTTAAACTTTCCTGGCTCAGACTTCCCTGGTTGATGGTAGCCTTTGTGGGTGAAATGATATCCGCAGTGGTAATGTCACATTATAAAGCTTCCCTGGATCAGATATTGATTGCTGCTTTTTTCATTCCCTTAATTATGGCCATGGGGGGAAACATTGGAGTGCAGGCTGCTACTATTGTTATCCGGGGATTGGCCACGGGAGAATTAACCAACCACAATATTAAATGGAGGATAGCTAAAGAATTAAGTGTTACTCTTTTTAATGCCCTGGTTATTTCCGCTTTTTTAATCGGAGTTTTGTTTTTTATATTTCACCAGCCCCGTTTTGGTATATTACTTTCCCTGGCCTTGATTGCGGTGTTAATTAATGCCAGTCTAGTGGGGACACTGATTCCTTTTATATTAAAAAAATTAAACTTTGACCCAGCCATAGCAACCGCTCCTTTTATCACTACCTCTAATGATATTATCGGATTATTTATCTATCTTGCCTTAATGACAACATTCATGCAATGGTTGTGAGGATGTATGGCCATCTTAGAGAGTGAAGGTGTCGTTTTAAAGGGATGGAAATTCGGAGAAACCTCAACCATTGTTTCCATATTCACAAAAAATTTTGGTAAAGTGAGAATGATGGCCAAGGGGAGCCGCAGTCTGAAAAGCAAGTTTAAAGGGTGTATGGAGCCCTTAACACATATTCATATTATTTACTATGAAAAGAATACCAGAGAATTGCAGTTGTTAAGCAAAGCGAATCTGATTGATCCACATTATGGCATAATTGGCAATCCTTTGAAAACCACTCTTGCCTTTGCTGCCGCTGAATTGGTGGAAAAAACGGTTGAAGAGGAGAATCCGGTGGAGGATCTTTTTGCCTTATTAATTCATACCCTTTCCTCCATTGATAGGGGCGATAAATTTATGGAAGGTTATTTTTGGTATTTTGAGGAGCATCTTATCGATATAATGGGATATAAGGCAAACTGGCATTCATGTTTGGCCTGTAAGAGTTCTTTGGGCTTTCATGGCGGTCTTTTTCAACCGGAGCAGGGAGGATTACTCTGTCAGGAATGCAGTAAAAATCAGGGAGGATTGAGAATTTCGGCAGAAACTTTGGAAATACTCTACTTTCTGCAAAAAGAAACTATTGATCATGCTGCTGATCTTCATCCCAGTCCTTATCAGATTGCAGAGATTCGAAAAATGCATGATCTTTATTTTAAAACCCATATTGAGTATATGCAAGGACTTAAATCACTTAATTTGTATTATAACCTGTTAAATTATTATAATATTCATATCAAACAGTAATACCGCTACCTCTACTATAAGTAGAGGGTATTTGAAAATAAAAAAATGTATGGTATATTAAGCCAGGATGTTTATTGATATTTTTAAATTTATATTATTAACCGGAGATAAATAAATGTATGATGTTCAAAATGAACCTTCCATAACCGGTATTACCATTGATAAAGTAGGAGTTAAAAATCTCAGCTATCCCATAACAGTTCGGGACAGAGAAAAAAAATTTCAACATACTATCGGTTCAATTAATATGTATGTTAATCTTCCGCATCAGTTTCGAGGAACTCATATGAGTCGGTTTATTGAAATACTGAATGAATTTCACCGAGAAATTCATCTGGAAACAGTGAGTAAGATATTAAATAAGATGAAGGAAAAACTGCATGCTCAGGAAGCTCATATGAGTATTAGATTTCCTTATTTTATGGAAAAAAAAGCACCGGTTAGTGGAGCAGTCAGTATGATGGAATATATGTGCACTTATATCGGAAATTTAAAGGAGAAAAAAGATTTTACTATGGGAGTTGAGATTCCGGTAAATTCACTCTGTCCCTGTTCCAAAGAGATTGCAGAGAAAAGTGCCCATAATCAAAGATCACTCATCACCATTCAAGCTCGTTTTCATAAATTTGTATGGATCGAAGAATTGATTGAGATTGCAGAGAGTTCCGCCTCCAGTCCTCTCTATGCCTTACTGAAGCGGAAAGATGAGAAGTTTGTGACTGATTATGCCTATGAACACCCTAAATTTGTGGAAGATATGGTAAGGACAGTAGCGGATAAATTAAACCATGATTCCCGTATTGAGTGGTATAATGTTTCATCTGAAAATTATGAATCCATTCATAACCACAGTGCCTACGCTTCCGTTGAATGTGACAAGACTAAAAAGGATTAATTTTTTTATTAAATGAGGGGAAGGTGTCATCCTGAACTGGTTTCAATTTGGGAGTGGTTTTTCTATCACTTTTCGATTAATCCAGTATGAGAGAAATAGTTAATTATAAATTATTAATAATTATACAGTAATATATAAGTCACCCTGAGTCATTCGACTATACTCATAACAGGCTCTGTCGAAGGGTGACAATGAGTAGTATTAGGTTGGATTGAGTAACGTAAAACCCAAACCAGTTAAAATTTATTTTAGGGACTGTTGTTCCTGTGACATATCACACCCGGGATGGATATCCCGGGCGATCGTAAGGACAAAAAAACCCTGACAGGGTCGCAGACCCTGTCAGGGTTACATAATTACAGAAATATTATTCCCACTCAAAATATTTTTCCATCAGGCCCTTGGTAGAGGCATCATGTGGGTGGATTGTCTTACTTTCCTTCAGTTCAGGTAAAATATTTTTAGCCAGCTGTTTGCCCAGTTCAACTCCCCACTGATCAAAACTGAAGATATTCCATATTACCCCCTGAACAAATATTTTATGCTCATACATGGCAATCAGGGAACCGAGAGTATGGGGAGTCAGTTTTTTCAGAAGGATAGTATTAGTAGGATGGTTACCGGAAAATATTTTATAGGGTAACAATTTATTTATTTCTTGGTTTTGTAAACCCCGTGTAAATAGTTCTTCCTTAACTTCCTGACTGGATTTACCTTTCATAAGTGCTTCGGTTTGAGCAAAAAAATTGGCCAACAGTTTTTGATGGTGGTCTCCGATGGGATTATGACTTTGTACAGGAGCAATAAAGTCAGCCGGAATCATTTTTGTTCCCTGATGGATTAGCTGAAAAAAAGCATGCTGTCCGTTTGTGCCCGGTTCACCCCATACTATGGGTCCGGTCTGATACAGTGTTTTTTCTCCGTTGCGATCAATGGATTTACCATTGCTTTCCATATCTGCCTGTTGCAGATAGGCGGGAAGTCTGTGCAGATATTGATCATAGGGCAGAATGGCCAGGGTTTGGGCACCAAAAAAGTTATTATACCAGATTCCCAGAAGAGCCAGGATAACCGGAATATTTTCCGGAAAAGGTGTATTTTTAAAATGACAGTCCATAGCATAGGCACCCTTGAGCAGTTCCTGAAAATGGTCATACCCAATACTGCAGGCAATGGATAGACCTATGGCTGACCAGAGAGAATATCTTCCTCCTACCCAGTCCCAGAAAACGAACATATTTTCCGGATCAATACCGAATTTTTTCACTTTTTCCTGATGAGTGGAAACAGCCACGAAATGTTGGGGAATGTCAGATTCTTTGCCTCCGGATTGCAGAAACCATTTACGAGCCGTAAAAGCATTGGTCATGGTTTCCATGGTGGTAAAGGATTTTGAGGATATTATGAAGAGAGTAGTCTCTAGATTGCACTTTTTCAGGATTTCTGTGATATGAGTGCCGTCTAGATTGGAAACAAAATGGGTTTGCATATGAGGTATTTTGTACGGTTGCAGGGCCTGGGTTACCATAACCGGTCCCAAGTCTGATCCCCCAATACCTATATTAACAATATCGGTTATTACTTTATCACTAAATCCCCTCCATTGTCCCTTGATTATTCGGTCCGAAAAAATTTTCATTTTGGTAAGAACTTTATTTATCTCGGCCTTGATTTCAGTACCGTCAATATTCAGGGATGTACCAGATTGGTCTCTCAGGGCAGTATGAAGTACAGCCCGGTTTTCAGTTTCATTTATTTTTTCTCCTTTAAACATTTTATTTATACTGTTTTTCAGATCACATTTTTCGGCAAGTTCTACCAATAGGTCAATAGTTTCTTGGGTTATAATATTTTTGGAATAATCCAGAAACAGGTCTTCACATTGTAAACTAAATTGTTCAAAACGGCGGGGATAATCCAAGAACAGATCCTTCATATGCATTTGTTTCATCTGCTCATAATGAGAGATTAATTTTTTCCAAGTTTTGGTCTGGGTGGGATTTATTTTGGAAAGCATAATTATAATTCCTTAATTTAATGGTTATGTTGGTTAAAATAGATTAAATTACCTACAATTTCAACAATATTTTAATAAATCCCCTGTTTTCTTTTTATAGGTATATTTTTTTCTCATTTTATCTGCCTTTACCTTTCCGGTAACTTAAATTTTACAGGAAAAGTGAATGAATCTTTTTTTTAAAAAATTATTTGCCATTAAAAAATTTTGTTTTAAATTAGTAATGGGTCTTCTTATCAATAAAATAATATAAAGCAAAAGAGTTGATCAGAAAAAAGTTTTCAATACAAAATCGGTTCAGATGAATAATATTGACAAAAGTTTATGGAAACAATGAAAAAACAGAAGTTATTGAATGCCCTGAAAAGTGCTTTGAAACGGGAAATCGAGGCCTTTAATTTTTATATAAGGGAAAGTCAAAAACAATCATACTCTGAGGTAAACACACTTTTCCTACAGCTGGCTGAGGAAGAACGGAAACACAGACAATTCATAATTAAAGAAATCCAAAAGGTAAAGAATTTATTAGTAGGTAACTCCTATGAAACCGGCAAGGTTTCCTATAATATTCCTGATACCCCTGATGTAAAAAATATTTATTCTCTTCCCTTTGTAGATAATATTGTCATCACTTTGCCATCCGAATTATTAAGCGGGGATTATATAGAGAGTTTTATTATTGACAGAGAGCAATGTTGTTCGGTATTAGGTATTTTTCTTTTTGATGTCATGGGTCATGACATCAAATCGAGTAAAGTAAAAGCCGAGCTCAAGAATATTATCGGAAGTATAGTTGAGGAAAACAAAAAGAATGCATTACAATCAGATATCACAGATACGGGAAAAATAATGTCATTAATAAATAAAGAAATTTTCCCTGTATGTACTGAATCGGGACGGTATATCACCTGTCTTTATGGTATATTTGATTTTGACAATAGAATGTTCACTTATACATCCGCCGGACATGATACCCCCATACATATAAGAAAAGATGGTTCCTACAACAACATTGAAAAAACAGAACTGTTATTAGGAGCGGTACCAGATATATATTATACTGCTTCTGATATACCCATAGACATAGGTGATATTATTATAATGTTTTCCGATGGATTAAGTGAAGCGTATAATAAAAAAGGTGAAATGTTTCAGCGTGAGAGTATTATTAAGTCCACAGAAGAGATGGATACAGGATCAGCTAAAGCCATTGTGAATAATATTTTTTCATCCTTGAAAAACCATACTCAGGGGGAGCCCTTAAGCGATGATTTTACTTTGGCGGTATTCAAGATCCTGGGTTGATTGTGATCCCTTGAAATATTATTATTAAATTTAATATCAAATGTTTAATAACATGCAAGTAAATGAAAAAATCAGGAAGTAAGGGAAGAACACCTAATCTTAAAATATTTATCGAGATAATGAAATAGGAAAATTAGAATTATAATGTGGGAACTTTTGGTGGACTATGAAGTATTAATCCAATTAAAAAGTTAAGATTTTGGAGGTTGATTATGGAAAAATGGGAATGTGATGTTTGCGGTTATATTTACGATCCAGAAAAAGGTGATCCGGATAATGATATTGAAGCAGGGACGCCTTTTGAGGATTTACCGGATGACTGGGTATGTCCTCAGTGCGGAGCAGCAAAAGATATGTTTTCAAAATTAGAATAATTTTTTATAGTAATTTTGTAAAAAGGAGAAGATATGCCGGCTGTTGAGATTAAACCACAGGTGTACTGGATTGGAGTAAATGACCGAACCACAGATTTATTTGAGGGGCTCTGGCCCATAACCGAAGAGGGAGTGTCTTACAATACCTATATTATTAAGGATAAAAAGAACGCAGTGATTGATTTGGTTAAATCTCTGAAAGCAGATACATTTCTGGACCAAATAGATGAGGTAATTCCGCTGTCCAAGCTTGACTATCTGATAATAAATCATATGGAACCGGATCACACCGGAATGCTCAGGACCCTCAGTAGAATAGTTCCTGATGTAACCATTATAGGTACTCCTAAAAGCAAAGATATGATTAAGGCTTTCTACGGAATCAGTGAAAATATAAAGATTGTGGAAGACGGAGAACAACTCGAATTGGGAGAGAAAACACTCACCTTTTATCATGCTCCCTTTGTTCATTGGCCGGAAACCATGGTGACCTATGTTAATCAGGATCATATACTGTTCTCCTGTGATGCTTTTGGAAGCTTTGGTGCCCTCAGAGGGGCCATATTTGACGATGAATACGAAAATCAAGCTTTTTATGAAAAGGAAGCACTTCGATATTATGTTAATATTGTGGCAAATTTCAGCAAACCGGTTCTCAATGCTATCGAAACATTATCCTCTCTGGATATAGAAGTTATTGCACCGTCACACGGATTGATCTGGCGGCAAAATCCATCCAGAATAGTAGAGCTGTATAAAAAATGGGCAGAATATGCCACTGGTGAAACCGAACCGGGAGTAACCCTGCTCTATGGCACTATGTATGGCAATACGGAAGAAATGATGAATGAAGTGGCCAACGGCATTTCCTCTACAGGTATGCCGGTAAATATTTTTGATGTATCCCGGATTCATGTCAGTTACATACTTTCCTCCCTCTGGACTCAAAAGGGGGTAATGATCGGCGCTCCCACTTATGAGGGAAAATTATTTCCTTCCATGAAGCAGGTGCTGGAAATGGCTGCTCATAAACATATCCGCAATAAAGTTTGTGCTTATTTTGGCAGTTATGGCTGGAGTGGTGGAGCTCTCAGAGAGATCAAAAAAATGGCAGAAGATATGAGTTGGGAATTTTTTGATTCCCTGCCTTTTCCAGGAGGAGTGGATAAAAAACTGTTAAACCAGGGCGGAATGCTGGGGAAAAAATTTGCCGAGCGGGTAAGTAGCAAGTAAATTAGCTGTAAAATGGGAAGAAATATCTTTCAATACAATCATTCCCAACCGTAGGGGCTTGAGTCTCTGCGGAGTGTTACATAATTATTAGAATCAGTTTGAACGGGGCTGTTCAAAATATCAATAAATTGTCACTCTGAGCTAAGTCGAAGGGTGACACATTTAATAAAAACGACTGGCCTAAATTCCGTTAGACATGACATTTTAGTATAAAATCAAATTTTTTGGACAATCCCGAATGAAATAACCAAATATCCCACAGAGATGGAAACAGAAAGTAGTTATAAAATAAATAATCAAAGGAAATATATATAGATAGAGGGGAGGATTCGTATGATTTTTAATCAGGGGGCAAAAGAATCCAAGATACTATATTCAGTAAGTTTTGTACTCTTTTGTATATTAGTTATTTTGGGTATATCCTGTAATAAAAGGAGAGAAATTATGAAAAAAGGGAAAAGGGCACCTGAGTTTTGTCTGAACAATGCGGAAGGAGAGAATGTCTGTCTTTCTCAATTTCAGGGTAAATGGGTTGTACTTTATTTTTATCCCAAGGATAATACCTCAGGCTGTACATTGGAAGCTGTTGATTTCACCCGACATAAAAAAGATTTTGGTTCTCTGGAAGCAGAAGTAATGGGGATCAGTCCGGATACTGAAAAAAGTCATTGTAATTTCAGAGACAAGCATAATCTCACTATTACTCTGCTTAGTGATCCGGAACATACAGTGATTGAAAAATACGGAGTTTGGGTATTGAAGAAGATGTACGGACGGGAGTACTATGGAGTGCAGCGGAGTACCTATATTATTAATCCTCAAGGAATAATTGCTCATAGTTGGGAAAAAGTCAAGGTCTCCGGGCATGTAGAAGAAGTATTGCAGACCCTGAAGGAGCTGCAGAGTTAATTTAAAAAGTTTTTGTATAAACAGCACAGATAAATATTTTTTTGATTTAGGAGGATTCAATGGACAATGATTTTTCTTCAATGGATGTACAAGAAGCTTTAGCAACCGCCATAAAATCAGAAATAGAAGCAGAGAATGTTTACAAGAAACTAAAGTCCATGGTTGCCAATTTTGTTATTAAAGATAAACTGAATTTCTTGATCAGTGAAGAAAAAAAACACCAGCAAATAGTAAGAAAACTGTATGCCAAGCTATTTTCAGATGAAAAACCAGCTATACCGGAGAAGTCTTTGACTCCCCGGCTTACCTTGGCTTTAAAAGGGGAGGAAACAGTTCCTGATTTGCTGGAAATTGCCATTGAGGCAGAAAAAAAGTCGGAAGAATTTTATGATGCTCTCTCCCAGGAAGTAGAAGATCGTGGCACCCAGGAAATTCTGCAGTACCTTGTCAGTATGGAACACGGACATTATTCCTTATTAAAAGGAGAATATGAACTCTGCCAGCGAGATGAACAGTATTATCAGCGGGGTGATTTTCAGTATGATATGGTGCATATCGGTCCGTAAAGAAAAAGACAAAGAGAATAGTTAGGGGGTATAAGGTATAGGGTATAGGGTAATTGGGTAATATGGTAATTAGGGAATATGGGGATGTGAGAATTTTGAGTCTGTAAAAGTTACTCTCCCTTGAGGGCTTGTCCTGAGTACTAAGACAGGCTCAGTATAAATTTAAGCGAAGGGATAAAAGATAAAAAAAATAATTGGGTATATGGTATAGGGTATAAGGTAAACTGGTCTTATTTTGAAAAAGGCTTACACATTCGGACTATGCTTTCTTCTAAATAAATTTCTCTCCCTTGAGGGAGAGATAAAAGAGAGGGTGTTTTGGTGAATTATGAATTTAGAATTGAGAATTAAGAATTAACAAAAGACTTTCGTTTTTTTTTAATGCAAATATAAAGTAACCTATGCTCGAGATAATCAAAAAAAGAAGAAGTTCCCGCATTATTGATCCTGACCGGCAGGTTGAGGAAGAAAAAATAAAAGAACTTTTAGAAGCCGCCCGCTGGGCCCCCTCCTGTTTTAACAATCAACCCTGGAGATTTATTGTATCCAGAGAAGATTCTCTGGACCAAGTAAAAGAATGTTTAACTCAGGGAAACAGCTGGGCCAAGAGAGCACCGCTTATTATTACGGTTACTTCCCAACCGGAACTGGATTGTCAAATCCAGGACAGGGAATACTATACCCTGGGTATCGGCCTGGCTGTAGAGAATCTTCTCCTGCAGGGTATAGATCTGGGATTAGTAGTACATCCTATTGCCGGATTCAAGGAGAAAAAGGTAAAGCAGGTACTTAAGATCCCCGATCCTTTCCGTGTTCATACTCTCATTATTATAGGGTATCCGGGTGTTCCGGAAGGACTGGATGAGGAAATAATTAAAAAAGAAAAAGCACCCCGCCAGAGAAAATCGTTAAAAGAAATTGCTTTTGGGGAATTTTGGGGCAGTCCGCTGGGGTTGGGAGGATAGTCAACTATGAGTTTCGTAGGGAGGGATTCATCTCCCACCTTTTAATAACGGCTTTTAATAGATGTCAGGGTACACCCCGACCTACGTCACTACGGAATTGCCATGTCATGCTGAACTTGTTTCAGCATCCCATGCAGCAACAGTAGTTTTTCGGAAAATCAAGTTTATAATTTTTTTTATATACAAAACAATTAGGGCAGGAGTATATGTAGAACTCAAAAACCACCCCGAGATCCTGAAACCAGTTCAGGAAGACCACCCTTGCTAGTCTCGTAGGGTGTGATTCATCCCGTCACATTTTAATAACGTCTTTTAATGTATGTTGGGGTAAATCCCGACCTAGGGATTTGACTAAATAAATTAAAAAAAAATAAAATTTATATTGCTTTTTAAAGTAATATTTTGTATATTAAAAAGATAATTTATTGTACGCTTTTTTTTCTACTTTTTTATTTTTAGTGATATACAATATTATTAAAACCAAAATATCGTAGAGAATGGTACAAAAGACTATTCAAAGCGATTTTTTAAAAAGGCTGAAAAATAAGATGTACGCAATTAATGTTTTTTATAAGGATACGTTATATGGAAAAAGGAACTGTAAAATGGTTCAACGGATCTAAAGGCTATGGTTTCATCTCCAGAGAAGAAGGTGAGGATGTATTTGTTCATTTCAATGCTATTGAAGGTGACGGATACAAATTACTGAATGAAGGTGATGAAGTTCAGTTTGAAATAGTCGAAGGACCGAAAGGATTACAAGCAGATAAAGTTTCAAAAATATAATATTTTTAGACTTTTTGTAAAAAACCCGGTTTATTGAAACCGGGTTTTTTTATTGTATCCGTAGAAATGTGTCCAACACTTCGCAAGTGTCGGGCAGGTAATAATAGAAATTACATTCCTATCCAAGCTACAGTATAAATACTGATAATTATAACCCAGCCCCACCAGGAGAAAAAGCGTTTTCTAACCTGATTCCTGTATTCTTTATATTCTTCTCCAAACCACTCCCCAAGTTTCCGTTCCTCCACAACGGCACTGACTACGCGGAATATTATAGCCAGACCAGCCCAAGCCAAGGTGTAAATGGAATGAAGTCCAATACCTATACCCAGATTGATCAGGATCAATCCTGCATACATGGGATGACGGCGGACAGAAAAAAGTTCGTCGGTTATTAAATAAAAGGGGCGGTTGACATCATATTCCCGGGTGTGATGGATGTCATGTCTGGCCGGGTGCAAAAGTATCCGTCCCCGATACAAAAATACAACTCCCAAGAGAATACCTAATCCCTGGGCACCACTTAAGGGGAAAGGTCCAACCGTATAGGTTCGTGAAAGAAGAACGGTTTTAAGGAAATCTAGAACAGGCAGCAGCCAGGATCCTGAAGTTTCCGTAATTTTTTCAGCACCATAACCCGGAATGAGGAACGTTCCGGT
>CAZKMO010000011.1:0-25399 GCA_964554015.1 uncultured bacterium
TCAAAATGTATCGAAAAGGGAAACCTGGTAATTTTAGAATCGACTTCTCCGCCCAGCACTACCGAAGATCTGGTCGGGGGAATAATACATAAAAAAAGTGGACTAAAGGCGGGGAAAGATTACTTCCTTTCGTTCTGTCCCGAAAGGGTTTTACCCGGTAAGATCATATATGAACTTGTAAATAATAGCAGGATCATCGGGGGAATAAACGAAGAATCAGCTCTGAAAGCAAAAGAAATATACGGTAGTTTTGTTAAAGCGGATATTTATCTGACGGATTTAAAAACCGCAGAATTTGTAAAGTTAATAGAAAATACTTATAGAGATGTTAACCTGGCTTTTTCTAATGAGGTGTCATTAATATGTAATTATTACCAAATTGATGTATGGGATGTAATAAAATTTGCAAATATGCATCCGAGAGTTAATATTTTGAATCCAGGTCCTGGAGTAGGTGGACATTGTATCCCAATTGATCCATGGTTTGTAATACAGAATCTTGAAAGGGAGGATACACTTATCGAAAAATGCAGAAATATAAACAATGGAATGCCCCATATTATTTCTAAAAAAATTATTGAACTGATCAAAAATAAAACCAATCCAAAAGCAACTCTTTTTGGAGCAAGCTACAAAGAAGATATTGGCGATACGAGAGAGAGCCCAACTTTGGCGATTACCAGTGAATTAAAAAGCAGAAATATAAATGTTTCGATATATGATCCACTGGCAGAGAATTTTAAATATGAGCTATCGAATCTTGAAGATTCTTTGAAAGATTCTGATTTTCTTGTTTTGCTTGTAGGTCACAGCATATATAAAAATCTTAATATGGATCATATCTGCAGGCTGATGAGAACCAGAAACATTTTCGATACCAGGAATTTCTTTAATAAAAATGAAATTACTCGTTATGGTTTTAAGTATTTCAGCCTCTAAGAGGTGTTTTACATTTTACAATCCGGGGAAGTTAAATGAATATTATTCAGCGTAAGGATAAAATCAATATCCTGATCTGTATGGGTACGAGACCTGAGGGTATTAAACTTGCTCCGGTTGTTGAATTACTTAAGAATCGGTCCGAAACTTTTAAATTCAAGATTTGCTCAACAGGTCAGCATAAAGAAATGCTTGACCAGGTATTCAGGTTTTTTAATATAAAACCTGATTATGATTTAAGTTTAATGACTGAAAATCAGTCGCTGGGTTATCTATCTTCAAGAATCTTAACTGATATGAACAAAGTTCTTACTGATGCAAATCCTGATGTAATCTTAATCCAGGGAGATACTACTACCGCCTTTCTAACAGCACTGTCAGGATTTTATAAAAGAATAAGGGTAGGTCATGTTGAGGCCGGACTCAGGACCTATGATAAATATAATCCATTCCCGGAAGAGATAAACCGGAGAATGGTTTCTGTTATAGCTGACTACCATTTTGCTCCCACTAAAGGCAACCGGAAAAATCTTTTATCCGAAGGGATATCAGCGGACAAGATTTTTGTTACCGGCAATACAGTCATAGATGCTCTGTTGATGACAGTTGAAAATGGCTTTGGGCATGAAGTCATTGCTGGGGATTATGAAAAATTGATACTGGTTACAGCTCATCGTCGGGAAAATTTCGGTGAACCCCTAAAAAATATTTTTCAGGCTATCCGACATATGGCAGAAAAGTATCCCCGGGTACGGTTTGTATATCCGGTGCATTTAAATAATAATGTACAAAAACCCGCGGTACAAATTTTAAATAATGTACCTAATGTCAAACTCCTACCACCTCTGGATTATTTCACCTTTGTAAATATACTGGCCAGAACAGATCTGGTTCTTACAGATTCGGGAGGAATTCAGGAGGAAGCACCAGCCTTAGGTATACCTGTTCTGGTTCTCAGAAATGAAACAGAAAGGCCGGAAGCAGTTGAAGTGGGAACCGTGAAGATAGTGGGAACAGTACGAGACAAAATCATACAGGAAACCCTGCTTCTATTAAAAAATAATGAGGCCTATCAGAAAATGGCACAGGCTATTAATCCTTATGGGGATGGAAAGGCTTCTCAAAGAATTCTTAATTGTATCACCAATAATATTCTTAAATGATAGTGATCTTACCTGCCTGAATTGATGATTTTAGGATTGCAAAACTTCCTGAATCAAGGTTAGCAGTTTATTTATTTTATATGGTTTTTCAATATAGCGGAAATTCTTCTCCTTTATACTGTGTCCCTGTAATTTTGGATCTGAATATCCACTGGAGAGTATAACCTTTAAATGCTTATTGATTTCAAGAAATTTTTCCGCTAACTTGAATCCGTTTTTTCCCGGTATTACCACATCACTGAAAAGTAAATCAAATTTACCTTTTTCTTTTTTAAAGATTTTCAAGGCTTGATTGGAATTTTGGGCAGGATATACTGAATAGCCGTTTCTCACCAAGGTTTTTTCTACATATTTTAAAATGATTTCATCATCTTCAACCAGTAAAATCCGTTCTCCTTCTCCTTTAGTAATTTCTTTCTCTTCAATTATCTTTATAGGTTTTTGTTCTTTTTCTGTATATACCGGAATGTAAATTTTAAAAGTTGTGCCTTTATTGGGGGTACTTTCTACGGTAAGAAATCCGTTATGCTGTTTTACAATTCCGTGCACTACTGAAAGTCCTAATCCGGAACCCTTACCCACTTCTTTGGTAGTAAAAAAAGGCTCAAAAATATGATTCAGCATATCTTCATTCATACCGATACCTGTATCCAAAACGGAAAGACTGACATATCGGCCCGGCTTCAGTTCCGGTTTATTATTGATTTCATTCTCTTCCAAAATATGATTTTTAGTTTTTATAATTAATTTTCCCCCTTGCGGCATGGCATCTTGAGCATTAAGAGCAAGATTTAAAATGACCTGTTTAATAGTGCCTTGATCTGCCTTAATAGGTAGTAATTCCGAATCGAATTCAGTAATTATTTTTATATCCTCGGATATTAAACGCGTGAGCATCTTCAGAAGGTTTTCTATTAAAAAATTAAGATTGGTTTTTATAGGCTGCATAGGATGCTGACGGCTGAATTGAAGTAATTGTCGAGTGAGTTCTGCACCATGTTTGGAGTGTCGGTTGATATCCAAGAGGGTATTTAATAATTCATCTTTTTTAATACTGGAATCGGAAAGTTCCATAATGGTTAATTCTGTACTTACCTGAATAGCAGTCATGATATTGTTAAAATCATGGGCTAAACCTCCGGTTAAGGTGCCCACTGCTTCCATTTTTTGGGAGTGCTGAAGCTTTTCCTGAAGTTTTTTACGTTCGCTGATATCCCGGAAAACCAGAACCACCCCGTTTATATTACCCTGATCATCTTTAATGGGAGCAGCACTTTCATCTATGGGAATTTCCCTTTTATCTTTGTTTATCAGCAATGAATTACTGGGAAGTGAAGCCACTTTTTCTTCCTGGAGTACTTTTTCAATCAGGTCTGGTTGCTTATCACGAGTCTGGGCATCAATAGGGTTAAATATTTTATTTACTTCTTTTCCAAAAACTTGATCATGTTTCCATCCGGTTAAAGCTTCTGCAATTGAATTAATAAAGGTTATCTTTCCTTTTTTGTCAGTGGTTATTACTGCATCTCCAATACTTTTCAGAGTAGTGGATAACCACTCTTCATTTTCCTTTAATTTTTGTTCAATAGAATGTTTATAGAGGGCTATTTCGATATTTGAGTGTAATTCTCTTTCTTCTAAAGGTTTTATAATGTATCCGAAGGGTTGGGTTATTTTTGCCCTCTCTAAAGTTTCCTTATCCGAATAGGCAGTAAGATAAACAACCGGTATATCCATAATATTTTGTATTTGCTCGGCAGTTTCTATCCCATCCATGTTTCCTTCTAACATGATATCCATTATGACTAAATCGGGTTGAAGGTCTTTTATTTTTTCTACTGCTTTTTCTCCGGAAGGGATTGTAGCACAAACATCATATCCTAATTTTTCTAATCTATCCTGGATTTCCATAGCTATAACATATTCATCTTCAACTAGAATTATTTTTGGTTTTGCCATTTTCACTCTCTTGTTTTAAGGTTGAAAAGTAATTAAAAATTTTGTACCATTAGTCTTTTGACGGCTGATGGTGCCATTTAATTGATGTATTAAAGTATTGATCAATTGCAGACCCAAAGTCTTTGCTTTTTCAAGATCCAAGGTTTTGGGTAATCCTTTACCGTTATCTTGGATTATTAAGGATATTTCCTTTTGTTTATTGGTGGTCATATTAATTTTAATTTTTCCCTTTTCCCCATCGGGAAAAGCATGTTTTAGAGAATTTGAGACCAATTCATTAATTATTAATCCACAAGGAATTGCTTTGTCGATGCCCAAGAAGACATTATTAACCTGTATCTCAGTTTTTATAGTATCGTACCTTTTTTTATAAGAACTGAATAAATCATTAATTAATCCTGTAATGTAATCAGTAAAATCAATTTTGTAGAAATTTTCAGATTGGTATAATTTTTCGTGAATAAGTGCCATAGAGCGAATACGATTTTGACTTTCATTGAATAATTCCAGGGTTTCCTTTTCATAAGCTTTGTTGGATTGCAGGTATAAAAGGCTGGAAATTACCTGTAAATTATTTTTAACTCTGTGATGAATTTCTTTTAGCAGTATTTCCTTTTCTTGCAGGGATTTCTTAATCTTTTTTTCTGCCTGTTTACGCTCATTTAATTCTTTTTCTAACTGTTTGGCCTTAACTTTTAATTCCTGGCTGGCTTTTCGGAGAGCAGTCTCATGTTTTTGAATTTGTTCCAACATAAGGTTGAATTGTTGGGTAAGGAATCCCATTTCGTCTTTACTGGTTTTTTGAGCTCGTATGGAATAATCTTCCCGTAAGGATACTTCTCTGGCGGTATTTGCCAACTGCAGTATTGGTTGGGAAATAATACGCTGTAATCGGGCAGCCATTACATAACTAATTATAAAAGACAGAGCAAGGACAATAAAGACCACCAGAGCATAATTTTTTAATCGGGCATACGATTCTTTTAGATTTGACTGTAAATATACTTTACCGATTCTTTCGTTTTCGATCATTACGGGAGAAAAAATAATTAAATGATTTTTTTCAAAAAAGCATCCCTTGTCTCGGGGAAGAGGGGGAAGGGTTTCTACATCACTATCCGGGCGTTTGTATTTAGTAAATACTTTATCATTTTTATCATAAATACAGGCAAAATCAATATTTTCAACTGCCATCAATAATATTTCCAGGGTTTCCTGAGCATCTTTTTCATTTTCAAACACCAGAGCAGCAGTACTGGTTCTCCCAATAATTTGAGCCAACATGGTAAGATTATGTTTCATAGTATTACGGTAGGTTATTTGATCATATATAACCAAACCGGCACAGGCAAGGAGGGTCGCGATAGTACTAATTACTATAATAATGAGAGTTAATTTTTGTCTAATTAATCTGTTTTTAAGAAAGCTCATAAAGTATCAAGCTCCCGGTGATTTATTTTCAATGATATCTGCTTGTCGTAATATTTGTGAACCGATTTGAATCCCTGATTGCTTAGCTGCAGAAAGATTAATCTGGAAGCGAATATTTTTTTCTTTGGTTATGAAATTTATTATGCCGCCATTTTGAGCAAAATTTTTAGTATCACCCACGGTTAGCATATTTTCATCATTAATTTTTTTAATAATTTTGTTTAGTTTATCTTTATCAGTTAGGTTAATATAGAGAATATGGCAGAATTGTAGGTCTTCGTATTTATTAAAGCGCTGTACTATAAAATTTCTGCCATTGACCTTTTTCCCTTCTACAGTTTTTTCTAAATCAATACCAAAAGGATCTTCACCCAGGATTCCGATAATATAGGAAGAATTGGAATCGGCAAATGTTTGTTCAGGCCATTCTACAAATCTTGCTAAATTATAAAGATATTTTGCTTTTACTTGATATTCGGAAGGATACAGGGTGAATCCCATCTGGGCTTGTACTTTTATTGATAACAGAATTATTAGGATGATTATATTGTAAATTTTTTTATACATGGTAAATTTTTTTCTATCTACATAGGGAATATTGGGAAAAATATTCCTATTAACCATATTAAAACACATTTTTATAAAAAAAGCAAATAATATGCCAATAATTTTTTAAATTATAAAAAAATAAAACAAGAGTAATGAATTAAAAAATATTTACTATTCCTTGACTATTTAACTATTATTTAATTTGCTTTTTTTTGTTTTTATTAATAATTTTATATTTATTTTGGATATGGTTATCATAATAGCACGAAATTTTCGTCTTTATCATATTATTTAAGGAGGATATACTATATGAAAAATCAGGTAGTGAATGAAGGAATATTGAATGTTAGAAAAAAGGGAAGTAATGTTTTCAGGGAGGGACCGCATATGTTGCCGGCAGTCTCCCTTATGCTTGCCCAAGGAGTTCTCAAATCAATAGATGATTTAAAAAAGCCTTTTGTCACTATTGTAAATTCCTATACCACTCAAATTCCCGGTCATGCCCACCTTGATCAACTGGGTCTAATTTTAAAATCAGAGCTGGAAAAACAGGATGTAAATGTATGGTATGCAAATATCGGCGGTGCCGTGGGTGACGGTATTGCTATGGGGCATTACGGTATGAAGTATTCCCTTCCTTCCCGGGAACTTATTGCGGATCAGATTGAGACTATTATCGGTGCTCATCCACCCGATGCCTGGATCGGATTGGGTAACTGCGATAAAATCGTTCCGGCAATGTACAATGCCATGGTAAGAATTAATATTCCTTCTCTGTATGTAAGCGGAGGTCCTATGCGCTGCGGGGAGAATAATACGGATCTGATATCTGTTTTTGAGGCAGTGGGTAAATATAGTTCCGGTCAAATGAGTAAAGAGGAGTTGGAGGAATTAACCGAGTTTGCCTGTCCCGGTTATGGAAGTTGCGCCGGAATGTTTACCGCTAATTCCATGAATTGCTTGGGGGAAGTACTGGGTTTTGCTTTGCCTGGGAATGGCACCATTCCTGCCACTGAAAAGGTACAGGGTAAAAAAAGACAGTTTTCCTTGAATCCGGAAAGAGTAGATCTTATAAAACAGGCTGCCCGGAAAGTTATCCATCTTATGGAAAATAAAATCAAACCCCTGGATATTTTAACCAGAGAATCTATTGATAATGCTTTCATTTTAGATTTGGCCATGGGGGGATCCACTAATACGGTTCTGCATCTTTTGGGATTGGCATACGAAGCAGGTATTGGTTATGACCTGAAATATCTCAATGAACTGGCCCAGACTACTCCCAATGTAGTTAAGGTATCACCATCCAGACCGGAAGTTCATATTGAGGATATTCATAAGAAGGGAGGTATGGGGACAATTTTACGGACTGTGTATGAAACCAAGCAATCAAAATTGCAGCTTAAGGCTAAAACCTTGTATGGAACCTTGGAGGATCTGGTTTCTCATTCACCTGCACCGGACGGAGAAATTATTCGTCCAGCTGACAAGGCATTTTCTCCTCAGGGAGGATTAGCGGTGCTTTTTGGCAATATTGCCCGAGATGGTTCGGTAGTTAAAACCAGCGGAGTGGATGGGGACATGCTTTCTTTTACCGGAGAAGCCCTGGTGTACAATTCTCAGGAAGAAGCCTTAGAGGCTATCTTGAACAATGAAGTCAAAGACGGACATGTAGTAGTTATTCTTTATGAAGGACCTAGGGGAGGGCCGGGTATGCAGGAAATGCTTTCACCCACCTCTGCTATTAGTGGAGCCAATATAAAGGCGGCTTTAATCACCGATGGTCGTTTTTCCGGTGGGACCAGGGGACTATGTGTCGGACATATTTCTCCGGAAGCAGCCAGTGGCGGGGAGGTAGGATTGATTAAAAACGGTGATTTAATTGAAATTGATGTTAAGGAAAAGAAAATACAGCTAAAGGTAAGTGATAAAGAGTTAGCAGAAAGAAAAAAGAATATGAGACAGTTTAAATCAAAAGTAAAGGGAGGCTGGCTGGCCCGATATATCCATTTTGTGCAGAGTGCGGATAAGGGGGCGGTTTTATCTCTACCGGATGAGTAAAAGATCTTAGAGAGGTCAAAACTGTTTTATGGTAATGAAGTTTTCCGGAAATTTTCCTTTTGTATTGAAATATTTAAGGAAACAACAATGATGAAGAAAAAATTGATGATCAATAGTATTGCTGTATATTGTCTCCTAAGCTCTTTGGCGTTTTCTTTTGAAATAGATAAACAGCTTGAAGACACCTCTTACTGGATAAAAGATGTTTGTTTTGTGGATTCTTTAACTGGGTGGGCAGTGGGAATTCCGCATTGGGATCAAAATCAAAAACAGTATGTGGGAACCATCATAAAAACAACCGATGGCGCAAAAACCTGGATGGAGCAAAATATACCCATAAATGAAACTTTATACGGGATTTCATTTATTGATCAAAATTCAGGTTGGGCTGTTGGTTCAAATGGAGTAATTCTTCACACCGAAGATGAAGGCAAGCAATGGAACTTGCAGACAGTTGAGACCACGGATGATTTTTCGGATGTAGTGTTTACTGATGCAAATCATGGTTTTGCCATTTGTACTCGGGTTATTCATTTCAACTGGTATGATGAAGCGGATGTATGGCAGTCAACTATCTGGAGCACATCTGATGGTGGAGAAAATTGGCTTAAGCAAGCCATAACTGATTCCACCAGTATATTGAAAGCTATTGATTTTATTGATTCTGATCAGGGCTGGATTGTAGGAGCTAAATATATCGGTGATAAGCACTTTGAAGAAACGGATTACAAAGCCATGGCTTATTATACTGATAATGGAGGAATGACCTGGGAAGAAAAATTTGATCTCACTATGGAAGCAACATTGACAGCGATTGATTTTATCGATTCCAAGCATGGTTTTGCAACCAGCTTTGCTCATACTTCTTTGTTCGAAGGGGGGACCATTTTTTCTACTTCCAATGGCGGAACCAGCTGGATTCAGCAGGAGCCTGATGATGACTTCCGGGACATTCAATTCATTAATCCCGATAGCGGTTATGCTGTAGGTTTAAATTATATCGGTGCTTCTGGGCCGCCTGTGTATAGAACGATGAATGGCGGCAATACTTGGGAAAGAATATTAATGAAAGATCATAGTAATGAGGGGCTTTTTTGCCTTATGGTCTGGGAGGGCAGAGTAATCGCCCTGGGGGATTATGATTATTGTGTTTGCTCCCAAGAGCCCTGGAAACCTGTGGAAGATCAGTCAGAAGGTATGGATTTGTTTAATCAAAAATATTTGAATACGCATTATATATTTAATGATATTTTTTTTGTAAACACTCTGGAAGGATGGACAGCAGGCAGACAATGTGCGATACCGGAACACTGGGGACAGGTAATTTTTCATACTTCAAATGGTGGGCTGACTTGGGAAAAACAATATGAACAGGATCCGCCTTCCAATACCTTATTCAGTACTTTCGGTTTAAATAAGATACAATTTTTAGATAATCAGAGGGGCTGGGCTGTCGGTAAAGCTGAAGTTTTCCTTGATAATGGCTATCGTTATGATGGTTCCATTTTGCATACAATTGATGGTGGTAACAAGTGGATTCAGCAGGGGGGTAATTTGGAAAGGACAGAATTTTATTCAGTACATTTTCAAAATGACCAAAACGGTTGGGCTTTGGAAGAAGGACATTATAGTGAAATAGTAAAAAGTGGTTCCATATTTTTAGCCCATACTGTTGATGGAGGAGAAAATTGGAATTGGGTGGATACACAAATTACAGCGAATTCTTTTAGCCTGATCCCTGGTGATCTGGTTTTTACAGATTCATTACATGGGTGGATTGTCGGTGGCCACGGTACTGTTGTCCATACAGAAGATGGTGGCAAGTCCTGGACAAAGCTTTTTTTGCCATCACCATATGTCAGATGCAGAGCTCTGGATTTTAATAACCAAATGAATGGATGGATTGCTGGAGATGGTCTATTTCATACAGAAGATGGAGGCCTGAATTGGATTCAGATTCCTGCTGATTATGCTGTTGACTTCTATGATATCCAGTTTCTTGATTCCCTGCATGGATGGATTGCTGGTGAAAATGGGATTATTTTGGGTACAGATAATGGGGGGAGTACATGGCATGAGCCAGAATCTTTTTATCTTACATTTACTGATTTGAGAGGGATTTCCTTTATTAATGATACTACCGGTTGGGCTGTGGGAAAAAATGGAGTCATTCTTAAAGTATCAGGATATCCAAAATCAAATATTAATACTATACACTCTCAAAAAGAATTTTCACCCGATCAAATTGTATTACAACAAAATTTTCCAAATCCATTCAATGAATCCACCACGATACAGTTTACTTTGAATAAGCCTTTATATGTTGAAGTGAAAATTTATGACATTCTGGGAAAAGAGGTGGAAAGTCTTTATCATGGTTTTACCAAAGCAGGACAGAAGAAAATTGTCTGGAAGGCTGGGAATATGCCCAGTGGTATTTATGTGCTGTTAGTAAAAACTGAATCTTGTAGAAATATAAAAAAAATAGTATTTAAGAAATAGTACTGTTATTGGAGATAAGAATCTATCCTACCGTTTTAAGTGTAACAATTTTATTCATTACTTTTAAAACCACAATTATGTTGTAATAAAAAAAAGACTGATATTTTTAAGTGAGAACGAAGTATTTCTTTCAGTTTTATTCTAAGTATCATAACTGAATTTTCCGAGTAGCCCCCATTAATAGTTAAATGGGCATAGTATCCCCGCCGGAAAGTGTAGCAAGATCATACGTTCCCAGAATCCCTTTATAGTCACCTAACTATTTTCATTTTTTAAGAAAAATTTTTAATAATACTTTTCTTTTCACTGCAGATTTTTTAATAAAATCCTTGACTTTTTATTTTTACTATTATATATTTATGTGATTGTGAATATTTTCACAATCACAAACAATAATGTAATCTTATGAAAGATCCAATTCCAAAAGAAACAATAAGCCGTTTATTTACTTACTTCAGATCCTTGCTTTGTTTTTCAAAGTTAGGCAAGAAGAATGTTTCTTCTTATGAAATATCAAAGTTATGTAATATAAATCCGTCTATAATAAGAAAAGATTTTTCCTATTTTGGTGATTTTGGGACCAAGGGAGTAGGATATGATGTCGATAATTTAATTGATGAAATTCGTGGAATACTTAAACTGACTCCAGCTTCAAAGGTTGCCTTAGTAGGAGTAGGGAATATTGGTAAGGCTTTACTCGCATACCCGAATTTTGAATCTGAGGGATTTAAAATTTTTATGGCTTTTGATAATGATAAAAAAAAGATTGGTAAAAAGGTTTATGGCATAACTGTTGAAGATATGGAAAATTTGGAAAAGAGAATAAAGGAGGAAAAAATAAAAATTGGTATTCTAGCTGTACCGGAATCAATGGCCTATGAGATTGCCAAACGAATGACAGCTGCAGGGGTTAAAGCAATTCTCTCCTTTGCACCCTGTCAATTAGTTATGACGGAGAATATTGAAATAACCTGTATTGATCTGAGTACCGAATTATCAAAATTAGCTTATTATTCCTATAAAAATTTAGAATAAATTATTAAAGAAAAATTGAAAGGAAATATGAATGTCAGGTCCCTATAATAAATATCAGATAAAAAATTTCTTTTATCTTTTTTTCTTACTATTACTTATATGGATTCTTCTTACCAACACTTTTCAATGGCAGGAATTTGGAATTGGTATTTTTATCTCTCTGGTACTGTCCATATTTTTAAGTAAAAATTATAATCAGCTTGGTCTTCCACCTTTTAGTATTAAACGAATTGTATATTTTATTGTATATATTGTTGTACTTTTCATAGAAATTACCAAAGCTAATTTTGATGTTGCCTATAGAGTAATTCATCCTAAAATGCCTATAAAACCAGGAGTAGTAGTAATAAAAACGTCCTTAAAGCAAGATATAGCAAAGTTAATACTGGCAAATTCTATCACCTTAACTCCTGGTACTTTTACTTTGGATATCAAAGGTGATAAACTTCTTATCCACTGGATTTATGTCCGTTCAGAAGATATAGAAGAATCTACAAAAAATATTGGGGAAAGATTTGAAAAATATCTAAAGGTGATATTCGCATGAATGAGATAATTTTTTTAGTATTTTTAGCTGTTATAGGTTTAGGTTTTGTTTTTAGTTTTATACGTATGTTACTAGGCCCTACTGCCTCAGATAGAGCTGTGGCTGTGGATACCATTACCACTACAGTAGTTGCTTTTCTGGTTCTTTTAGGTCTTGGATTCGATAGATATGTTTATCTGGATGTTTCCCTGGTTTATTCTCTTCTAGCCTTTTTAGGTTTGGTGGCTCTAGCCAGATATCTGGAAAGGGGGATATAAATGGAACTAGTCGGTATAATTATAACAGGTATTGGAGTACTCTTTTTGATGTTAGGAAATTTTGGAGTACTCAGACTTCCGGATGTGTATAATCGCATACAGGCCGGAACCAAGTGCACTACTTTTGGTGCTTTTTTTACCATTATTGGAGTAGGGATAATACAACCGGAATGGTTCTGGAAATGTTTGCTGATTGCTGGTTTTATTCTGATTACTAATCCGATATCCAGTCATGCCATTGCTCGAGCTTCCAAAAAAATAGGCGTAAATCTTTGTAAGCAAAGTGTGGTGGATAAATCGGAAGATTTCAAGTAATACAGGGAGTAAGTATGATAATAATAATTACCTTATTAGTGCTTTTAATGTTGCTTGCAGCCATTACAGCCTTAATTTTTAAGGACTTAATAAGTGCAGTAATAGCTGCCTGTATGGTTAGTTTAATAGCAGCAATTCTTTTTTATTTTCTTCAGGCACCGGATGTAGCTATGGCAGAGGCATCAATCGGGGCAGCACTGGTCACAGCTGTATTTATTATTGCTATCAAGCGAACAAAGAGGTATGAAGAATGAGAAAATTTATGGGGATAGTTTTGTTGTTTATTGTTGCCTGGGGAATTTTTGTATCTCTTAGGGAAATTCCTTTTGGAGAACAAAAATCCAAAGTTGGGAAGTATTATATTGAAAAAGGTGAAGAGGATACCGGTGCTTCCAATATTGTTACTTCAGTTGTGGTTAATTATCGTGGTTTTGATACTCTGGGAGAGGTGACCGTACTATTTCTGGCTGCCATTGGATTAGGAGCGGTACTGGCAACTTTTCAAAGAAAAGAAAAAATAAAGGTGGAACCATCCAGTTTAATACTTTATACAGGATGCCGTTTTCTGTTTCCGCTTATTCTGCTTTTTGGATCCTATATTTTTATCCATGGACATCTTACACCTGGAGGAGGGTTTCAGGGTGGCGCTGTTATCGCTTCTGCCTTTGTGCTGGTTTATCTGGGATGTCGGGGAAAAAGAATTAATAAAGTTGGCAGTAACATCACGGAGTCGTTAGGAGGATTAACCTTTGTTGTACTTGGATTAGTTGGCCTTGCAGTCGGTGGTCATTATTTTTTAGAGAATTTTCTACCTAAAGGTGAATTTAACACCTTATTCAGTGCAGGGATAATTCCCCTAATTTACATTGCTATTGGATTCAAAGTAGGTGCTGAATTAAGTGGGATTATTGACCAGCTCGTGGAGGAAAGCTAATGATTAATTTTTTGGAGAATCATATTTTCTATATCGGTGCCTTTGGTCTGATAGTAATAGGTCTTTTTATAATGCTAACCAAGCGAAATCTTATAAAAGTGATAATTGGATTAAGTATTCTTGAGACCGGAGTTAATTTATTTATTGTTACCCTGGGATATGTCAGAAGGGGAACTGCTCCTATTTTTTCTAAAACCGGATTGGATATGCAAAAGATGGTAGATCCGGTTCCTCAGGCTCTGGTGCTTACAGCTATTGTGATAGGACTGGCTGTGCTGGCTTTGGCTCTTTCTCTGGCTATACGGCTATATAATCATTATGGAACCCTTAATTTAGAAAAAATTAAAGAACAAAAATGGTAAATATTAAAAATAAAAAAGTGGTAAATTAGGATCAAATAATATGAATGAATTGATTGATTTTAATCCAGTAGTTTTAATCGCAGTACCTTTAGGACTTGCTTTTTTGGTACCACTATTAGAGTTGATATCAAAGAAAATAATCAAATGGATTCCGGTTGTAGGATTTCTTTTTAATTCAGTGATTGCTTTATCACTATTACCACGGGTATTGCAAGGGACTATTATAGTTAAGATAGGAGGATTTTCACCTCCATTTTGTATTAATCTTGTTGTAGGTCCGGTAGGAATCCTATTTTCTATTTTGATTTCTTTTACCGGATTTTTGGTAGCCATCTATGCCTTGAGATATATAAAAGAAGGGGCAGAGCAAAAGTATCATATTCTTTATATACTGCTTCTGACCGGAGCCACCGGAGTTGTGCTTACCGGGGATATTTTTAATCTATTTGTCTTTTTTGAAATTCTCTGTATATCTTCCTATGCTTTAGTGGCTTACCTTGGTAACAAAGCAGGCATAGAATCTTCTATCAAATATTTAATTCAGGGATCCATAGGATCAAGTTTCCTTTTGATAGGAATCGGTTTACTCTATGGCCAATTTGGTACCCTCAATATGGCTGATATTGCCAGCCAGATTGAATCCATACGTTCAGTATCAGTATTCCTACCTATGATTTTTATGATTACAGGTCTAGGTATTGAAGCAGCTATATTCCCCTTAAATGCCTGGCTTCCTGATGCACATTCATCTGCACCTTCATCAATCAGTGCTGTTCTCTCAGGAATTGCCATAGAAGTAGGATTGTATGCTGTTATTAGGATTCTATTTACTATATTTGGTGTTTCCAATTTTTTAATGTTTTTTCTCTTTTTGGGAGTAGTAACCCTGTTAATAGGTGAGATGTGCGCCTTCGGCCAGGAAAATATAAAAAGAATGCTGGCCTATTCCAGTATCGGGCAAATAGGACTCATAGTTTTTGCCTTCTCCCTGGCTTCGCCCTATGGAGTAAGTGGTGGACTTTTTCAGATGATAAATCATACCATAAGCAAGGCCTTGTTATTTTTAGCTGCAGGTTTTATAATTTATAATACTGGATCAATGGAGATTTCTTCTTTTGGGGGTATTGGTCGAAAAATGCCTCTTACCTCTCTTCTTTTTACCATAGGCACTTTTTCTCTGGTAGGATTACCTCCTTTTATGGGTTTTGCCAGTAAATTTATGATTATCCGGGCAGCACTTACCACAGGAGAATTACTGCATACATTATTGATCGGAATAGTGCTATTAGGTACAGTAATTGAGGGAGCTTATTTTTTCCGTATAGTACAAACGATATATTTTAAGGATTCTAATCAAAATGATCAAAAGGAAGAATCACCTGTGGCTGGATTAATTCCCATGCTTATTTTTGCCTCCCTGATACTATTCATCGGTCTTTATCCCAGTATCGTTTCCAAAATTCTTAATCCAGCTGTCTCAGAGCTTATCAATAAAATTGATTATATAAGGAGTGTATTAGGATGAGTTTGGAGCTATTAACTATTATTGCTTTTGGCGGTGCGTTTCTCACCTATATTTTGGGTAAGATATCATCTAAACTCCGCAATGGATTTGCTGTAATTATTACCTTGGTAATAGTAGCGATCGTTTCCAGTTTATATGGAGTAACAAAAGAAGTAACTTTTTATTATGGATTTCTGGGGCTAGCTTTTGTCTTAAGATTAAATTTATTTTCCTGGTTTTTTGCTATAACAGTGTCCAGTTTAACAGCCCTTTCCATAATTTTTTCTTTACGTTATATGAAAGACAGAGAAAGAACCGATTTTTTCTATCTAATGATGCTTTTAATTAATGCTGCCATGTTAGGTATTGTTTTAGCAGGTGACCTGGTTTCTTTTTTCATATTTTGGGAGATAATGAGCTGGTCTACATTTTTATTGATCAGTTATAATCGAGGATCAAGTTTAGCAGCGGGTAAAAAATATATTATAATGTCTCTTATCGGATCTATGTCTATGCTGATTGGTATAATGTCACTTTATGCTACTTTGGATACTTTTAATATTGCTGAAATTTCAAATTTGTTGCCATCTTATTCTAATGGATATAATCTTTTTCTCTTAATTATTTTCGGTATTACTTTTGGGATTAAAAATGCTGTTATACCCTTGCACACCTGGCTTCCTGATGCCTATGCAGAGTCTCCTACTTCTTTTAATGGAATCTTGTCCGGTATGCTTACCCGAATGGGTATGTATGGCTTTCTTCTTTTACTGTATGTGTTTGTAGGTGTGGTTAGAGTACTTAATTTAGGGGAAGGGATACTTACGTTCAATTACATTTTTGCCTGGATTGGTGCTATTACCATAGTAATTCCCACCTTTATTGCTCTTTTGCAGGAAGATGCTAAAAAGCTTTTAGCCTGGTCTGCCATCGGGCAAGGCGGCTATATGATAGTAGGAATTACAATTGGAACCAGTCTTGGACTGGCAGGGGGAATAGTCCATACTTTAAATCATGCTATATATATTGTTCTTTTATTCATGAGCGTAGGAGCCGTCCAGTATCGAACCGGGGGGGAGAGGGATTTGAACAAATTGGGTGGTTTTATTAAGAAAATGCCGGTTGCATTTGTAGGGGCATTAGTTGGTATAGCAGGTCTTATCGGGATACCGTTGGCAAATGGTTTTGTCTCCAAGTGGCTGATTTATAAAACACTGATCCTTGAGGGCTATCCCTTTTTAGCGTTTGCCGCTTTGATTGGAACCTGGGGATGTATTCTTTATGGTTATAAATTTATTCATAATATTTTCTTAGGGCAACTTCCTGAAAAGTATAAAGATATTAAAAGAGCTCCATTCAGTATGGCTTTTCCCATGATAATCCTTTCTCTTGCTGTTCTTATCTTTGGTGTTTTCCCAGGTATTCCACTTAAAGTAGTCAATGCAATAGGAATTTCTTTTGGATTCAAATCCTTAAATATAAATTTATGGGGAATTGTTTCGGAGACTGGTACCTTGAATACTATAAATATTTTTATTGCCTTATTCATTATAGGGCTTATTATCTGGTTTATCTATAAAGCAAATCACCAAGCATTAAAAGTTGATCAATATGACAGCTATGCTGCAGGTGCAGCGGTCCCAAAAGATAAATATAACTATTCAGTTGATTATTATCACCCTTTAACTAAAATGATTTCTCCTTATTTTAGGGATTTTATTGAGATATTTTACATAAAGCTTTCAGAGGCAGTACAGAAATTATGTAATAGTACAAGGAAGATTTATACAGGATATCTTGGTAATTATGTTATGTATATAGTATTATTTCTGGCATTATTAATTTTAATACAATTAAAATGGAGTGTATTTTAATGATTTTCATTAGAAATTATACAAAAGTTTTTGGAACTGGTGATTTTAATGGGATTCATTATGTGGAATATTTTCCTTTGCCAAAAGGAAAAACAAATAGTAATTTTCAAAAGGTGATATAATGAACATTTCTAATGGGGTGAACATTATTGAGATCATACTCTCACCAATTATAGCTTTGCTTATGGGAATATTTTTTCTGGGATTAGCCAGGAAGATAATTGCACGAATCCACTGGAGATATGGTCCTCCGATTTATCAACCGGTTATAGACATTATCAGATTACTCAGTCAAAAAGCTATAAGCCATGGTTTTATTTTTGATATTGGAATAATAATTTCTTTAGCCGGATCATTTTTAGTAATCCTATTTCTCCCCTTAGGCATTATGTGTCCGCTAAGTTATTCCGGGGGCCTGCTGGTAATAGTATATATTTTACTGTTAAGTCCTTTAGGTATAGCTCTAAGCGGTGGTGAAGCTGCTAATCCTAATACCAGTATCGGAATTTCAAGAAAATTTATTTTAGCATTATGTTATGAAGTTCCTCTGTTACTTATTCTGCTGGCAGTTATGACTCACTATAACACTATTTCCATTGTTGAAATAGTAAACAGACAAACAGAAACAGGATGGTCCTTGGGCTCCTTGCCTTTATTACTGTCAGGAGTTGCTTATTTTTTGATACTACCGGCAATCCTGGGATTACGGCCTTTTGAGGTTGTGGGTGCTGCTCAGGAAATATCATCAGGACCTCAAGTGGAATACGGAGGAAAATATTTAGCTTTTACTACTATAGAGCATGGATTAAATGAGTTTATTGGTATTGCCCTTTTTGTAAATTTGTTTTTGGGCGGTTGGGATTTATTTGGTGTATTTACTCCTATAGCAAATACAGTACTGGGGAATTTAGTAGGAATAATTGTCTTTTTGTCAAAAATGGTTTTAGTTTTTATAATTGGTCTTTTTATTCATGCAGTATTTCCCCGATTTCGAATTGAGCAGGCAATTAAATATCTGTGGATATGGCCTACATTGTTTGCATTCATAAGTCTTTTAATTGTAATTATAGTTCATTAATCAAACAGGATAAATAAAATGGATAGAAATCAACTTAAAAAATGGTTTAAATCTCCGGTGAAAATGGGGCATAAATATTCACTTCATGCCGTTTATTTTTGTACTGGATGTGGAATTATTGAAGTTCCACCCTCTATTACAGCCAGGTGGGATGCAGAACGCTTTGGAGTGATTCCGGTTGCCACCCCCAGACAAGCTAATTTGTTTTTAATAACCGGATACGTCTCCACCAAGACATTAAAGGCTATAATTCGTACCTATGAACAAATGCCTGAACCCAAATTTACAGTAGGATTTGGTTCCTGTCCCATAAATGGCGGAATGTATTGGGATTCATATAATACTATTAAAAAACTCGATAAATATATTCCCATAGACGGTTGGATTGCCGGATGTATGCCCAGACCTGAGGCAATTTTTGTAGCGGTCACTCATCTTTGGACCTTAATTGATAAGGATATGGCAAATGGCTATAAAAAATATCGGGAAAAATATAAATATTATCGGGCAAACCAGGAAAAAATTTTTGGTACCTTAGACTGGCCGCCTTTATATTCATAAGGGATAATAGAGATGAAAGCTTTGAAGAAAGAAATTCAATCATCATTTGATAATGTTTTAATCAATATTATTGATAAGGACAGAATGGTTATTAACATTGATAAAAACGGGATTGTTTCCCTATTAAGTTATTTAAAAAATATGGGATATGAACATCTGGCTTTAATATCATGTGTTGATTTTATTGAAGATAACGAGTTTGGACTTGTCTATATCGTGTCTGCCTATATGGAAAATGATCAGGAATATCAAAAAAAAGAAAAGAGAAATATCATTGTTAAAACCAGAATTTCTCGGGATAAACCGCATTGTATAACAGTTATTAATATATTTGAAAATGCAGAGCCCTATGAACGTGAACTCCATGAACTTTTCGGAATATATTTTGATGGGCATCCGAGATTAACGCCGCTTTTTCTGGAATTGGAATATAAAATTCCACCTTTCAGGAAAGATTTTGATACCAGAAAATTTGTAAAAGGGTTTTTTGATAAAATTCCTTTAGTGGAAGAAAGAAAAGGAAAAAAATGAGAGAACTTGAACTTTATTTTGGACCACAACATTTGGGAATGGTGGGGAATTTCAGCATCACCTTAAAAGTAGAAGGTGATAGGATTGTGAAGGCAGATGCAAATCCCGGATATTTGCATCGTGGATTTGAAAAGCTTATGGAATATAGGACCTGGATGCAGAATTTTCCTCTGGTATGCAGAATAAATGTAGTAGAGCCTGATCACATTGAACTTATTTATTCTATGGGTGTAGAGAAACTGGCTAGTATTGAGGTACCATTAAGAGGTCAATTTATAAGAAGTATATATTGTGAGCTGGCGCGAGTAGGGTCTCATTTATTTGGGTTATGGGCATACGCAAATATGCTGGGATTCGATACTGCTGCTCAGTGGGCAATGTATCATCGTGATCTGGTATTGGATTTGTTTGAAGAATTAACTGGTGGTAGAGTTTACCATATTTATATACGTCCCGGGGGTGTAAGACGTGACTTTCCCAATGGTTTTGAAGATAGGATTATTCATACCTTACATACTATTGGTAGCAAAGTACCTGATTATAATGCTACATTTTTTGAAAATCGTATCTTTGAAAAAAGAGCAAAAGGTGTAGGTAAATTAAATCGTGAACAGGCAAAAAGAATGGGGGCAGTTGGTCATGCTATTAGAGCCACAGGTATGAAATATGATATAAGAAAAATTGAACCTTATGCAGCCTATGATCAAGTGGAATGGGAAGTTCCAACCAGAGAAGATGGAGATGTCTATGCACGACTTTTGACTATTCGGGATGAGATGATTGAAAGTGTTCATATGATTTTTAAACTAATTGATAAAATGCCCAGGAAAGGTGCTGTTTGCACCAAAACACCCAATCCCTTCAAATGGAATATACCAGCAGGAGATACTTATGTGAGATGTGAATCTTCCCGGGGAGAGTTGGGACTGTATTTAGTCAGTGATGGCGGAGATAAACCTTATCGGGTTCATTTCAGAACTCCTTCTTATTCTCATGGGTTGACTATTTTGGAAAAAGCTTTGGTGGGTGAAAGTATTGCTGATGTAGGTAATATTATGATTAGTTTATATGTAGTAGCTCCTGAAATTGACAGATAAAAAAATAATAATAGGAAAAAAAGATGGCTGAAACAAGTTTTTTAAGTCCGTTTAAAGCAGTAAAATATTTATTTAAAAAGCCTAAAACCCTCTGCTATCCTTTTGAATTAAAAGAGCCAGCAGCCAGGTATAGAGGATTTCATATAAATGATTGGGATGCATGTACTGGCTGTGGCAACTGTGCTGATATATGTCCAAACCAGGCAATTCAAATGGTAAAGATAGCAGAGTTGAAAGCAAAACCTCAGGAAGGAATCAAGGATGAGCGACCTCAGTTGGATTATGGCAGATGCTGTTTTTGTGGTTTATGTGTTGATATTTGCCCCCCAGGTTCACTCTCTTTGACAAGAGATTATTTCCATATACATTTTAACACAGATACGTTTACTTTTATTCCTAAAGATGAAAAACGTGATACAGAAAGTTTTGTTTCTGCAGATGAATATTCTGTATTAAAAGCAAGTTTATCGCATAGAAAAAAGGATTATAGAGGATTTTCGCCTGATATTGAATATTCCTTGTTTGAACCTGAAAGAGTTGACATGCCTCAGATTTCTCCCCCAAAGAGAAAACTTTCCTTTATCGAACAAGTGATCGGGTACAGTAAAGATGAGGCTAAAAGAGAAGCCGGACGTTGTCTTGAATGTAAGCTTTGTGAGGATGCCTGCCCTGCAAACCTGAAAATTTCTGAATACATACATGCGATTTCAGAAGATATGCCGGAAGAATCTTTAAGGAAAATATTTGAAGATAATCCCATTCCCTCTATTTGTGGAAGAATTTGTATGAAGCATTGTGAGGATGCTTGTTCTTTGCGAATAAGAGGAGATGCTTTAGCTATACGATGGCTTAAACGGTATGTGGCAGATACTATAGAAGATTATAGAAAAACACTCGAATTAAAGCCGGGTAAATCAACCGGAAAGAAAATTGCAGTTATCGGGGCAGGACCGAGTGGTTTATCATTAGCTTATTTTCTTAGATTAAAAGGGTATGATGTGGTTGTATATGATGAACTACCTGGAGGTGGAGGTACGCTAAGAACAGGTCCTCCTACCTACAGATTACCCTTAGGTAGTATTGATAAAGATGTGAATTATATAAAAACGCTTGGAGTAAAGTTTAAATTTAAAACCAAAGTAGGTAAGCACATTGAATTCAAAAAGCTTTTAAAAGAATATGATGCAGTTTTCATGGGTATAGGTAATACAGTTAGTTTTTCAACCGGAGTAAAAAATGCGGATACATGCTGTTTAGCACTTGAATTCTTGAAAGATAACAAAATTGGAAAGCAGAGAAAAGTAGGCAAAGAAGTTATTGTAATTGGGGGTGGTAATGTGGCCATGGATGCAGCCAGAGAAACAATAAGACTTCAGCATATGCAGTATCCGAATAAAAAGGTAATCACTAAAACTGTCTCATTAGAAGATTGGCATGAACTGCCTGCTACCAAAGAAGAAGTAGAAGAAGCAAAAGAAGAGGACATCCAATTCAATCCGGCTTGGGGACCAAAGGAGGTTGTTCTGGATGAGAAAGGAAATATTACAGGACTAGAATGTAAAAAAGTTAAGTCGGTTTTTGATGAAAAGGGAAGATTTGCTCCAACTTTTTATGAAAAGGAGACAATGTTTATTAAGGGTGATATGATAATTGAGGCCATAGGCCAAAGACCGGATTTTTCATTTATGGGAAAACTAGCAAATCAACTTAAATTTACAAAAAGAAAAAAGGTGAAAGTTGATAAAAATGGTATGACTTCTATTCCGAAAGTATTTGCTGGTGGTGATATTGTTAATATAAATCTGGATGCAGTAACAGCAATTGCTGATGCAAAAATAGCTGCGGAAGGTATAAATAGATATTTATCTAAATAATAATTAATAAATAAAATATATAATAATATTTGCAGATACAGTTTTGTATCTACATTTTTTATGTTAAATTTTTTTAAAAAATAATGACATTTTTGTTTTTATAAATGAAATTAAAATTTTTTTAAAATTCCCTTTTCTATCTTAACCTCATAAAATCTCAATAAATTATCAGAAAAATTTTAAATATTGGGATACAGTAAATTAAAGATTTCTCTTGACAATGACATTTTCATTTTTTATATTAAAGAATAATTTTAATATTATAATTAAGTAATAATTAGTTTTTTAAAATATAATAGATATTGAATAAGTCCAAAATAATGTTGGTCTCTAATTATTTAAAAATTATAAATACATGGCTGAAAAATATTATATAGGCAAAGCACATTGGAGTTCGATTCTAAAAAGTTGGATGGAAATGTATTCGATTTTGGCTCCGCAGAGAACAGATAAAAATGGTTTGTTTCTTGAAATTGTGACTTCAGATAATCAGTCTTCCATTGTCTATGACCAGGCACGAGCAGCAAATCCTATGAAAACTTTTCTCCTTCCTCCTATTGATGAGGTAGTCGGAGATCATATTGAACCGGAAAAACCCTTACTTTTCCTGGGAGTGAAAGCCTGCGGTTTGGCAGCTTTACCCATTTTAGATCAGGCCTTTGGTGGTGATTTTGTGGATCCCTTATATCAGAAAAGACGAAAAAATAGTGTTATTGTCAGTTCCGACTGCACCCAACCCTGGGACACCTGTTTTTGTACCTTAGTCGGAGGTCAGCCTTATCCCCAGCAAGGTTTTGATTTGAATCTTTCCAAGGTTTGGGATGGATTTGTCATAGAAGTTGGTACAGATAGGGGGAATGAATTATTAAAAGGACATGAAGAAGTTTTAAAAGAATTGGTGAAAGAAGAAGCCAATGCTCTGGAGAAGCAGCGCACCGAAGCTACCAAAAAAGTAGTAGATCAGAATAAAAAATATGAGCTTTCCAGGTCCCATAAAGAAGTTCTTGCTGCCAGTTGGAATAAATTGAAAGTTTGGAAAGAACATTCCGAGACCTGTGTTGAATGTGGTGCCTGTAACCTTGCCTGTCCTACCTGTCATTGTTATTTTCTGGATGATGTAACCCGAAAAAAATATGTTCGTTTGCGGGGATGGGATGCCTGCATGTTTACCGGATATGCTGTGACTGCCGGCGGCGGCACACCCAGACCCTTATTACATGAGCGTTTTCGAAATAGATATATGTGTAAATTCAAGTATTTACACGACAATTTCGGCCAATATGGATGCACAGGGTGCGGAAGATGCATAGAGGGGTGTCAGGGCGATATTGAAATGAGAGCCTGCATTCGAGATCTAGATAAAAAATAAAACAATAAAAAAATTAAAGAATTTATGAATCAGCAAAAAAATCCATATAAGCCAATGAAGGGAATTATTGAAAAAGTAATTCCTGAAACACCGGGGATTAGAACCTTTTTAGTTAAACCCGAAAGTAAATTCTCCTTTCATTGCGGACAATTTGCGGAAGTAAGTATTCCCGGTGTAGGGGAAGGTCCCTTTGCCATGTCCTCTCCCTGTTATAAACCGGATAAGTTAGAATTTACTATACAGAATGTGGGATTCATGACTTCCCGGCTTCATACATTAAATAAAGGAGATGAATTAGGTATTCGGGGCCCCTATGGTAACGGATTTCCCTTAGAGGATTTTTATGGAAAAGAAGTATTGCTGCTTATCGGTGGAGTGGGATTTCCACCGGCCAGAGCACTCCTTTACAGTCTGCTTCATGAAAAAGAGAAATATAAGCGTATTCTCATGTGCTATGGCGCCAGATCTCCGGAAGATATTGTTTATAAATATCAAATTGATGATTTTCGAAAAAAAATTGAGTTGCATTTAACCGTTGATAAAGCTGACAAATCCTGGAAAGAAAGTGAGGGAGTAGTTACTGTACTTTTGGATAAGGTGAAAATAGACTTGAATAATTCAGTTGCAGTGGTTATCGGCCCTCCTATTATGATGAAGTTCGGCACCTTAAAACTATTAGAGGTTGGATATAAACCAAAAGACATATATCTTTCCATGGAAAGAAAAATGTACTGTGGAATCGGCCAGTGCCGTCACTGCTTAATTGATAATCTTTTTATATGTAAGGACGGTCCTGTTTTTACCTATAAGCAACTTAAAGATTTTCCAGATATTTGGGAATAGATATGGCTAAAAGATTATACATAGATTTAGAAAAATGCCGGGAATGTGAGTCTTGCGTAGTTAAATGCAGTTATTTTTATCATCCCTTTAATAATGGAATAATATATCTTCGTGAGATTGGTGAATTTGCTACCACCTGTAGAAAATGTGAAAATGCTCCCTGCGTTACTGCCTGCCCCTATGAGGCTCTGGAAAAACAGGATAATGGTATTGTTAAAAGATATACTATGCGCTGTGTTTCCTGTAACACTTGCAGTTATGCCTGTCCCTTTGGTACCATTCTCCCTGAATTAATTCCCTATGCAACCTCCAGATGTGATTATTGTATCAAACGTTTAGGAGATAAGGAAGAGCCTTTATGTATTCAGGGATGCAGCCAGGATGCAGTAAAATTTGGGGATTTTAAGCCTGATGAAAAGAACTTTGAATTTTTAGTAAATGATAGTTTAATAGTTCGATCCATACCATGGAAAAAGGAAGAGTATATATAATATGAATCCAATAGTATTTTATATATTGTGTTTTATTGGTACCGGGATTATTGGTATGCTTGCCAGTTGGATTGACCGCAAGGTAACGGCGAGAGTGCAATGGAGAGTAGGACCTCCGGTATT
>CAZKMO010000011.1:25409-37778 GCA_964554015.1 uncultured bacterium
AAACTAATGGGAAAAGAGACGGTTGTACCGGCAGGTTCTTCCCGTATAACTTTTTTAACAGCTCCTTTATTTGGACTTCTCTCGGTTGGACTGGTATCAACCCTGATCTGGAGTTCCCTGCTTTTTAATAGCGGAGGGTTTCAAGGAGATTTAATTGTGGTTCTTTATTTTCTCTTAATACCATCCACTGCCTTAATAATCGGGGGTTTTGCTTCCCGAAATCCGGTAGCTTCTCTGGGAGCAAGCAGGGAAATGAAATTAATGATGGCTGATGAACTTCCTTTTTTATTAGCAGTAGCTGTACCTATAATACATACCAAAGGACAGATTCAGTTAACAGAGTTATTAAATTATCAGGAAACTTATGGAATGATTTTTACAAGTATTTCGGGTTTACTGGCACTTATTGTAGCAATCATCTGTATGCAGGCAAAACTGACTCTGGTTCCTTTTGACATTCCGGAAGCTGAAACTGAACTGATGAGCGGACCAGAGGTTGAATATTCCGGGCCTGCGCTTGCCACTATTAAGCTTACTCGTATGATGATGCTGTTTACTTTACCCATGTTTTTGGTTCTTTTATTTATGGGGGGAGTAAAGTTTGTAGGTATCTCTATATTATGGTCGATACTTAAATTTGTGGTTCTTTTAGTATTGATTATACTCATACGGAATACCAATCCCAGAGTACGTATTGATCAGGCAGTAAAATTTTTCTGGTATCCGATGACATTTTTAGCTGTAATTGCGGTTATATTAGCATTATTAGGATATTAATATGGGACTTAAATTAAAAGCTTTAACCAAATCTCCGTGGGTATATCATCTTTCCACCGGAAGTTGCAATAACTGTGATATTGAAATACTTGATTGTCTTACTCCCCGGTTTGATTTGGAACGTTTGGGAATTGTTCTGGTGGGCAGTCCCAGACATGCAGATGCCCTGCTGGTAACCGGAAATATGACCATTAAATCAATGAAAAGGGCAAAAGAGGTATATAATCAAATGCCCAAACCTGGAGTGGTTATTGCAATTGGCACCTGTTCTTTGGGACATGGAGTTTTTGACGGAAGCTATGTCATGCCCAAAACAGTTGATGAGGTTTTACCAGTAGATATCTATATTCCTGGTTGCCCCCCCAAACCGGAAGGCATTATCGCAGGAGTAGCAAAACTGTTAACTATGCTCAGACAAAAGGCGTGATTTAAAGAGGTTGGCATGACCTGGACGGAAATAAAAAAACAAATAAAAAGCAAATTCGGTAAGAAAATTCTTAAATGGTTCGAACATAATGACAATCGAATTTATGTTGATATCAATCCGGCAGATCTAGTAGAATTTGCTCAATATATTTTCAAAGAACTTAAAGCAAGATTCATTATTGCTTCCGGTGTTGATACTCCCAGAGGCGGGATTGAGATATTGTATCACTTTGATTTTTTTCAACTTCCTCAGGTTTTTTCTTTAAGAGTGTTTTTAAAAAAACCTGAGATCGAGGTTGAATCCCTATCTTCGGTTATTGCGGGAACCAAATGGATAGAAAGGGAAATTCACGAATTGTTAGGTGTTAACTTTAAAAATCATCCTGATTTAAAACATCTTATTTTACCAGAAGATTGGCCGGAAGGGAATTATCCCTTAAGGAGGGATCAATGAGTGAAATAATTCCCATTGGCCCCTATCATCCTCTGCAGGAAGAGCCGGAATTCTTTAAACTTCACGTGGAAGGTGAAAGAGTTATTAAATTAGATATTGAGATCGGCTACAACCATAGAGGAATCGAGAAATTGGCTGAATCAAAATCTTGGGATCAAGTGGTCTTTTTGGTAGAGAGAATTTGTGGTATTTGTTCCACCAGTCACCCGGCTGCTTCCATTAATGCCATGGAAGATTTAGGGGGAATAGAGGCGCCGGAACGAGCTCAGTACATCCGGACCATAATTTGTGAATTGGAAAGAGTCCATTCTCATCTGCTTTGGCTTGGATTAGCCGGACATTTTATTGGCTATAACACAGTGTGGATGTGGGCCTGGAAATACAGAGAAATTGTCTGCGATGTTTTGGAAAAAGTTACGGGTAACCGGCAGAGTTATGCCATGTTTAAAGCCGGAGGAGTAAGGAGAGATATTCTGGAGGATGATATTCCCTGGATTTTGAAGAAAATGGATGAATTAAAGCCCAGTATTGATATGTTTTTAGGCGCGGTTAGCGATGATCCGGTTATTCATGCTCGTACCAAAGGAGTGGGAATATTAACCAAACAGCAGGCTATCGATTACTGTGTGGTTGGACCGACTGCACGGCCGTCAGGAATAGCCATTGATGTAAGAAAAGATGATCCCTATTTCGCTTATGATTGGGTAGATTGGGATATAGTAGTGCTGGAAGAAGGAGATGTTTTTGCCAAGACTGCCTGCAGGATTCTGGAAATGAAAGAATCAGTTAAGATAATTGAACAATGCCTTGAGAAAATGAAACCGGGGATAATCGATTTGCATATTACAGAATTACCGGCTGGAGAGGGTATTGGAAGGGCTGAGGCTCCTCGGGGAGAAGTGTATCACTATTGTCTGAGTGACGGTTCGAATTTCCCGGCCCGATATAAAGTCAGAGCTCCCAGCTATACCAATATTTTATCTAATGAGGTTGCTTGTGAGGGACAAACCGTTGCTGATGCAGCTCTTGTCCTCGCAGCTGTTGATCCCTGTTATTGTTGTACTGAAAGAATAGTTATTGTTGATGATGATAATAATAGTGAGAAAGTTATCAGTGGGAATGATTTAATAAAATTATCTCATAATAAAACTGAAAAAATAATAAAAGAATTGGGTATAAAATGAACATACTTCTATTTCCCATATTCGTACCAATCATAGTAGGATTAATTATTTATTTTATTCCTAGGGGAGTAAAAATAATAAAAGAATTCCTTAGCTTACTCACTTCTTCTTTCGTATTAATAACCTGTGTTTGGTTTTATATTAACAGACCTGCTCCTTTGATGATCAATAATTCACTAGTTTTACATCTTGACAACTTAAGTACATTTGTATTTCTTGCTATTGGAATTTTCAGTTTTATAATTACATTATATTCTTTAAAGTTCATGCAGGATAAACCTAATTTAAGTCTTTTTTATGGTTCTTTACTCTGGACCATCGGAGCAGCGTGCGGGGTTGTATTTTCAAATCATTTAATACTTTTTCTAATTTTTTGGGGTTTCTTAGGTTTTACCCTTTTTCTATTAATTCTGTCAAGTAAAGAGGATAGTGCTATTGCTGCCAAAAAAGCTTTAGTAATAATTGGGGGAAGTGATGCTTTAATACTTTTAGCCATAGCATTTATATACTTTATAACTCATACTTTTGAAATGGATCAAATTTCAATTAATCTCCAGTATGAGGGTGCACTAGCAAATATTGCTTTTGTCCTTTTAGCTCTGGGAATTTTTGCTAAAATTGGTGCTGTACCTCTGCATACCTGGGTTCCCGATGTGGCTGAGAAAGCTCCCTTACCAGTATCAGCATTTTTACCAGGTGCATTAGATAAACTTTTGGGAATTTATTTATTAGCTAAAATCAGTTTAGATATATTTCATATTTCTCCTGCCATGAATTTATTATTGCTGATTATCGGTTCCCTAACCATACTTATTTCTGTTATGATGGCACTTGTTCAGCAGGATCCAAAAAGAATGATAGGTTATCTGGTTATTACAGGTGCGGGTTATATGATACTTGGTTTTGGAACCGGAAATGCTACCGGAATTGCAGGGGGTTTGTTTTATATGATTAGTAGTGCACTTTGGACCCAATGTCTTTTTCTGGTGTTAGGGAATGTGGAAAAAAGATTTGATAGTACCGATTTAAATAGGTTAGGTGGATTAATAAAATTTATGCCTCTGACTTTTATCACGGCATTTATAGCCAGCTTAGCAATATCTGGGATACCTCCTTTAAATGGATTTGCTTCAAAATGGATGATTTATCAGGGATTAATAAAACTAGGAATAGGTGGTAATAATTTATGGGTGGTTTGGTTGCTAATTGCTATGGTTGGTAGTGCTTTTACACTCGCAAGTTTAATGAAACTCATGTATACAGTCTTTTTAGGTTTACCATCTAAAGAAATAAGAGATAAAAAACCTTTGAAAACTAGTTTCTTTTTAGTATTTCCTCCCAGCATACTGGCAATATTATGTATACTATTTGGAATATTTCCCTATACAATACCAATTAAATATTTTATTCAACCTATGATTTCAGAAATTAGTTATATAGGAATATGGTCTTCTGATCTAGCCTCACTTTTAATATTGATCGGTATTGCTATAGGTTTTATTATTTATTTATATGGAAAAGTATTTAGTAACCTTAGGGAAGAAAATCATTTTATCGGCGGGGAGAGGTTAGAAATAGAAGAAAGAGTTACCGGTACTGGTTTTTATAATACTGTAAAAGAATTCGGCATATTGAAAAGGATATATAGTCAAGCAGAGTCTAAGTTTTATGATGTATATGAACAATTGATAAGTTTGTCAGAGACGATCGCTCAGACAATCAGAAAAGCACATACTGGAGTTTTGACTTTGTATTTTTCTTGGATAATTATAGCTTTAATTATATTATTAATTGTATTGGTGGGGAGGTAAGGTATGGCATCCCTCATCATCTTAACAGTATTAATGATCCTGGGTGCTATTGTGGCACTCGAAAGTAAAGATGTCCTGTCAGGGATAATTTCTCTAGGAATAATTGGATTTGCCTTAACCATTAATTTTTTAATTCTGCATGCTCCGGATCTAGCCATAGTCCAGATTATTATTGAAACTCTAACGTTAATTATTTTAATTGCAGCAATTCTTAAAACTACTCGTGAAGATACAATTGAGCAATTCAGCAGTAAAAAATTATTGTTGTGGTTTTTAGGATTAATATTTATGGCGGTTTTTATTTATTCCTCTATAAGAATATTTAGTCATCTTCCTCAATTTGGTGAGCAGTCATTAAGAATGGCTAAAATATATATTGATCAGGGTCTTTCCTCAACAGGTGCTGGTAATTTAGTTGCTGCTGTAATTCTTGATTTCAGAGGATATGATACTCTTGGAGAAGCAACAGTATTGTTTACTTCAGTAGTAGGTGTAATGGCTGTTCTTAGAAAATCTGGGAGAAAGCGATCATGAGAGGTATGACTATAATAGTAAAACAGATTACCAATTTAATGGTCCCTTCCATTCTTTTGTTAGGAATTTATGTTGTTCTGCATGGACATTTAACCCCGGGGGGTGGATTTGCCGGTGGTGTGCTTATTGCCGGATGTTTCACTCTTTTAATTTTAGCTTATGGTTCGGAGAGTATTAAAAGTGAAGCTAGAAAGATGCGGGCTTCTCTCATCGAAAGTATAGGTATTTTTATTTTCTGGTTTATTACAATTCTAGGATTAATGAATGGTACTTATTTCTTTTATAATATTATAGCCAAATCAAACCCGGGAGAGCCTTTTACACTTTTTAGTGCGGGCATTATTCCATTATGTAATATTGCTATTGGTATTGAAGTGGGAGCAGCATTGTTCTCGATATTTATAACCTTAGCAATTTTGAAAGTAGGGGAGAGATTATGATTGTTTTTATACTGGCTTTGGTTCTTTTTTCCATTGGTTTATATGGGATTTTGGTGAAAAGAAATCTTATTAAAATGATTATTGGATTAGTCATTGTGGAATATGCAGTAAATCTCATACTTGCTCTGGTAGGGTATAGAACAGGTGGAATAGCTCCCATAATTACTCAGGAAGTTTCCCAGACAGCAAAGTTTGTTGATCCTTTACCCCAAGCTATTGTTTTAACCGCTATTGTCATTGGTTTGGGAACAACAGCTTTATTAATCTCTTTTGCTGTCAGGATTCATGAGAAATATAATACATTTGATATAAGAAAAATCAGGAAATTACGAGGATGAATTTACTACCTCTATTTGTCGTTGTTCCCTTAGGAACAGCATTTTTGACGCTTATTATTTCAAAAATATGGATGCGATCTGCAGACTGGATTGCCAATTGTGCCACTGTATTTTTAATGGCTTTTGCACTCTATTCTCTGCGATTTGTAGGAGAAACAGTTACCTATTATGCAGGTGGTTGGGAACCGGTGGAAGGAATTCCGTTTGGTATTGCCATAGTAGTGGACAGTTTCACTGTTTTAATGCTGCTAATCGTTAATATTATTGGTTTTGCAGTTAATATCTATTCTGTTAATTATATGTCACGTTATACAGATAAACCTAAATATTATACCTTATTTTTATTACTGATGGCAGGATTAAACGGAGTGGTTATTTCCGGAGATTTGTTCAATCTTTTTGTTTTTCTGGAAATAACCGCAATCGCCTCCTATGCTTTGGTTGCTTTTGGTATAGGTTCCGAAGAATTGGAAGCATCATTTAAGTATCAGATACTGGGTGGTACAGCCTCTGCATTAATTTTATTGGGAATTGCTTTATTTTACTTTATGACCGGGACCTTGAATCTTGCAGATGCATCTCAGGTAGTAAATACAACAGGGACAAATCCTGCCCTGGTTTTCATCAGTATCCTCTTTCTGGTAGGATTTGGTCTTAAGGCAGCTTTGATGCCTTTTCATTCCTGGTTACCTGATGCTCATCCTTCGGCACCCGCACCGATTTCTGCCATGCTTTCCGGTGTAGTGATTAAGGTACTTGGTGTTTATACTTTAATCAGAATTTTTGTAAATGTTTTTGGATTTAGCAATGTTCCTTTTATACCAACCTTGTTTTTAATTCTTGGTACCTTATCCATGGCAGTTAGTGCTTTCCTCGCCTTAGGACAGAGTGATTATAAAAGGCTTTTAGCCTATTCATCTATAAGTCAGATTGGTTATGTAATGTTTGCCTTTGGTCTGGGTACTCCCTTAGGATTTCTGGGCGGAATATTCCATTTACTTAATCATGCCGTATCTAAATCTTTATTATTCTTAAATTCAGGTGCTATTGTCCATGCCATAGATACTCGGGATATGAATAAAATGGGTGGATTAGCAAAAAAAATGCCCATTACTGCTTATAGTTCTTTAATTGGTTCTTTATCAATTAGCGGAATACCTCCTTTTGGTGGTTTTTGGAGTAAATTAATAATTATAATTGCAGCTGTGCAGGCAAAGCATTATATTCTTTCCGGAGTAGCAGTATTAATAAGTATCGTTACCTTGTTATATTATTTAAAATCTCAACAATTAGCCTTTTGGGGCACATTAAATACTATGTATGAGAAGGTAAAAGAAGCTCCCTTTGCTATGAGTTTTATTTGTATTATTTTAGCCTTGCTAAGCATTGGAATGGGATTATTAATACTTCCCAGTATACGACCTTTTCTATTGGACCCAACTGTGGAGGTTCTAAAAAATGGTTTGCAATATGGAAAAATTATATTAGGGGGGTGAGGTGAAACGAATTATATTGATAATTTTCTCCTTCATTATTTGGTTGCTATTAACCTGGACCCTTTATTGGCAAAATCTAGTAACCGGTCTAGTAGTTTCCTTAACTATTGGCCTTATGTTTGGAAATTTATTTGTGAGTAATGCTAAGAAAGTTTTACAAATAAAAAGATGGTTTTGGCTTATTATATATGTTCCTGCTTTTATTTGGGAAATGGCTAAAGCCAATTTTGATGTTGCCTATCGGGTAATTCTCAGTTTATTACGCCCTCGAAATATGCCTATTGCTCCAGGTATTGTCAAGGTAAAAACTAAACTAAAATCAGATTTAGGTAAGGCTATTTTGGCTAATTCCATAACCTTAACCCCGGGAACTTTTACCATTGATTTAAAGGATGATTATCTTTACATACATTGGATTAATGTACAGCACAAAGATGTTGAAAAAGCTACCCAGGATATTGTGGGCAGATTTGAGAAATTCCTTTTAAAAATATTTGAATGAGAGACTCATGAATATTATAATTGAAATACTACAATATTGTTTTTATATATTACTCGGCTGCTGTTTTGCCTGTTTAATCAGGGCATGGCTGGGTAAATCAGTTCCAGATAGAATGGTAGCAATTGATATTATGGGAACTCTGGCAGTTGGGATTACAGCAATTCTTGCTTTGATGTCAAATCGGGCTTTTTTATTAGATGTAGCTTTAGCCTGGATTTTTCTAAGTTTTCTGGGAACCTTAGCTTTAGCAAAGTATTTAGCACATAAAACCTTGGATGAGTAATAATATGATGAGTTGGAATGAAATAATCGGAATAATAATTATTTGCCTGGGAGTCTTATTTGATGTGTTCGGATGTCTGGGTTTATTACGATTACCAGATGTATACAACCGACTTCAGGCAGGTACTAAATGTATTACTTTTGGAACCTGTGGAATACTGTTTGGTATTTTTTTTACAACTGGTTTTTCAAATATGGGAATTAAAGCCCTGCTTGGCATACCTTTTGTTTTACTAACCTCTCCGGTTGGAGCCCATGCCTTAGCCAGAGGGGCTCATATTTTTGGGGTAAAACTATGGAAAGAGAGTGTTGTTGATCATTATAAAAAAGATCGTGGAGATAAACCAAGATTATAGTTCGGTAATATAATATGAAATATCCAAAACTAAGAGAATTAAAAGAAGCATTAAAATCATTATTCAGCAAACCTTATACAACCAAATTTCCTGCCGTAGAAATTGAACCGGTAGATGGTTTTCGGGGTAAACCGAAGTACTTTGAAGAGTACTGTATTGGATGTGGCGCCTGTGCAGAAGTATGTCCGGCTGGTGCCATAACAGTTATTGATCCTGAAGAACCTGTGGATAATAAAAAGAGTACGCCGGTTCGTAAATTAGAATGCAGATACGACATGTGTAATTTTTGTGGCAATTGTGAAGCTCATTGCATAACCGATAAAGGTATTCAGCTTACCAAAGAGTATGATTTAGCTTTATTTGATCGTAAATTAGCGGTAGAATCCATTGAGCATGAATTAATAATTTGTGATATTTGTCATTCTATTATAACGACCCGAAATCATTTAGCCTGGTTAACGAGAAAACTTGGCACCCTGGCTTATGGAAATCCTAATCTTTTAATCATTGGACAGCAGGAACTTATACCGGTTCAAACCGGGCAAAAGTCGGATGAATTAAGACGTCCGGATATAATGAAACTATTATGTCCCAAATGTAGACATAAAATAGTTATTAATGATATTTGGGGATGATTTTCTTTTTTACTTTCTTATTAAATTATTCTAAATTTTTTCTATATTTATTTTTTTTACCTTAATTTTAAAAACTATACAAATCATTAGTAATACCAATTGGTATTACTATTATTTTAATTGACAATAAGATCAATTATTATTAACTTAAAGTCAAGTAAAGTTTAATAATTATTGATTGATACTTATGAGTATAAAACGAATAAAAAAGTTAAAAAAACAACCATTAGTAAAATTAAAAATTGGATCCGGGAAAAATTATATCGATTTCAAAACAACGGGTATAATTTCAATTGCAGATCATAATGGAAAGATTATTGAAGATAATATTAAAACTGATATGAAATGGCATCTGAAAGTTGAACATTTCAAAAATGAAAAAAACTCATATTCGTTCTTGGTGAATGCCTTTAAAAATAAATATTTAGCTATTAAAACCTTAAATAAATTGAAAAAATGTAGTTATAATGTTCGCTTAGAAAAAATTGGCGATACCGTAATCATAGGTAATAAAGAGTTTGAAACTACTTTTTTTAGAGTTTTACTGGGTGAATTTAATTGTAAGGAAGATGCTTTTAATTCAAAGTATTATAAAATGTTAGCATGTAAGCCATTCGTGGTATGTGAAAAAATTCGTAAACCTAAGGCAATATTTGAATTATGTGATGAAAATATTAACCGGATATATAAAATTGAAGATAGTATAAAAATTATCAGCAAGAATAGGAATAAGAACAAAAATACGATCATTTATAATGTATTAAATAAAGAAAACAGAAATGATAGAAGAGAAATTAAAATAAATGGTAATGTTGAATTTAAAATTGACATAAATAAAACAATAAATGTTTTAAAAGAAATACCTTTGGAAAAATATTTAAAAAATATTATTTATCACGAATTGGGCACTGATTTTCATCTGGAAACCTTAAAAAGTCAGACAGTAATTTCCCGAGGAAATATTTTATTAAAGATGCATTTATTAAAAGATGAGGATTATATTTTTTCAGATTCAAATTATCTAAAATTTAATAATATTTCTAAAGATGGCAAAAAGAAAATTGAACAGGCTGTGAATGATACCAGGGGTGAAGTTATTTTATATAATGATAATCTATATAGAATGCCATTTTGTAAATCCTGTGGTGGTTATATCAATAATGAATACCTATTTTATAAAGATTTTCCCCCCAGTTACTTGAAAGAAGGATTGGATAATGATAAGCATTATGCAAAAAAAAGATATTCTTTAAAATGTAAATCTGAAATTAAAAAATGGATTGGAAGTACCCCGGATGTTCTTTGTAATCCCAAAAATTTAAATAGCAAAAATTTTTTTCTTGAATATAAAAATTATTTTCGGTGGAAGGTTACAATTCCACGTATGGATATTGAAACATGTATACATAAGTATTTTAACAGCTATGATATTGGATTTCTATTTGATATTATTCCTCAGAAGAGAAATAAATCCGGTAGAGTAACTGAAATAGAAATTTTGGGTAGTAAAAATAATATAAAATTTAATAATGAATATGATATATGTGGTATTCTTTCCAATCATAAAATACCAAGTAATTGTTTTGTGATTGAAAAAGAAGATGGTAAATATGGAATTCCAAGTAAATTTATTTTCAGGGGTGCGGGAAAGGGCAGGGGAATTGGATTATGCCAGTCTGGAGCAGAAGTTTTAGCTGAAAATAATAAAAGTTATAATCAGATATTGAAAAAATATTTTAACAATTCTGTTATACATAAAATTTATTAGTTGAGGTTGTCAAATAGTGCTTGATGAATTAAAAGAAAAACTCAATCAGACAACGCAAAGAATTACAGCTCTCTGGGGGCATCTTTGACGGAGCCGAGAAAGCGCGGCGTATAGATGAATTACAAACAATGACTACTAATCCGGATTTCTGGAATGATAATATAAAAGCGCAATCAATTCTTAAAGAGATGAATGATTTAAAAGAGTTGATAAATCAGTGGAAGAAATTAAATGCAAAGAATAATGATTTATTGGTTTTATTTGACTTAGCCAAAGAAGAAAATGATGAGAAAACCATGCAGGAGATCTCGGATAATATTGAAACCCTAGAATCAGATATTGTTAATCTTGAATTGCAACAGATGTTGAAGGGAGAAGATGATAGTAAGGATGCCATTGTAACCATTCATCCGGGTGCAGGAGGAACAGAGTCTCAGGATTGGGCTGAAATGTTATTTCGTATGTATACACACTATACTCAACGAAGGGGTTTTACCACTAATATTTTAAATCTTTCTGCAGGTGACGAAGCAGGGATAAAAAGTGTTATTATGGAAATCAAAGGTAATTATGCTTATGGTTACTTAAAAGCAGAAACAGGAGTTCATAGGTTGGTTCGAATTTCTCCCTTTGATTCCAATAAGAGACGTCATACTTCATTTGCATCGGTTTTTGTATATCCGGAAGTAGATGAAGATATAGAAATTGACATCAATCCTTCTGATCTTAGAATTGATACCTACCGGGCTTCAGGAGCAGGGGGACAGCATGTGAATAAAACCAGTTCAGCCGTGAGAATAACCCATTTACCTACTGGTATAGTGGTTCAGTGTCAGAATGAACGATCACAGTATAAGAATAAAGCAAATGCTATGAAAGTGTTATCTGCTCGTTTATATCAGCAAAAAAAGGAAGAAGAGGAAAAGAAAAGGCAGAATATTGAAGATCAAAAGAAAGACATTGCCTGGGGCCGCCAGATTAGATCCTATGTTTTTCATCCCTACAATATGATAAAAGATCATAGAACTGATGTTGAGACTTCAAATACCCAAAAGGTTATGGATGGAGATTTGGATGAATTTATTGAAGCCTATTTATTAAGATTCAGTAATTAACCAGGGAGGATATGTATTGAGTGTTATTGATGAATTGAGAGAACAGCGACTGGAAAAGATTAAAACTTTACAAAAACAGGGGATTAATCCTTATCCTTATACGTTTAACCAAACTGATTTTGCCGAAGATATTATTAAGTCATATAGTGAACAAACAAAAGGAGGGATGGTATCTGTTGCTGGTAGATTATTATCGATCAGAAAGATGGGAAAAGCAAGTTTTTCTCATTTGAGAGATAAAACCGGTAAAA
>CAZKMO010000012.1:0-37030 GCA_964554015.1 uncultured bacterium
AATAAAATAAACAAGGAGAACATTATGGAAGAGCAAAAATTTAACATGCCCTTATTGGGTGATGATTTTCCGGAAATTACAGTCATGACCACTCACGGGAAAAAAATAATTCCCAGGGATTATGAAGGAAAATGGTTTGTACTGTTCAGTCATCCAGCAGATTTTACCCCGGTTTGTACGACTGAATTTGTTGCCTTTCAAAAACGGTATGAAGAATTCAAAAAATTGAACTGTGAATTGATCGGCATGTCCATTGATCAGGTATTTTCTCATATAAAATGGGAAGAATGGATTAAGGACAAACTTGATGTTCAGATTGAGTTCCCTATTATAGCAGGTAATGATGCCATAGCCCTGAAACTGGGTATGCTGCATCCGGGTAAAGGAACCAATACAGTTCGGGCTGTTTTTATTGTAGATCCCAAAGGAAAGACTCGTCTTGTACTTTACTATCCGCAGGAAATCGGCAGAAATTTTGATGAGATTCTTCGGGCAGTAAAAGCCTTACAGCTGGCTGATAAGAATAAAGTTGCAGTTCCGGCCAACTGGCCAAATAATGAATTAATTAAGGACCGGGTTATTATACCTCCGGCCAATACCAGTAAAGATGCCAAAGAAAGGGCTAATCAAAAAGATTGCTATGATTGGTGGTTCTGCCATAAGGAATGTAAATAGCAAGTTGGCAGTTAGCAATTAGCCAGTTTGCTGATTTGCTATTAACCAAAGACTAAAAGAAAAAGGATAAAGGAAAAAGTAAAAAAGATACAACAGAACCTATAAATGTGAGTACTATATAAATTACGAAGGGTAAGGCTGAGAAGCAAGTGGTCAGAAACCAGAATAAGTCGCTAATCATGGCCTTTAGTGGTCAATTATATTCTAATCAGTAGTTAAAAGAATCTATGACTTTAAGATCTAAAAAGCCTTACGGCTTCATTCATAAAAATTAAAACTAACCTAGCGAAAGTTAATTTGCTCAACAGAAAGGAGATAATATATGGAATTGAAAGGCAGTAAAACGGCTGAAAACTTAATGAAATCATTTGCAGGGGAATCACAGGCAAGAATGAGATACACCTATTATGCTTCTGTTGCCCGTAAAGAAGGATACAAACAGATGGAAGCTATATTTCAGGAAACCGCTGATAATGAAAAAGAGCATGCTAAGCTTTTTATGAAGGCCTTAATCAATCAGGGTATTAACCAGGAAGCGATTGACATTCAGGCCTGCTACCCTGTGTGTTATGATGACACGCTCCAAAATCTGCAATGTGCAGCTGAGGGTGAGCATGAGGAATGGTCGGATCTTTATCCTACTTTTGCCAAAATTGCGGAAGAAGAGGGATTTAAAGACATTGCCCGGACCTTCAGAAATGTGGCTATGGTGGAGAAACGTCATGAAAACAGATATCGTAAGCTTGCCGAAAATGTCAAGAATCATATGGTTTTCAAAAAGGATGGAAAAGTATTCTGGAAATGCAGAAACTGCGGACATATAATAGAATCAATTGAGGCTCCCAATACCTGTCCGGTATGTGATCATCCCCAGGCACATTTTGAACTGTGGGTGGAGAATTACTAAATCCGAATTGAATAAAGAAGCAGACAAATTGATTAGGGCCACGAAGGGGCAGGGATAAAACAGGGAAATATTATATCAGGATTAATCAGGGTGGATTCCTGGTTAAGTGAAATCTTATTTATTTTCCTCTTGTAGGCAGAATATAGTTAAGGATGAAAACTCATAAGAAGGAGTATCATGAAAATTACCTTTGCCTGTGTAGAAAACAGCTGTCGCAGTCAAATAGCTGAAGCACTGGCAAAAAATAAATTTGCCCGGAAGGGAGTGGCGTTTTCAAGTGCCGGCACTCATCCTGCTAAAGAAGTGGATAAAGGAGCTCTCACCTTATTGCATGATTTAGGAATACAATGGAGAGGAAAGCCCAAGAGTTTTGCTGATATTGATAAACCGGATATAGTGGTCACTCTGGGATGTGAAGTGAGATGCCCCTTCATTCCTGGAGCCAAGATGATTTCTTGGGATATACCGGATCCTAAGGGTAAAAGTAAAAAAGAGTATAAGAAAACCAAAAACTTGATGGAAAATAAATTGATTAATCTCATGAAAAATGAAATGAGAGATCATAAATAAATTAATGTAATAAAACAATAGGGAGATTTTATGGCTACAATACAAGAACTGGAAGAAATTCTTAAAACGGCCATTTCCGTAGAAGTGAACGGCAGGGATACTTTTACTCTTCTGGCTCATAAAACCCAGAATAAAAATGGTAAGAAAATGTTTGAGCAATTGGCCAAGGATGAGAAAGAACATCAAACCATACTAGAACAACAACTCGAACATGTCAGTAAGAATGGAACCTGGAAAGAGATTCACATACCGGCATCAAAAGTACAGTCCTTGGTTCCCAAGGTAAGGGAAAAGCAGATTAAAACCAAGGGAGAAGCAAAACTGGGAGAAATAGACGCACTCAATACTGCTTTGGACCTGGAACGGAAAACAGCTCAGTTTTTTAGAGATCAGGCTGAGGTTGTGGATGATACTCAAGCTAAAAACATGTTTTTACGTCTGGCTGAGTGGGAGGATTCCCATTTTGACCTTATTCAGGCTGAACTGGATTCAGTAAACAATACCGGAATGTGGTTTGGGGTTCCTGCCTTTCGTATGGATGGTCAATATTAATTTCTCCGTCTCTGTGAAAAAGAGGATAATTTTTTTATCTAACTTGCAGATGAGGAACAGAATTACTATACTAATGGTAATATAGGGAAACAGGTAGACAATTTATTTTTCAGGAGAAGAAATAAAAATGAGTTTTTGTATTAAGGCAATGTGGTCATAATTATAAGTAATTAAATAAAGGAGTGAAAGATGGAAAGATGGATTTGTAATGTATGCGGATATGTATACGATCCAGAAAAAGGGGATCCCGACAATGGTATCGAACCAGGTACTGCTTTTGAAGATTTACCGGATGACTGGGTCTGCCCTGAATGCGGTGTGGGGAAAGATGAGTTTTCCCCAGAGGAAAGCTGATGCAATCTAATTTTGCCATTGCCCTGCTTCTTACTACTGGAGCAGGGCTGGCCACGACCATTGGCAGCCTAATTGGTCTTTCTGTGAGAAAACCGGGGCCCAAATTTATGGGATTTACCCTGGGTTTTTCCGCCGGAGTAATGGTTTTAATCTCTTTTATGGAACTGCTTAAGAATAGTATCGACACTATAGGTTTTGAGAAAGCATATGCAGGTTTTTTTCTGGGAATGATCATTTTTTTCTTTATAGATTTTCTCATCCCTCATGAATACATAGGTCAGCATGATCATGGTGAGATAGATCAAACCAGTCGTTTGATGCGAGCCGGGCTGTTGATAGCTTTGGGAATCTTTATCCATAACTTTCCGGAAGGAATGGCTACCTTTGTGGGAGCCATGGGAAATGTAAAATTAGGGATAGCTATTGCGGTGGCGATTGCCATACATAATATACCGGAAGGACTGGCAGTTTCAGTTCCCATTTATGCAGCCACAGGCAGCCGTAAGAAAGCTTTTGTATGGTCTTTTCTTTCCGGAGAGTCAGCGAACCGGTGGGTGCAGGAATTGCCGGACTAATCCTGCTTCCCTTTCTAACCCCTAATCTTTTAGGATGGGTTCTGGCTTTTGTGGCCGGCATTATGGTGGCGATTTCCATGGATGAATTAATACCTATTGCCAAATCCTATGATATTGAGCATACCCCTATTATAGGAGTCATTATCGGTATGCTGGTAATGGTGTTAAGTCTAAGGCTATTGGGAGGATGAAACCATGTTCTCACCATCTAACAATTTTATTTATTTTTTATTGTTAATAGTCATGTTAGGAGAGTCATTTACTGCGGCACAGGAGAAAAAAATGAAATATAATACCTTAAGTAAAGAAGAAGAGCGGGTTATTATTCATAAAGGGACGGAAAAACCATTTACCGGTAAGTATTACAACCATGATGCCAAAGGAGTGTATTCTTGCAAACGATGCAACACCCCCTTATTTCGTTCCCAGGACAAATTTGATGCCGGGTGTGGATGGCCAAGTTTTGATGAGGCTATTCCGGGAGCGGTTACCCGTCAATTGGATGCTGACGGTGTCCGGGAAGAAATAATCTGCAGTAATTGCGGAGCACATTTAGGCCATGTTTTTCTGGGAGAGGGATTTACAGCAAAAGATGTACGTCACTGTGTTAATTCTATTTCCTTGAATTTTATTCCTGCTCAGAAGATACAGGTCCAGAAAGCTGCATTTGCCGGAGGATGTTTCTGGGGAGTTGAATATTATTTTCAAAAAGAGAAGGGAGTAATTTCTACTCGAGTAGGATATACGGGTGGTACTAAAGAAAATCCAACCTATGAAGAGGTGTGTCAAGGTAAAACAGGCCACTTTGAGGCAGTTGAAGTAACCTTTGATCCTTCTCGGATTTCCTATGAAGACCTGGCCAAACTGTTTTTTGAAATACATGATCCCACCCAACAGGATGGTCAGGGACCGGATATCGGAGAACAGTATAAATCGGTTATTTTTTATAATAATGAAAAGCAAAAAAAGACAGCCCAAAAACTGATTGATATTTTGGAAAAGAAAGGGTATAAGGTAGCAACGCAATTACGTAAAGCTGGTACATTCTGGGAAGCAGAGCTGTATCACCAGGATTACTACCAGAAGAAGAATACCTTACCTTACTGTCATGTGCGTACCCACAGATTTTAATATTGGGGTTGCTATTTATTCAGAAAGGAATAACATGGAACGTAAACAGTTCAAGGAAACAATTAATTTTGCTGCAAACAAAGAGAAAGAAGCAGTGGAATTTTACCATCAATGCAGCCAGGTTACTACCCGTCCAGGAATGAAGAAAGCGTTTTTAGAAATGGCGGAAGAGGAAAAGAAGCATGTGCATATGTTAGAAAATTTTAAGCCCGAAGTGATCGCAAAAATAAAATTGCCCAAAATTACTGATTTAAAGATAAGTGATTATCTGGTGGATATGAAATTTAATCCGGATATGAGTTATCAGAACTTGTTAATACTGGCCATGAAACGGGAAGAAGCATCCATAAAACTGTATTCGGCATTGACTCAGAAACACACAGATCCAACTCTTACTAGACTATTCCAGATATTAACCCAGGAGGAACTTAGGCATAAAAATCGTTTACAGAGAGAATATGATGATTTTATTCTAGAAGGCAATTAAAGTTAGTATTGGTTACTAAAATCGGGGAGTAAGACCATGAATAATAAATATGCAGGAAGTGAAGTGCTGCAGATGGCCATAGAGATGGAAAGAAAAGGGAAAGAATTTTATCAAAGTGTAGCTCAAGCTCATAAGGAAGAGACGATACAAGATGTTTTCAATTTTTTGATTGAGGAAGAAGTAAGGCATGAAAAGGTATTTAGAGGTATGCTGGCTCAGGTGGAAGTGAATACAGAACACAGTGTATATGATAAGACAGAAATGATTCTTTATTTTAGTTCTCTGGTGGATCGTAAAGTATTTCCGGATAAAGAAGAAGCAATGTCCCTGCAAAAACAGATCAATGATCCTGCAGTTGCCTTGCGGATTGCACTTTCCCTGGAAAAAGACTCCATTTTGTTTTATTCGGAACTATTGAATGTAACGCATAAAAAAGATCATTCCCTTATCAATCAGATTATTGAAGAGGAAAGAGATCATATTAGCCGTATACTGAGCTTAAAAAGAGAACTCCAGGCATAGAGGTAATCCTTTATGCGTAAACCGATAATTTATCTTGATCATAATGCCACTACACCTCTTCATCCAGAAGTAAGGCAGGCCCTGATTCAGAGTATGAAGAGATTTGGTAATCCCTCCAGTATGCACAGTTTTGGCAGAGAAGCACGACAGGCGATTGAAGAAGCGCGTTATCAAGTTGCTTCTCTGATAAACGCCTTCCCGGATGAAATTGTTTTTATGGGAAGTGGATCGGAGGCCAATAATACTGTTTTATCCCTGACCACCTGTCCCTTAAGAGGATGCAATATGCCTGACTTGGGATTACCCCAGTTAATTACTTCCAAAATTGAACATCCCTGTATACTGGAGACGGCTAAATGCATTGACGGCCATTCCGCTGAGGTATGCTACCTGAATGTGGATAAAACCGGCAGAGTAGACCTGGATGAATATCAAAAGAAAATCAGCAAAAACACCCTCTTGGTTTCAATTATGATGGCCAACAATGAAATCGGTACGGTACAGGATTTGAAAAAAATCACCACAATAGCTAAAAAATATGGTGCCCTGGTGCATACAGATGCGGTTCAGGCAGTGGGAAAAATTCCAGTTGATGTTAAAGATTGTGCGGTTGATTTTCTTTCACTTTCAGCCCATAAAATATATGGCCCCAAGGGAGTGGGTGCCCTGTACATTAAAAAAGGTACTCCTTTCTGTCCCCTGATCCGGGGTGGTCATCAGGAGAAAGGCAGAAGGGCAGGAACAGAGAATACCCTGGGAATCGTAGGATTCGGCAAAGCAGCAGAAATGCGAAAAAAAGAGATGGGGGAAGAGGCCAAGAGACTGGAGAGACTGAAAGCGTTTCTTCGTCAGGGTATAGAAGATTCTATTTCCCAGGTATGGTTTATGGGTAATCCGAATCATTCTCTTCCCGGCACTTTGAATGTCTCCTTTGAGGGGGTGGAGGGGGAAGCCATCTTACTCTATCTGGATTTGGAAGGAATTGCTGTTTCCACCGGTTCAGCCTGTGCTTCTGGTTCTTTGGATCCTTCTCATGTCATTCTGGCCACCGGATTACCCCGGGAGTATGCACACGGGTCCATTCGTATAAGTATGGGGCGGGATACTACCCCAAAAGAAATTGAATATACCATTGATGCTTTTAAAACTGTAATAAAAAAGCTCAGAAAAATGTCAACCTTAACCAGAACATAAGACAAGAAGAACAATATCATGGATTGGGTATACAGTGACAAAGTAAAAGATCATTTTACTAATCCCAGAAATGTGCTGGAAAATCTTAAAAAATATGATTATGACGGCAAAGGGATCACGGGTAACATAAAATGCGGTGATGAAATGCTGGTTGTTATTAAAGTTGATAAAAGCAAGGATATTATTACGGATTGTAAATGGAAGACCTTTGGCTGTGCCAGTGCCATAGCCAGTACTTCCGTGCTTTCGGAGATGGTGAAAGGAATGAAACTGGAAGAAGCCTATAAACTCAGACCCCAGGATATTCTGCAGGAGTTAGGCGGATTACCGGATAGAAAGATTCATTGCTCAGTACTGGGTGACAAAGCTTTAAGAGCAGCTATCAATGATTATTATCACCGCCAGGGCAGGGAAGATAAAATTAAGGAAAAGAAAGCTACTGTTGTTTGTGAATGTATGAATGTGACCGATCATGATATTGAGGAGGCGGTGCTGGAAGGAGCAAAGAATTTTATTAGTTTACAGGAACGTACCAAGGTCAGTACTGTGTGCGGGAAATGTAAAACCGCAGTTCTGGAGGTCATGGATAAATATATTAATAAATATTTTAATGATTAATCTCATAAACGACACTTCCGGAACAAATTTTTTTTCTTCGGGTATAAGGTTAAAAAAAGGGGATGAAACAATGAGTAATGATAAACAATCCCATAAGGGGAATAAAGAATTTATAAAATCTCTTTTTATTACTATACTTATTGCCTTGACTATCCGGGCTACGGTTATATACTCGTTTACTATTCCTACTCCTTCCATGGATAACACCCTGCTGGTTGGTGATTTCATGTTGGCAAACCGATTTGTATATGGTTTGCGCAGTCCGGATTGGATAGGGATACCCTGGACCAAGATAGGATTCACCATCCCCTATATGAAAACCCGGGGATTACGTAGCCCTGGGCAAGGGGATTTTGTAATTTTTAAGAATCCCCGGGATGTCTCGGAATATTGGGTAAAAAGATGTATTGCCGTGAGTGGAGATCTTGTCTATATTAAAAATAAGAAAGTGTATGTAAATGGAAATATGTATACAGTCAATGGTGTTCAGCATAGAGATTTTTTACTGGATTCCACCTTCCGCCAACAACAGATTTATCCACCTGGTTGTGGGAATATAAATAATTACGGTCCGATCCGCATTCCTGAACCTGGGCAGAAAATAATATTCACCGATTCCAATCGTGAGGAATGGATTACCTGGTTTCAGATTATGGTGTACGAGGGGAATAAACTACAGGTTGTACTTGGGAAGCAGGTGGTTGATTTGACTTCTGAAAATCGGGAAGACTGGAGAAGGTATATTTCTTCACTTCCCATTAATTGTTTTTTAGTAAACAGTAAAACACTTAAGGAGTATGAGTATAGTATAAATGACCCTCAATACTTTGTTATGGGAGACAATAGGGATAATAGTCTTGACAGCCGTTTTTTTGGTTTTTTACCTGAACGATATATAGTGGGGGAACCACTTATAGTCTTGTTTTCTATTGATAAAGATGTCCCTTTGTATAGATTATTTGACAAGGTCAGATGGGATAGATTTTTTACTTTAACCGGATCATTATAAAATAACTTAAGATCTTCTTTAATTGTAAAAAATTAATTAATAAAAAAAGTTGACAATGTAATATATTTCTATTAACTTTTATTAAATAGTTAATGTTTTGCAATTTTTGGAGAGCACTTTATGGAAGGAATACAGGTATCTGTTGAAAAAGTCGGTGAAGAGGATAATGTAGCCATAATAAGTGTAGGCGGATATATTGACACAACTACTTCTTCAGAGCTGGAACGAACACTCGATTCTCTTTTAAAAGAGGGAGTTTTTCAGGTAGTGATTGATCTTGAAAAAGTTGATTATATTTCCAGTGCAGGATGGGGTATTTTTATTAGTGAAATAAAAGGGATTAGAGAACGGGGAGGCGATTTAAAACTTGCCCGTATGATACCTGATGTATATGAGGTTTTTGAATTATTGGAGTTCCATTATATTCTTAAGGCCTATGATACAGTTGATGAGGCTTTGGAAAGTTTTAATATCAAACAAGAGTCAGTACGTTCAAAGGGATCAGGAGCCAAAAAGAGTAAAAATTCTAGAAAAGAAGTACAGGTTTCTTCTCTTTCAGTTGAGGAAAAAATTAAAAAAATTATCAAAGAGAATCCTTCCTATAGTCCCCAAAAAATTACAAAAGAATTAAACACAGATACATATGGTTTTGAATCCATAGAGAAAGCAGAAATAAGAAAAATACTTAAAGAACTCAATTTGGGAACAAAAAAACAACGAGAAGAGTTTAGTAAAAGTTCATAGAATTCATTTATACTACAATTAATTAATTATTAATATTTCCACTTTTTATCATACACCAGCCCTCTGTTTCAAGGAGATTGTTAGTCTTGGTTTGCAATGATTAAAAAATTTTTACATATTACATGATTTGTTGGAGGTATATATGAAAGGCAAAGTTTTATTTGTTTTCCTTATATCATTGATAATAATACCAAATGCAGTTTTTGCCCAGAGCTTTGGAAAAAATAAGGTACAATATAAAAATTTTAAATGGCATTATATTCAGTCTGAGCATCTTGATATTTATTTTTATGGAGAGAAAGAAAACTTAGCACAATTTGTGGCAGATGTTGCCGAATCAAGTTATGTTGCCCTACAGACTGATATGAGGTATAAAATACAGAATAGGATTCCTATACTTATTTACAACAGCCATAATGATTTTCAGCAGACCAATGCTACTTATTCATTATTGGAAGAATCGGTGGGTGGATTTACCGAAATCTTCAAAAACCGAGTGGTAGTCCCTTTTCAAGGAAATTATAAAGATTTCCGTCATGTGATTCACCATGAGTTAACCCATGCCGTCACCTTTCAGATGTTATACGGTGGCGGAGCCGGATCAATGGTTATGAATATGGCTCAGTTTCAAATACCTCTCTGGTTAGCAGAAGGAATAGCTGAATATGAGAGTTTGGGATGGGATAGTGAAAGTGATATGTTTATGCGTGATGCTACCTTAAATAATTATGTGCCACCGATTCAATATTTAAGCGGTTTTTTAAATTATAAAGGAGGTCAGTCCGTCTTTAATTTTATTAGTCAAAAGTATGGAGAAGAGAAAATTGCTGAATTTTTACATAAAGTAAAGTTGATGAGAAATGTTGACAAAGCCTTGGAAAATTCCATAGGTATCAACACTGAGAAACTATCTGAGAGATGGCAAAAATATTTGCAGAAGATGTATTGGCCTGATATCAGGAATCGGGAAGAACCAGAAGATGTCTTTAAACGATTGACCGATCATGTTAAGGATAATAGTTTTGTTAATAATGCCCCCTGTATTTCTCCTAAAGGAGATAAGATGGTTTATCTATCTAATAAATCGGGATATTTTGATATTTATTTAAAGAATTTATTTGGTGAAAAAAAGGAAGAAAAATTGGTGAAGGGAAACCGGACGGATATGTTCGAACAACTGCATTGGACCAGACCTGGCTTCGGGTGGTCGGCGCAGGGAGACCGAATTGTATTTACCTCTAAGGCCGGCTCCCAGGATGCCATAAATATCTATGATGTCAAGAAACGAGAACTGGTACATTCTTATTTATTAGAACTTGATGGCTTATTTTCTCCGGATTGGTCTCCGGATAATAAAAGAATTGTTTTTATGGGGATGAAAGATGGCGCCTCGGATATCTATATTTATAATCTTGAGACCCAGGAACTCAAGAATCTCACAAATGATATATACAGTGATTTTGATCCGAGCTGGTCTGCAGATGGGCAAGAGGTAGTATTTATTTCAGATAGAGGTGACCATACTGTTACCGGCTCTGAAGATATTAAGATACAATCCCATGATTATCAACAGTTTGAATTGTACACTATGCAAGTAGAAAGTGGTACAATTACCAGACAGACCAATAATAACTATCAGGAACATTCCCCTGCTTTTTCTCCGGATGGGGAAAAAATTGCTTTTATTTCCAACCAGAATGGTATTTTCAATATTTTTATTTTTGATCGAGAGACAAAATCAAGTTATCCTATTACCAATCTTCTCACCGGCGTCTCCCAGATTTCCTGGTCCCGGAATGGTACCAGACTGGTTCTGTCCAGTTTTTATAAAGGTGGTTTTGATATTTATATGCTCAATAATCCCTTAGAAATCAAACCTGGTTCCATTAAGCTTGAAAATACCCGTTTTTGGGATACCAAGAACAAAACACAAAATCATATATTGGCAGAACAGGATACAATAAAGGAGAATGCATTATATAGCAGTACAGAATTTAACTATAATAACTATGTGTTCCATAAGTTTAATGATTTGGATAGTGAACTAGAAAGAAAAAAAGAAAATAAATTTTTAGATACAGAAGAGTATAAGGATAAAGAAGGTGATTATAAAATTCATAAATATAAAGTTAGATTTACTCCTGATGCTATTATTGCCCAAACAGGATATAGTAATTTTTTTGGTATTCAGGGACAGTCAATGTTAGTGCTTTCTGATATACTGGGTAATCATCAAATAAATCTTTATGTAGATTTATTTTATAATATTAAAAATTCAAATTTTCAATTTTCATATTTTTATTTGCCCAGGCGAACAGATTATGGTATTTCAGTATTTCATTATTCCTATCCCTATTATACCTGGTTTGTGGCGGATAACCAGCTTTATTGGGGTTATATAAGAAATCGTCAATATGGTTTGACCTTAGGCATGTCCAGACCTATTAATAAATTTAAAAGAATGGATTTTGGTATTACAGGAGTTGGTATTGATAGAGATTTGGTAGCTATTGATTACTATGGATTTAGTGGACAATACCTCCATGAAAAAGCCACTATTATGAGACGAAGAATTGCCTTGCTTAATCTGGGGTATACCACAGATACAGTATTATGGGGAACTACTGGACCTATTAATGGAAAACGTTCCAATATTTCTTTCTTTTATAGTCCTTCTTTCAGTGATAAATATGGTTTGGAATTTTGGACTATCAGCCTGGATTGGAGAAAGTATCTTCGCATTAGCAATGATTATCAATTTGCTTTGCGTTTTTCAGGGGGAGTATCAGGAGGCGATAATCCGCAGCAGTTTATTCTGGGCGGTATGTCGAACTGGATAAATTATAAGTATAATAAGATTTCAGTTGATTATCTTGATATTGATAATTTGTTTTTTTCCTCACTGGAAACACCCTTGCGAGGAGCACTGTATTATCAGATGATCGGAAGCAAGTTTATTCTTACTAATTTTGAATTCAGATTTCCTTTGGTAAAATATTTAATTATGGATTTTCCTCTCCCTCTGGGACTTCAGAATATACGAGGGGCCTTATTTATGGATATCGGATCAGCCTGGACAGATACGAAGAAATGGCAACCATTTACAAAATCGTTTGGTTTCATACCAAAATTTAAAGATTTATTTGGAGGGTTTGGTATCGGCACCCGTTTAAATATGGGATTCTTATTACTTAAATATGATATTGCCTGGTCGACAAATTTGCAGAAAACCCTATCCGGTCCGATTTATTATTTTACCCTGGGAGCCGAATATTAACAATGTATTCATAGCAGTGTTACAGTGGATTAATATTATGATTAAAAGATTATTATTATTGTTAGTGCCGGTTGCAATACTGGCCTCATCTGAAAATATTATTACGATTAACAGTCAGGTTAATCCTGCAGAACTTACTCCCGGTAAGCGGGGAAAGCTGACAGTGAAATGCACGGTTGCGTCCGGATATCACCTAAGCGGATATAGCAGTGGGATGTTTAAGGTTGTTCCCGGAGAGGTTACCAATGTGGAGTTTGATACACCCGAGTATCCCCCAGGTGAAGATAATCCTTATATAGGTTCTATATATCATGGATCTATAAAGGTAGAGATAGAGTTCTATATTCAGCCGGATGCCCTACCTGGCAAAAAGGAGATACCCATTACGGTAATGTATCAAGCCTGTTCTGAAGATGGATCTATATGTTATTCTCCTGTGAATCAAAAGACGAGTATTGAGTTTACTATCATCAAAACAAATCAAACCCTAGTTACTGCTGAAACTGATGATTCTCAGGTTATTGCTGACAGGTTGGGAAAAGCTTTAGAAAAAACTTCTTTTATTGCCTTTATTATTGTGTTTATGGGGGGAGTATTATCCAGTTTAACTCCCTGTGTGTATCCCATGATCCCCATTACCCTGGCAGTTATTGGAGCTCAGGCAGGAGAGAAGAAATTAAAAGGATTCATACTTTCCCTGTTTTATGTACTGGGCATAGCGGTAACTTTTTCGATTTTAGGCATGATTGCAGCCAGAACCGGAATGGTGTTTGGAACTATTTCCCACCATCCGGTTGTATTGGTTATTATTTCTTTAATTTTTTTAATTATGGGACTTTCACTTCTTGGTCTATTTGTGCTGCAGTTACCCCCTTCCCTGGCCAGCAAATTACAAGGTAAAAAGGGGAAAGGATTTTTAGGTTCTTTTCTAACCGGTCTGATTGCAGGATTGATTATTTCACCCTGTATCAGTCCCCTCTTAGTGGTAATCTTAGCCTGGGTAGCCAAGTCAGGTTCCTTAATTATGGGAGCTGGGTTGCTTTTTACCTATGCTCTGGGACTGGGTCTTTTATTTATCCTGATCGGTACTTTTTCCGGCATTATAAAGACTATGCCCAAATCAGGTGGCTGGATGGGAGTCATTGAAAAAGGATTGGGGCTGGTTTTAATAATACTGGCAATTGTATTCATCAAACCCATCCTTCAGGTGTGGATGTATTATATTCTTTGGTCAATCTTCTTTATATTTATCGGTACCTTTGCAGGCGGTCTTTCCAGATTAGCGGAGAATGCTCCCTCCAGAGATAAATTTTTTAAAGCTACCGGGTTACTTTTAATCATGGCAGGTTCTATTTTGATGTTTTTGGGATTATCCCGGATGACAAACAATCCAGTACTATCCACTTCTTCCCTACAAGAACACACTAGCGGGCAGAATACCCAATGGTTAACAGATGCTGACCAGGGATTCAGGCTTGCTGCTCGGGAAAATAAGCCCTTGATTTTAGATTTTTACGCTGATTGGTGTGTTGCCTGCAAGGAGCTGGATGAGAAAACCTGGTCTGCTCCGGAAGTACAAGAGAGGCTTTCTGACTTTGTTACCGTAAAGCTGGATGTAACCAGGAGTAATGATCAGACCAAAATGTATAGAGAAAAATATAATATTTACGGTATGCCCACTGTTATTTTTTTCCAGGCTTCCGGAAAAGAACGGGCCCGCTTTGAAGGATTTAAATCTTCTCAGGAAGTTTTAACCATCATGGATCAGATTTTATAGTTTTTTAATATTTTTTGGGCTTGCTTAATTTGTTGTTTTACCTTTTCTGGATGAGTAGAACCATCCGTCTTTTTCTTTTTAACCGAATGCAGGGGATTAAATATAGTATACACATCCTTATTTATTTTTTTATTAAATTTTTTATACTCTGCTATGGTTAAAGATGACAATTTTTTATTATGCTGTTCAGTGAATTTCACTATCTCACTTATAATACCATAGGCCTCGCGGAAGGGTAATCCTTTATCGGTTAAGTAATCAACCAGATCAGTAGCATAGAGATAATCACTTATTTTTTCTTGGGCTGCCCGGGAATTAATTTTGATTTCATTTAGCACAATATCAAATACCTCTATAATTTCCCCGGTTTTTTCCATACCAAGTTTAAGGGGTATCTTATCTCCTTGCAGATCTTTATTGTAGGTAAAAGGCAGGCCTTTGAGGATCAGAAACATTTCCTGGTAATAACCAGCAATTTTTCCAGCGCTTCCCCGTATTAATTCCAGATAATCGGGATTTCTTTTTTGGGGCATTAAGCTGCTGGAAGTGGAGATGGTATCAGTTAAGATAAAAAAGCCGAATTCATAGGAAGCAAAGATAATAAAATCTTCTGCATACCGGCTGAAATCAAGGGTAAGAGCGGAGAGGATAAACAGAACGTCCAGAATGAAACTTCTATCCGATACCGCATCCAGGGAATTTTCTGTATAGGTAGCAAAACCCAATTCTTTTGCTAAAAAGGTTCGATCAAGATTAACAGTGGAACCGGCCAGGGCACCACTTCCCAAGGGGAGTTTATCCAAACGTTTAAGAAGATCGTTCAATCTGGAGATATGCCGATCCATTGTCCAGAAAAGCGACATAATATAATGTGGAAATAATATACATTGAGCTTGTTGTAAATGAGTATAACCAGGCATCACCACATCTTGGTGATGCTGAGCTAATTGTATAGTAGATGCCTGGATTTTTTTTAATCCCTCAATAATCCTGGGAATGTTTATTTTTAAATATAATTTTTCATCAGTAACTACCTGCTCGTTTCTGCTTCTCCCGGTATGTAATTTTTTACCAGTAATGCCAATTTCATCTATTAACAGCAGTTCTACGGCAGAATGGATATCTTCGAATTCATGCAGAGATTCTCCCTTCTCAATACGCTTCTGTACAGTTTGTAATCCAACTTCAATCTGCTCTAATTCATCTGGGGAGAGTAGGGAAGCTTTAAATAGAGCTCTGGCATAAGATAAGGATGATCGAATTTCCGCCTCATATAAAAAGGCATCATCATCTATAGAGTTATTGAAATTTTCAAGGAGAGGATGGTGTCGCCTTTGGCTGAATCTTCGTTCCCAGATTTTCACTGATTATTCCTCATAAAATCGGCTACTTGTTTCCCCTGTTTTTTCATGATGGCATTATGTGCTTTTAATCGTATGGCATTAATATTGATAAAACCAGCTGAATCCTGCTGATTAAATCCTCCTTCTATATCCATACTGGAAAGTTCTTGATCATATAAGGAGCTGGGTGATTCCCGTCCCAATACAATCACATTCCCCTTATATAGGGACAGATAGACAACACCATCGATTACTTCTTGACTTTTATTAATAGCTGCCATTAAGAAATCCATTTCAGGAGAAAACCAGTAACCGTTATATACAATCTCGGAAAATTTGGGAGTAAGCATATCTCTGAGTCGCATCACTTCCCGATCCATGGCAATTCCTTCAATGTCCATGTGGGCAACGCGAAGAATGGTCATTCCCGGTGATTCGTACACACCCCTACTTTTTATACCTACATATCGATTCTCAACTAAATCCACTCTTCCGATGCCATGTTTTGATCCCAGTATATTGAGATATTGGAATAAATCATAGGGAGTTTTTTTCTCAACCTTATTGGTTTTATCAATCACCTTAATAGGAATTCCGTCCTTAAAATGAATATCTATATAGTCCTCTTTATCCGGTGCTTTTTGTGCGCTGGTGGTGAGGCTGAACACATCTTCATCAGCAAAATGTTTGGGATCTTCCAGAATCCCGGATTCATGACTAATATGAATTAAATTGGCATCTTCGCTGAAAGGTTTATCCATTGAGGCCTTTATTTCAATATTATGTTGTTGAGCATAGTGTATCATATCACTGCGCCCTTTAAACTGAGAAAGAAAAGCCTTGTTTTTCCAGGGTGAGATTACCTGAATGGAAGGATCAAGGGCATAATAACTCAATTCAAATCGGACCTGATCATTACCTTTTCCGGTTGCTCCGTGAGAAACAAAGGTAGCATTTTCTTTATGGGCAATTTCAATTTGTCTTTTAGCAATTAAGGGTCTGGCCAGAGAAGTACCTAAAAGATATCTACCTTCATAAATGGCGTTAGCTTTTATAGCCGGAAAGACATAATCGGTTACCAGTTCCTCTTTTAAATCCTCAATATACACATTTTTGGCCCCGGTCTCTAAAGCTTTATTTTTGATAGCCTTAAAATCCTCATTTTGTCCTACATCAGCTATATAGGCTATAACTACATATTTTTGTTTAATTAACCATTTTAAGATTACTGAGGTATCCAATCCGCCTGAATATGCCAAGATTACTTTTTTCATTCCCTTCTCCTGTCCTTTATTCTTACAGATTATATGGATTGAAATTTTTTTTCTATAATTTTTCTTTTTGGAATGTTTTTAACTACCATTAATATGGTGTCATCACCAGCAATTGTTCCTAAAATAGCTTCATGTTGTAACTTATCAATTAAGCTGGCTACTCCATTTGCATTGCCGGGAGTGGTTTTTATTAAAATAAGATTATTGGTTGATTGTATTTCAACCACGAAATTATTGAACAGAATTTTTAGTCGATCCCAGATAATATCTGAAGAAGGTTTTTCAATAATCTCATATTTATACAATCCTGTGCCCGTGGGGACTTTAACCACTCCCAGCTCTTGCAGGTCTCTGGAGATTGTAGCTTGTGTGGTTTTAATTCCTTGTTTTTCCAGTTCATGTTGTATACATTTCTGATCACTTAATCCAAATTTGGATATAAGTTTTTTAAGCAGAAACTGTCTTTTATTTTTTGAATTATCATTCATTATTATGTATAATTATACAAAATAAATAATTAATTGTCAAGCTTTTTTTAACCTAAGTTTGATTTCCTTAAAAAAATTAATATATTTGATTGATATCTGGATTGGTTATATTTAGTTAAAGCATTACTGTGTTCATATATATACGTACCCTAGTGAGTATTTTTTATTGTTTTTCAAAGTTAAATGATAGCGCTATTATATCATTTCATTTTGAGAGACTTGGTTATTACGTCAGTAATAGGTCTTGACATTACTCCATTATGCTTAAAAATCATAACCCCAAAAAATAAAGGCAGTTAGACAGGTCGGGGAAAAAAAAGAAAAGAAAATCCATTAGTCGAGGGAGTGGTTCCGGCATACAATTTGTATAATTTATTATTGATCAGTTATTTAAGAGTTGTTGTCAATTGATAATTAGTGGTGAGAAAGGGTGAATGTAGTATCCATATTATTTGAAATCGAAAAAGACAAGCAGTCCTGGGTGTTTTCTGATATTAAAACCATGATTGATTCTTTGGAAAAACGGGGATACAGTACTGATTTTTATCGGGATAGATTAAATGAGAATAGATTTATGTTGAATTATTATTCCGAACAACCAGAAGAACAATTAGTTGATTTATTAAAGAATGAACCTGCAGTAAAATCATTTTTTCAAAAATTAAAAAGTGTGAGTGATCGAGTTGAAGTTTCTTCTTTTGAGAAGCTGTTTTGAAGGTTATAAAAGGGGAGGATAATCCATTATGGATCAGAGGATTAAAGACAGAATAAAGGAAAAAATAACCGAATTGTTGGTGCATGCTGATTTTTTTATGATGCCCCTGGAATGGATAACGGATAGATTATCAGAAGATCCGGACATAGATTTAGATTTATCACACGATAGTTTAGGTGCCATCATTCAGGAATTTGAAGAATTCAGACTTTTTGAATCACCGGAGATAGAACTATCAGCCACTATGAAAGGCTTTATTTCCCAGGAAGAGTTAAAGAAGATGGGATTTTGTAATGGACGTCGGGTTATGTTGAAAAAGAGGACACCAACCAAAACGGAGTTGATAGAATTTTTGCTGAACAAGGCAAATCAAACTTTTGAGACCTTGAAAAAGGCCTGGGATATCCGACCAGGTAATAATCAAGAAATCGAAGATCAGCTTTTACAAGCTCTTGCTAAGTCGCAAAAGCTTCAGCGAGAATTACATATTGTATTAACTGACGAGAAACAAAAGCAAGAAATTAGTATTAATTAACTATTGCTACTCCTTAGATTTACCCTTTTTTAATATTTTTACTATATATAATCATTAAACATTTTTAATAGTTTCGATTCATTCTGTTGCATTAACAGTCATCAAAAAATCTTTCTCTTCTCCTGAGGAGATAACCTACCTTTCACTATTTAGGATGAAATATCTGACCTACACTCCTCTGAACCTGCCCGAAAAACAGACAGTCCGGTTGATTTGTAGGCATAAGATCTGAAAATTGTAATGGGGTTTAATTGTACCCACACAAGATGGGAGAATTTCTCTCGCCTTAATGTCTCGAATTCTGCCTGCTAAATGGGGATTAGCAGTTTAAAAAGGTTCGATGGGATTCATGATTGACAGTGTACACATTTTTTTCCCTAAATATCGCGGTTTTAGTACCTACAAAACCAAAAAATATTTGAGTTTGGCATCTTTTATGCATTGTTCCTGTGAAAACCGTATATGAACCTATTTGGGAAACCTATTGGAGCTATTCCCTGAAATCAGACAGAGGTGTTGATGACCTATGGTTAATGCTGGTTGTTTTATGCGGGTATTGGGCGCAGCAATCATTATTAACCTCTAGTTCAGCGGTTTGGGACCAGGCAAGTATTAAAAAGGTTATCTTTGAAAAAAGATAAATTTTTTACTTGCAATTTCAGTTAATAAAAATTATCTTTATTTTAAGTTTTTGAAAATAATAAAGAATGGGTTGCCTATAGATTTTTGATACTGGTACAAATGTGAACATGAATAATATCTATGCCTAGAAACGGCCATAGATATTGATAACATCAGTGGTAGGAGTATAGGCAATCTATGTTTCGGGTTAGATCATATAGGCTTACTTTTAGTTTTTGTTTTATCTTTATATTTATTTTCTGGAATCGTAGTTCAGTAAGAGCTCAGCCAGGATTACATCTTTCTGAGCGCGATAGGTATTTTTCTCCTCTTACCACCAAGGAGTTAACTTTTCCTTTGGCCTATCCCTTATCCAAGAGACCTCTCCCCTATCCTCATAATTTTAAACAGGAAGTTTCTCTTGATTCTTCCGGGCAGTTTGTTACCATACGGTACCGGTATAATGATAAGGATATATTAATTCCCCAACGGTTAACCTTAGAAGAGTATAAAGCGCAACGGCTTAGCCGTGAAACTCATTATTCTTTAAGAACTTATTTTAGTGAGCATTTTTTACCCAGGGAGCAGGGAGGTGAAGGAGGAGGCTTAACCATTAGAAGTCCCAAAATAAAAAGCAAAACCTTTAAACGGTTATTTGGGGGTGATGAGTTAAGTCTTAATGTTACCGGTAATATCACCATTGATGGTACGTACAGGCATGAAAAACGTCAAGAAGTTATGACTGCCACCAATCGAGCGCCTAGCGGCAGCTTTAATATGAAACAGACCCAGCGGTTTAAGGTAGAGGGCAAAATTGGGGAAAATGTTTCTGTGCTGGTGGATCAGGATAGTGAGCGTCCCTTTGAATTTCAAAATGCATTACAGGTGCAATATCGGGGTGATGAGGATGCCATCCTGCAAAGCATTGATGCCGGTAATGTATCATTATCGCTTCCCGGTACCCAGTTTGTCACCTTTAGTGCCAAAAATTCCGGATTATTTGGTATTAAAGCCAGACTTAAGTTAGGTAATCTGGATGTCACTACCATTGCCAGCATGGAAAAAGGAGAAAAGAAAAAATTGTCCATTACAGGCGGAAAGGAAGAGGGATCAACCCAAATTCAGGATTATAATTATGTCCGGAACACCTATTTCTTTTTACATGATCGGTACAGGGCTCTGTATCCCCAGGTAGATGAGGACGGAAATCATATCTTCGATGATAATAATGTCGTTACCAGAATCGAGGTATATAAATCAGGCAATAATTATCAAAGTAATGAGGATGCTTTTTATGCCTGGGCAGTGGTGGATCCTGATAATCCGGATAAATCCAAAACCACCAATGACAGTTACGATGGATTTTTTTTACGGCTGGAACCTAATGAGGATTACTTTGTGGATAAGAAATTAGGCTATATTCGCATGAACCGATACCTGCAGGATTCTGAGGTACTGGCAGTTACCTTCCGGGATACTTCCGGTAATGAATTCGGCATCCTGCCCGATGAGAACGGCATCTTTTCCGGTGAGAAAATTTTTAAAATAATAAAACCACAAAATTCCACTCCGGATTTAGAAACCTGGAATCTGGAATGGAAGAATGTGTATAATCTGGGCAATACCCGGGATATAAAAGAGGAAGATTTTGATTTAAAAATATATTATAAAACCTCTTCCGGTGATCCCCGTAGTTCGACGAATTCCAAGAGTTATCTGGAGATTTTCGGCCTGGACAGAAAGAATGAATCCGGAGCTTTAACTCCGGATGGTAATATAGATTTGGGCAATCTCAATATTATTGATCTGGAAAGAGGGGAATTGTTTTTTCCGGACCTCACTCCCTTTGCCCCGGATACACTTTCTGATTCCAAATTGCCTGAAGACGAATGGGCAAAATTTTACTATGTCGATCCCACTAATCTGTCTGAAATCATTAAACACAGTAATTTTTATATTGAGGTAAAATCATCCTCCTTATCCAGAATGAAATCAACCTATCAGCTGGGAATTAATGTGATAGAAAATTCCGAAAAAGTAACCATGGGGGGACAAACCCTGGAAAGAGGAGTGGATTATACCATTGATTATATGTCCGGTATGCTTACCATTACCAAGGAAGATGTTAATGATGCTAATTTGGAAGTAACCTATGAACTGCAGGAAATGTTTTCTATTGATAAAAAAATGTTACTGGGAGCAAGGGCGGAATATAATATATGGGAAAAGGAAGAAAGCCGTGCTTTTATCGGAGGAACCGTTCTGTACCGAAACCTGCAGACAGTGGATCAGCGGGTTAATGTCGACAAGGAAACCCCTTTTTCCAATTTTGTCTGGGATGTGAACACCTTGTTTGACTGGAAAAATCAGTTTCTTACCAATACCTTTAATTACCTGCCTTTGCTTTCCGTAAGCGGTGATTCCAAACTATCTTTCGAAGGTGAAGTAGCCCAGGTAATCCCCAATCCCAACTCACTCAACAATCCCAGTACCGGCGATAAAAACGGGGTTGCTTATTTGGATGATTTCGAGGGAGCAAAATTAGAGAATAAGATAAATATTAATGGTGAGGCCTGGTCCCATTGTTCCCAGCCCGTAATCGGCCCGGACTATGAAAAACAGCCCTTAAACAGACGGGGATATACGGAGTGGGTTAATCCATATAATAAAGTTGACATTAATGATATCTGGCCCGATAAAGAGATAAGCAATCAGATGGGGGGAGGTGAACGTAGAAAAGATGTGCTGGAAATTCGCTTTCATCCCCTTGATACCCTGGAAACAGAACTACAAATACAACAATGCTGGGGAGGTCTGCAAAAAGATCTTCCTTCCGGCTATGCCAACCAGATAAAGAGCCGTTTTCTGGAATTATGGATAAGGTTACTGGATGGCTACCCTGCCGGTAAAATACATGTGGATGTGGGGGTTATTTCCGAAGATGTTATTCCCAACGGACAATTAGACACCGAGGATAAGCTAAAAGCCGGTTTACGGGATGATATATTACAGGAAGATGAAGATACTGGCCTGGACGGCATATGGGGAGATGATCCTCCGTACATTTTTTACCCGCATGAAGCGGCAACTATTGTAGAGGGGAAAGCCACTCCTTATGATTTCTGGGATCTGGATAACAGTGGGGATAAATCTCCAGATGAGCCCTGGAGTTATGATGATTATAAGTATAAAACGGAAACTGAATATATTCAAGATATTATATATAATACCGGTACTGAGGATAGTTATAAAAAGTCATCTGTACCCATACCTGATAGTGAAGATCTGAACGGCAATTCCAGTACGGATTTAACCAACAATTACTTTTCTTTTGCTTTTTCCTTGGATGAAAACAGCCCGGATACCAGTTTAATTGATGGATATGGTAAGGAAGGTACAGGATGGCGGAAATATCAGATTCGGCTGAATGAGCCGGATACTATAGTAGGAATTCCCCAGTGGACACGCATTAATTATATACGGGTATGGATAGACAGTGTGGATTCCGAAACCCGGCTGCAGATAGCTCAGATCAGTCTGGTGGGAAACGAATGGAGATTTAAAGGTATTTATGTTTCCCAGGATACTACCAACTACGGCATCGAGGATGATTCCACCCTGGTTATAAAAGTGTATAACACAGATGAAAACAGAAATGAATATGAACGGCCTCCGGGGGTTAAGGGAGAGTATGATCCCATACGCAAGATTCACGCCCGGGAGCAGGCCCTGGTATTGAAGCTGAATAATTTACCACCGCAAAGAACAGCCTTGGCCCAGAAAACCTTGTACCAGCCGGTGGATTTAATTCAATACAAGAGATTAAAAATGTTTTTACATGGAGGAGATAAATATTATACTTCCTTTCCTCCGGATAGCAGCCCTGTGGAATTTTTCCTACAAATGGGATCGGACACCAAAAATGAAAACTACTATGAAATTAAATATCCGGTATATCGGGATTGGGATGAAAGAAATTCCATTGATTTACCTCTGGAAATATTCAGTCAATTAAAGCTGCAACGGGAAGCAGATGAGGATACCAGCAGCATTGTTTTGGAAAATGGACACCGGGTAACTATTGTGGGCAGTCCTACCATTACTAAAGTTCGCTGGCTTAGGGCAGGCCTTACCAATAAAACCAATACTCCTTTTAATGGAGAAGTATGGATAAATGAGTTGCGTTTGTCCAATGTAAGGAAAGAAAGAGGTATGGCTATCAGAGCAAAAACCGGTGTTGAGATAGGTGATTTTTGTAGTATTTTCGGTTCCTATGATAAAAAAGATGCAGATTTCCATACCGTGAACGAACGATTTGGAGGCGGCGCCAATGTGGAAAGTTACGCAGTCAATGTAAATGTAAATATTGATAGATTTTTACCGCCTTCCTGGGGCCTGAATATTCCAGTAAGGTCAAATTATAGTAAAACTCTTTCCACACCCAAATATATGCCGGGCAGTGATATTATTGTTGATAAAGATCTTATGAGTTCAGAACAACTAAATGAAATTCAAACGGAAAATGTCACTAAGGGGGTGAGTATTTCCTTTTCCAAATCGCAAAGATCGCGGAATTTTTTTGGCAGATATTTGCTTGATCCCATTTCAGCTCAGGCTAGTTTCCGGCGTACAGATCAGCATACCTCCCAGATCCGTTTTTCCCGGTCAGTCAGTTATAACGGAAGTTTCAATTATAATTTGAACCTTAATAAACAATACAGTTTTAAACCACTGATATGGCTGGGAGAAAAAGGATTTTTAGGGAAAATTGCCAACTTTAAAATATATTACCCCTTTAACAATTTTACTTTTAAAATTAATGCCACAGATTCTGAAAAAGAATCAGAAACCCGAGAGGGAGTACCCTCGTCTTCTGAAAACGCCTCCTTTAGTAATGATTTTTCCCTAAGATTGCAACCCGTAAATGATTTATCGGTGGATTTATCCACGTCAGATAGTTATAATATGCGGGGGATACCTTGGACCGAGATACTATCCATCACACCGGAGCGACTGGATTATCAGCAGAAGTTTGTAACCAAATTTTCTCCGCGTTTATTCTCCTGGTTCTCACCCTCGTTTCAATTTAATGCTGATTATAGATGGAAAAACAATATCCAAAGAACAACTGCCAGTAAAAGTGCAGGGGTAAACTCCGGATTTACCATCAATGGGAAATTCACTCCGGAAAAATTTGTACAGATGTTTGAAAAAGGAACTCAGTCAAAAACTATACAACGACCCCAGACCCGGAGAAGAAGGGAACCGCAAACCGATACCGGTAAGGAAAATAAGGAAGAACAAAAGGAGGAGGAAAAAGATGATACACCTTCACCTCTGGTTACCATTTTATCCACTATTGGTAACACCTTCAAGGGTATTGAACCTATTACGGTAAATCTTTCCTTTTCCAAAACCAGAAATGATCAGGGTATTCTCAGTTCTCCTTCCACTGCCTATAAATTTGGATTTAGTGATGAGGATCTTGATTATTCCGATAAAGTATCCCAACCGAGAACCGGGCAAAGAGCTAATCGGCTTTCCATGCAATCCGGGATCAATATTGCCAACAAAGTAAATATTAATTTTACTTATAATTATGATCATAATAAAAATATGTCTTCCCAAACTACGGAAACTGTTTCAAATTCCATTTTATATCTGGGTGATGTACAAATGCCCTTTCCTAATTGGACAGTACGCTGGAATGGTCTGGAAAGAATCCCTTTCCTGTCTTCGGTGTTTCAAAGTATCAATATCAATCATGGATTTAATGGGAAGAAAACGGAACAATTGTCCAATGGTAAAGTTACCAATGTAAATTTCAGTAGTGCCTTTAATCCGCTTATAGGAGTTAGATTACGATTTAAAAATAATATTACATCAGATATCCAGTATACCAATTCAGTCACCGTCTCAGAACAAACTCAGTACGGATCATCTAAAAGTAAAGATGTATCTTCCAAACTTATTGTCTCCGGACAGTACTCCTTGAAAAAGGGAATTACCCTGCCGATTATCAATAAGCGATTTGAAAATACCATTGATATTACCTTAAAGTTCAATATGGGAAATGATGTTATGTTTAAAAAAAGAGGGGAAGCTGAGAAGATGACCAAATCCAACTTTACCAAGAGTTGGTCATTAGAGCCTCGCATATCCTATACTTTTTCCCGCAGTGTCCAGGGCGGTTTACATTTTGAATTTGGAGAAAGAAAAGCAATGAGTATGGCAAACAGAAAAATTGTTGCTTTTGGAATTCATTCCAGTATTAAAATTGGATAGTTTTACTTGAAGTCAGAAAACAACCATCATTAAAGAAAAAGAAACAGAGTGAAGGAGTATGGGAGTATGAGAGAAGTAATAAAAGGAATAATGAGGTTGTTTAATTTCATTCTCAGTTTCACCAGTTCTCCCATACAATTGTTTTTAAAATAGAATATTCTTTTATTAATAGTAGTTTTATTTTCAAGATACATACATATTTTTTAACTTAAGATAAAAAGGGAGACATTATGAAATATGATTTTCTGGATACCCTGAATATCCAAAAGGTTAATTATGGTGCTTCTGTGGGGGGCAAGCAAGGATGGATTAAAACCAAGGGGGAGGAAATCATATCCTACTCCCCTATAGATGGTAATCCTATAGCAAAAGTTATTCAGGCCGACAAAGAAGATTATAAACAGGTGATTAAAAAAGCAGAAGAGGCGTTTAAGCAATGGCGTCTGAAACCCGCTCCCCAAAGAGGCGAAATTGTCAGATTGATCGGCAATAGACTGCGTGAGTTCAAAGAACCCCTGGGGAAGCTGGTTACCCTGGAAATGGGAAAGATTAAAATTGAAGGGCAGGGGGAAGTACAGGAAATGATTGATATGGCGGATTTTGCCGTAGGACAGAGTAGAATGTTATACGGTTTTACCATGCACAGTGAACGACCTTTTCATAGAATGTTTGATCAGTATCATCCCTATGGTATTGTTGGTATTATAACCGCCTTTAATTTTCCGGTAGCAGTCTGGGCCTGGAATGCCATGCTGGCCGCTGTTTGCGGTGATGTTAATCTCTGGAAGCCCAGTTCCAAGACTCCTCTCTGCGGAATAGCTGTGCAAAATATTCTGGAACCGCTTATCGATGAATTTCATCTTCAGGGCATTTTCAATCTGATTGTGGGCCGGGGATCAACAGTGGGAGAAGAGTTAATAAATGATGGGAAAGTCCCGCTTATCAGTGCTACCGGCAGCACGGCTATGGGAAGACATATTGGAGGAATCGTGGGTAAACGGCTGGGTCGTACTATTCTGGAATTAGGAGGAAATAATGCTGTTATTGTAACCGAAGATGCGGATATGGATATGGCGGTGCGAACTGTGCTTTTTGGTGCCGTAGGGACTGCTGGTCAACGATGTACTACTACCCGACGAGTTATTATTCAGAAAGGGATTAAAGAACAGTTTATACATAGATTAATAAAAACCTATAAACAGGTCACAATTGGAAACCCCCTTGAGAATGGTATATTAATGGGACCGGTTGTTGATTCCTTTGCAGTTGATACCATGATGGAGGCCATAGAAAAAGTGAAAAAGGCGGGTGGAAAATTACTGTATGGAGGAAAACAATTAACTGTGAAAGGATTGGAAAACGGATTTTATGTAGAACCTGCTATTATGGAAGCTGAAAATAATTATTCTATAGTACAGGAGGAAACCTTTGCCCCCATTTTATATATTATTACCTATGATGAATTTGAAGAAGCTATTGAAATTCATAATAATGTGCCTCAGGGATTGAGTAGTTCCATTTTTACCACTAATCTGCGTAAAGAACAGTATTTTCTCTCTCATATCGGATCGGATTGCGGTATAGCCAATGTCAATATAGGTACATCCGGAGCTGAAATAGGAGGAGCCTTTGGTGGTGAAAAGGAGACCGGAGGAGGAAGGGAATCGGGATCAGATGCCTGGAAAGCCTATATGAGACGCCAGACCAATACTATTAATTGGGGGAAAGAGTTACCCCTGGCCCAGGGCATAGCGTTTGATGTGGAGTGAGGTTGCGACATAAAGGCGTTTGAGGATTGTGTATCGTCAATCTTTATATAGAAGTCGTTGAGGATAGAAATAAAACAAAAGAAAAAAGACAAAAGATAAAACAGGTTAAGGTTGAGGAATGAATGTATAAAAGTTTGGAATAGTGGAGAGTTGGAATAGTATAAGATTTCTAGCCCATTATTCCATTATTTCATCATGACAACCTTCCATTCACCTTTTCTTTCTCTCCCTGGAGGGAGAGATAAAAGAGAGGGTGTATTAAAATATCAAATAATTTTGTTATTAGATAACCTCGATTTGGGTAAAAGAAAATGGTAATTACAGAAAACAGTGATCATATAAGGAGAAATATAAAAACACTATGAAAAAAAAGATTCAACAGTGGACCTGTGTGATCACTGGCAGCACCTCTGGGGTAGGATTGGGAATTGCTCGAAGCATGGCCCAATCCGGTGCCACGGTTGTGATCTGTGGACGAAATAAAAATACAGGGAATAAGACAGCTGAGAGGTTAATCCGAGAAACCGGAAATGATAACATTGCATTTCGGACCTTGGATTTAGCCTCCTTCAGCAGTATCCATGATTTTGTGCATGGTCTCAAAGAGCATTATTCCTCTATTGAGCTTCTATCCAATAATGCTGCTGTTTTACAGAGACAGGCTGAAATTACTGCAGATGGAGTGGAAAAAACTTTTCAGGTAAATTATCTGGGGCATTTTCTGCTTACAATGTTACTCCTTGATCTATTAAAAAAAGATGAGGGCGGTAGAATCATCACCGTTTCCGGAAGCCCTTCCATATTGAAATTCGGAAAGCTTGACATTCAGGACCTGGATTCCAGAAACAACTATAATTTATTAAAAGCCACTTTGAGAGCTGCCTATGCCAAGGTTGCTTTTTCCTATAAATTATCCTGTTTATTGGATCCTCAGCAGGTTACCAGTAATACTTTTCATCCCGGAGTAGTTAAATCAAACCTGGGAAGGAATTTACCTGTGATCATAAAATTATTTTTTAATCTGGTAGAATTTTTTCTACCCGCTATTAGTAAGACTGCTCTGTATGCGGCTGTCTCTGATGATTTGGATGGCATATCCGGAGCATTTATTTCACACCGTAGAATCATTGATTTTAGTCCCAAACATGATCTTGATTTTTACGCTGAATTTCTTTGGAAGAAGAGTCTTGCTTTAACCGGAATAGAAGCCATCGGAGAGAAGGATGGTGTATGGTAATTTTCACTAGTTAGAGGTCAGTAGTCAGAGGTCATTACAGTAGGATAAACGAAGTGTCGGGGAACCGGGGTAACGGAGATGGAGTAGGTTTAGAGATCAGTGGTCAGAAGTCAGAGAAGGAATGTAGTATGGAAGTTTTTCCTAAACCGGTAATAGTAGTTAGCAAGTGTCTTGGTTTTGAAGCCTGCCGGTATAACAAACAGATATTATCAGATTATTTTGTCAATAAACTGACTGAGTTGGTTATTTTTATTCCTATTTGTCCGGAAATGGAAATCGGATTGGGTGTACCTCGTAATCCCATTCGTTTGGTAAAGAATAAGGAAAAACTTTCTCTTTACCAGCCAGCTACCGGAAAAGAATTTACAGAAGAAATGAATACTTTTCTGGATGATTTTTTTGCTAAGCTGGATGTTGTAGATGGATTTATCCTGAAAAATCGTTCACCTTCCTGCGGTAAAGGAGATGTAAAGATTTATCAGAGTTTCAAGCAGCCGTCGCCTTCCACCAGAGGAAACGGATTTTTTGGGCAGCGGATTGCAGATACATTACCGGATGCAGCTGTGGATGATGAAGGGCGTTTGAGAAATTATCAGATCAGAGATCATTTTCTTACCAAACTTTACACCAGAGCTCGTTTCCGCACCATAAAAGAGCAAATGAAAATGGGTGCACTGGTGGATTTTCACAGCCGACATAAACTGCTTTTATTAGCATATAATCAGGAACTGTATCGTCAATGCGGACGTATAGTGGCAAACCATGAAAATTTGAATATAAGAGAAGTTATTAGTCGATATGAAGAAAAAATGAACTTCATATTCCAAACTATTTTTACATATACCGCTATGATCAATACCCTGCACCATGCTTTTGGCTGGATATCAGATGGTCTTTCCCAGGAGGAGAAACAGTTTTTTTTAAATACAGTTGAGGAATATAGAGATGAGAGAATACCATTGAGTACAGTGATTCATCTGTTGAACGCTTATGCCATACGTTTTAATAATGAGTATCTTCGTAACCAGGTACTTTTACAGGTATATCCTGAAACTCTGAACGAAATAACTGATTCCGGTAAAGGACGGAAGCTGGGGTGAAATAGCGGATTTTTGAGCGTTCTAGAAGGTTGTTCTGATGTCTGTAAGTTATTTTCATTGCATATAGAGTAATGGAGAATCGTGGTAACTGGGTTTTTGAAAAAGTATAGCTTTCAGAAGTCAGAAATCAGTGGTCAGAAGCCAGCATTGACCTCGGACGGCGGAACTAGATTTGATCTGCGGTCAACAACCATTGTTCACAGGCATCAGCAAAAAATTTTTTCCCCTCGAGGGTTAATCCTGAGCTGGTCGAAGGGGAGAAATACAAGAGAGGGTGTTTATTAGCCGAAATAGTTTTTCCAATTATACCAGTATTCCACTATTTCATGTATTCTTTGGGTGATAAAAATATGCAAAGGAGTTTGATATCGGTAAGCAGCTCCCGGAAAAATTTTATTTGCAGGACACCATAACCGTTGCCAAACAGCTTTTAGGAAAACTGCTTGTTAACACCGGCAATGGAACTTCGGGTATGATTGTGGAAACCGAGGCCTACTGCGGTGAGAGGGATAAAGCCTGTCATACCTATGGAGGATGCCTTACCGACCGGACCTCTGTATTGTATTATCCGGCTGGTACAGCCTATATTTATCAGATCTATGGATTATACTTCTGTTTAAATGCCGTGACTCAGGAAAGAGGTGTAGGGGAAGCGGTTTTGATTCGAGCCTGCGAACCAGTGAAAGGTCTGGAAAAAATGCAGCATAATAGAACCAATAAAAAAACCAGGAAAACACCTGAATTACACAATCTCACTTCAGGACCGGGAAAGCTATGTCAGGCCATGGGTATTACAACCGTCTATAATAAATCATCACTTACAACCGGGATTTTAGGGATATATGCTTATACCACCATTGCAGAGCACAGTATTGTATCAGCCCCAAGGATAGGGATTGATTATGCTGCTGAAGCAAAAGAATATTTATACAGGTTTTATATAAAAGATAATATATTTGTTTCCCATTGACCGGGATAGGATCTTAGGATTTTTTTAAGTTTTTGAGGGGCATGCTTTATGTATGTATTGAGTTCACAACTTAAGTAATCCAGTAATCATAAAAAAAAATAAAATTTTATGCAACCTTTTTGTCCTATTAAGTGTCATATATATTGAACCAAGAATTGTAAATTTGGAATAGGATGAAGAAAATGAAGCAAATTACCCGAATCGAAGCAGAAGATTTAGTAAAGAAAATCGGGGTACTTTATTCTGAGATACAGCATAAGCCCAAAGAAATGCAAATTTTATTTCGACTGTCAAATAAAAAGAATATCTTTATGACCTATAATGTAAACGATCACATTAAGAATTACTTTATTGTTGAATAAGATTGCATATCAAATAAATTTTCCTTATATTATTAATCATAGAAATAGAGGAGGAATTTAATGGCTTATACGTATAAGGAATTGAAAGATAAAACGCTTGCTGATTTGAAAAGCATTGCCAAAGAAATAGATCATGAAGCGGTTAAGGGTTATACCCAGATGAATAAGGATCATTTATTGGGGGCAATTTGTCAAGCTTTAAATATTGTCACACATGAGCACCACGAAGTAAAAGGGATTGATAAAAAGGAAATAAAAAAACAGATCAAGGAATTAAAGAAGAAACGAGATAAATTAATTGAAAAACATGATCATAAAAAGTTAAAGCAAGTACGCCAGCAAATCAAAAAGATGAAAAAAACCTTACGTAAAGCAACAGTATAATTTTTTAATTATTTTTTTATATCTTTATAAACAATTTTTCCTCTCACCAGAGTATAGACAACTTTAGTATTTAAAATTTCTGGATAAGGAATTTGTAAAATATTTTTATCAAGGATTACCATATCTGCTAATTTTCCTGCTTCCAGTGATCCCTTAATATTTTCTTTAAACTCAGCTTTAGCGGAACCCAGGGTATAGGCTTCTATTGCTTGTTGTATGGTTAATCGTTCCTGGGGATACCATCCCTGGGCAGGTTGGCCAGTACTATCTTTTCGGGTAACAGCTGTATAAATACCATAGAGAGGATTTAAGATCCCATAAGGATAGTCGGAACCAAAGGCAAGGGTAGAACCACTTTTATATACAGAGGAAAAGGGATAGGCAAACCGGGTCCGCTTCAATCCAAGTTTTTTATCCATCCATTCTATAGCATCCAGGCAGTGATTGGGGTTCATCACAAACACAATATTCAAATCCTTTAATCTATCGATTATCTCAGGATGTATTATTTCAACTCCTTCCAGACGGAAGCGGCGGTTTTTTATTTCGTTAACTGCATAGATAAATTCAAATGCTTCAATGGTTTTTTGCACGGCTGCATCACCGGCAGCATGTATTTCCATTAATAAATTATTTTGATCAGCCTGTATGATTAATTCGTTGAGTTTATCGAAGGAAATTTTTGATATACCTTTGGTTGAGGATTTATCAGAATAGGGTGCGGATAAAAGGGCAGTACGGGATTTAATGCTGCCATCAATATCAATTCTTAGAGGAGTAATGGTAACGTTACTGTTGGCGTAGTTATTACATAATTCAAAATATTCGTTTAGATTATTATTTAAAGGATAGGCATGGCAAAGGTTACAGGTAATTTTCTTTTGTTTCTGTAAATCTTTTATAAAAGGCATAATGTCTGGAGATGATTTATCCTGTAAAGTAGTAATTCCCAAGGCAATTGCCTTTTGAAATTGTTCCTGCAGTGTTTGACTTATTTGTTCGGGTGGCATTTCCGGTAAGAATTGATTCACCAGGTCAAGGGCTTTTTCCTTTAATATGCCAGTTGTATTTCCGGTTTTGGGATTTTTTAAAATGGCTCCCCCTTGGGGATCAGTTGTACTGGCCCAGATTCGGGCTATTTGAAGGGTTTTGGCATTAGCCAGGGCTGCATGACCGTCATCAGTAAAAAGAATTATAGGGACATAGGGAGCTATTCGATCCAATATTCTTCTATTCGGCCAGTCATCAAGGTTTAGTTGAGTTGGATCCCATTTTATGGCAATGACCCAGTCATCAAAGTTTTGATTTTCTCTTATTTTATGTAACACTTTTCGCTGTATTTGAAGAATGGTGTTTACTTTGCTAAAGTTTAAGGCATTATTGAATCTGGTGCAGGTAAGAAGATTTACATTGGCATCATTGAATCCGGGGCAGCCAAATTTACCTTGAAGATCGATAAGGTCAGTATTATTATCAGCATATTTCAAGGCTTCTTTATCTTCTCCTACATAGAGAATGTGTTCATTTTTGATTACCACAGCCTGGGCCCAGGGATTTTTTTTATTCACTGTGAAAAATGTACCGTTTTTTAAAATAAGATCAGCGGAAGGCCGGGGAGGAGAACAAACCAGCATATAGGTGATTACGATTAGGGTTAATAAAGATAACAAAAATATAGAATATTGTATTTTTTTCATGGAAATGCTTTCCTATTAGGATTAATAGTTTTTAAATTTTTATCTATTTTTTTAACAGAGAGACTTTCAAAAAGTTTCCATAAAGTCAGAATTCCTATCTGTCCGATTAACCAGTAAGCGATATGTTTAAATAGGTAGTTATATAATACAGCATACAGCCCGAACATTGGTCCTACAAAGATAATGAAAGTAAATCTTCTCATTCTTTCTCCTTTTTGCCTTTTTTCAGAAAAAGGGTAGGTATTGATTTGAAAGGAGATAAGGGCAGTGAAAAGTAAACAAAACACAAAAAGGGAAATTAAAAAATGAAGAGTGTGCAGAAGGGGAATAAAAAGCGTATAAATAAAGCCCAATAAAATAAAAAAAGGGAAAATATAGCGGAAAAATAGAGCAGTTTTAACTCCCTGATAGAATTTGCCTGGGGATTCCAGGGGAGCAAGGTGAAATATCCAGGAGGCCTCCCAATCATTACTATATTTCATAAGCATGGTGAGGGAATACATCATCAGGAAGATGAAAATTAAAAACAGGGTTATACCTTGACCCAAGAATAAACCATGAATGAGTGGATCCTGTAATTTTTTTTCAAAAATCGCCAATCCCAGAAAGGCAAGGGGAATACCAAGTAAAGGATAAATCCCCATTTTTACTGATCTGTCTTTTTTACACATGGCGATAGTAAGATCAAAACCGGCGGCCACTTCCGGATTTTTAATAAAAGAGCGAATTAGTTTTAAGAAAATATTTTCACCCCCGAAAAGAAGTTTTTTGGGTTTACCCGGGGTATCGGCAACAGTAGTGGCATTAATATTTGCTATCAGTCCCGCATACTGAAGTGATATTTTTTTAAAGGCAAATAGAATAATTATTCCAGTGCAGCAAATACCAATCAATCCCAAATGCACATTAATAGGAGTAACCTGGGTGTGGAACAGGTTTATTATTCCAGCAAACCAGGCAGGCGGAGTGAGGTATAACCAGGTCTGCAGACTCTGTTCCTCTTTTAGCAAAATGTCACTGCGCAGACGGGGGATAATTTGGTAAAAGAGAAAAAGAGCAAGACTAAATCCAATTTGCAGATAGGCAATGATATCCTTGAATTTTTGATAGTTAATTTTTTGGAGAAGCAGGGTATAGATGAGTACCACCAAGGAAGCAGTAGCAATATTGGCAAGATAAGCTACTGGTAAAAAGATTATAGGAAACCACAATTGATTTCCTTTAACGCCAATACCAATTAAGGCCGGAAGTAAGCACAGAGCTGAGGTTATTAAAATAATATAAAATAATAAATTGGCAAGTTTGGCTAGGAAATAGGTTTTGGAATTAAGGGGTCGATAAGTTAAAATTTCCCAGTCATCCGGATTAAGAATTGAATTACCGAATTCCAAGATAATACTAAAACCACTCATAACCATACCATAGGTAAGGATGAGCATAGAGTACATAAAGGGATCGGTTTTAGTTACCAGATTGGCAGCTAAAATCAGTCCCATACCGGCATAAAAAATCAGACCGGATATCAGGGGTGAGAGTTTACCTTTATGCTTCGCTCCGATTCTCTGGTTTTCTCTGAATTCGATTTTGATACTGGTCAGAAAGATAGTTTTCCATTGCAACCAATCAATTCTTAGGTGATGTTTAGAATCGTTAATCATTACTCTCCATCATCACTGGTTATACTTTGGGAAAATGCTTTAGCCACTGCATCCATATCCTCACTGTGGGTGAGACGGCTGAATACTTCTTCCAGAGAAGAACGTTTGGTTAGAGATTTCAGTTTATCTACAGAACCATCAGCAACAATTTTACCCTCCGAAATAATAATAACCCGGTCGCATAGATTTTCTACCACATCCAGAATATGGGAACAGTAAAAAATGGTTTTTCCCTCTTTGGTAAGATTACGTAAGAGTTGTTTTAGCATTAAGGCAGTGTTGGCATCCAGGCCGGTTAGGGGTTCGTCCATAAATATTACTTGAGGATTATGTATCAGGGAAGCAGATATTACCACCTTTTGCTTCATTCCCTTGGAAAATTCATTCATTCTTTTATGTATGTATGATTTTAATCCGAAGAATTCAATAAATTCTTTAGTCTTTTTTTCTATCATTACTTCACTCATATGATACAGTCTGCCCACAAACTGAAGATATTCGAAAGGCGTAAGACTTGTATATAGGGTTCCTGATTCCGGTACATAGCCGATACGTCTCTTTACCTCCATAGTATTTTTAATAATATCATAATTGCAGATGGTTGCCGTACCTGCTGAAGGAGGCAGCATACCGGTGAGCATCTTAACAGTGGTGGTTTTCCCTGCTCCATTAGGGCCCAGATAGCCGCAGATTTGACCCTTAGGAATAGTAATATTCACATTATCAACCGCAGTTAGATTGCCAAAGTGTCGGGTAAGATTATAGAGTTTAATCATCCCTGCTCCTTATTTACCTGTTTTTTACCGATAAAATTTTAAACTGCTAAGTTCAGTCTGTCTTTCCCGGGCCAGTTTAATTAATCGGTTTATAAGTTCTGGGTAGGAAATACCAGATTCCTCCCAAAGTTTGGGATACATGCTTATGGGAGTAAATCCAGGTATGGTGTTGATCTCATTAACATAGAGGGTGCCGCTTTTTTTCTCTAGGAGAAAGTCTACCCTGGCCATTCCTGCACAGTCAAGGGTTTTAAAGGCTTGTACTGCCAGGGATTGAATGGCTTGAGTTGTTTTTGGGGGAATGTCAGCCGGGATTACCAGTTCAGTGGAATTATCTTCATACTTTGCTTTATAATCGTAAAATTCTTGGGATGGAATAATCTCTCCAATAGAAGAGGCCATAGGGGTATCATTACCTAACACACTGCATTCCAGCTCTCGGGCATTAATATATTTTTCTACTAGAATTTTCCGATCATAACTGCAGGCTTTATTAACCAAAGAAGGAAGTTCATCTTCATGGTGAACTTTGCATACTCCCACACTGGAACCGGAATTAGCCGGCTTAATAAAACAGGGAAACCCAATTTCTCTTTTTATTCCCTGAATAATAGTCTCAGAAGAGTCTTTCCAGGATTTACGGAGAAACCAGATGAAATCTGGGCTGGGGATGTTATTTTGGAAAAACAGCTGCTTGGCAATAATTTTATCCAGGGCTATAGCCGAGGCCAGAACATCACATCCTACAAAAGGAATATCTGCCATTTTCAATAATCCCTGCAGAGTCCCATCTTCACCAAAGCTTCCGTGCAGCAGGGGAAACACAATATCAACCGGTATCACCGCTGTCGAAACTGAGGAACCAGTATTCCGCTTGGTAATGATAGGAATCAATCCGGCTGAGCCGGTATCACCTACCAACACCTGAATACAAGGATTTTGTTTCAGATCTTCCAGGGATTGCAGGGTATCAACTTTATCATAGAGTAGCCATTTACCCTGTTTGGTGATTTTTACCGGAAGCAGGTTGTATTTTTTTCTGTCAATATTATGGATTATACCGAGGGCAGAACTCAGAGACACTTCATGCTCCACGGACCGACCGCCAAAAATTAAAGCAATCTGGATTTTTTTTTGTTTGGGCATAAAAGGGACCCCTCTAATTTAATAATGTAAGAATTGTGGTGATGATAAAGCACGCCTGCCCGTGCCTCTTTCATACTTGATATCACTGAGCATGGGAGCTTTAACATTGATTTTAAAATAGAAATGTTTATATATTCCGATGGGGGACCACACGAATCGTGCTTCCCAGCAATGCAGGTCACGATAAAAGACCAAATCCTGACTGATCATTTCCCCTTTTTCAAAATCATACCTGCTCGAATAGGTGATTTTCCAGTTTTCAGTTAAATTAAAGTTTA